>NZ_CP047080.1:300000-600000 GCF_030408595.1 Corynebacterium canis | reverse complement strand
GGTGTTCTACTGCTCCTCATACCCCACGTGAGGAGCGGCACATTCGGTTACAGAGGCGGCGCCCGTCGCGTCGCGGTGCACAATCTTCAGGAGGGGTTCTCGTGACAGTCGAGACCAAGAAAATCACTAAGGTACTGGTTGCCAATCGCGGCGAAATCGCCATTCGCGTTATCCGCGCCGCTCGTGATGCGGGCATTGCAAGTGTTGCTGTCTACGCAGAACCGGACGCAGATGCACCTTTCGTCACCATGGCAGATGAGGCTTTTGCCCTCGGCGGTCAGAACTCCGCAGAATCGTACCTGGTGTTTGACAAGATTCTCGATGCTGCCAAGAAGTCCGGTGCGGATGCCATCCACCCCGGTTATGGCTTCCTTTCGGAAAACGGAGACTTTGCTGAAGCCGTGATTAACGCGGGCCTTATTTGGATTGGCCCGTCGCCGCAGTCCATTCGTGATCTTGGTGACAAAGTCACCGCACGCCACATCGCTTTGAAGGCAAATGCCCCCATGGCCCCCGGCACCAAGGAGCCGGTGAAGGATGCCGATGAGGTTGTGGAGTTTGCCAAGGAGCATGGCCTTCCCATCGCCATTAAGGCTGCCTTCGGTGGCGGCGGCCGCGGCATGAAGGTTGCCTACAAGATGGAAGAGGTCAAGGATCTTTACGAGTCCGCAACTCGCGAAGCCCTTGCCGCCTTCGGCCGTGGCGAGTGCTTCGTGGAGCGCTACCTGGACAAGGCCCGCCACGTGGAGTGCCAGGTGCTGGCCGACCAGCACGGCAATGTTGTGGTTGCCGGTACTCGTGACTGCTCCTTGCAGCGTCGTTTCCAGAAGCTGGTCGAGGAAGCCCCCGCCCCGTTCCTGACCGATGATCAGCGCAAGCGGCTGCACGAATCCGCCAAGGCGATCTGTAAGGAAGCCCACTACTACGGCGCTGGCACCGTCGAATACTTGGTCGGTTCCGACGGCCTGATCTCCTTCCTCGAGGTGAACACCCGTCTGCAGGTGGAGCACCCCGTGACCGAGGCCACGACCGGCCTCGACTTGGTGCGCGAGCAGTTCCGCATCGCCGAAGGCCGCGAATTGCACATCAAGGAAGATCCGTCGCCGCGCGGCCACGCCATCGAGTTCCGTATCAATGGTGAGGATGCGGGCACCAACTTCATGCCCGCCCCCGGCAAGATCACCAAGTACGCGGAGCCGGCCGGCCCCGGTATCCGCATGGATTCCGGCATCGTGGAAGGCTCGGTAATCGGCGGTCAGTTCGACTCGATGCTTGCCAAGCTGATCGTGTACGGAGAGAACCGCGACGAGGCCCTGCAGCGCGCCCGCCGCGCCCTCGACGAATATGTTGTCGAAGGCATGCCCACCGTCATCCCGTTCCACCGCCACATCGTTGACAACCCCGCCTTTATCGGCGACGGCACCAAGTTCGACGTGTACACCAAGTGGATCGAAGAGGCGTGGGAGAACCCGATCCCGGCTTACGTCGACCCCGCCGAGGGCGAGGAAGAGGAAGAAGCAACGCCGGCACAAAAGGTCATCGTGGAGATCGACGGCCGTCGGGTCGAGGTTGCACTCCCGGGCGACCTCGCACTGGGCGGCGGCAATGGTGCCGCAAAGAAGAAGGCCAAGAAGCGTCGTGGCAGCGCCGGCAAGAAGGCCGTTTCCGGCGACGCCGTGGCCGCTCCGATGCAGGGTACCGTGATCAAGGTCAATGTTGAGGAAGGTCAGGAGGTCGCGGAGGGCGACACCGTGGTTGTTCTCGAGGCCATGAAGATGGAGAACCCGGTCAAGGCTCACAAGGATGGCGTGGTTACCGGTCTGGCTTGCGCCGCCGGTGAGGGCGTGACCAAGGGCGCCGTGCTCATGGAATTGAAGTAATACTTCACGCGAAGTGAATGGGTCCAAGTTCCTTGGGCCCATTTTCTTTATACTTCGTTGAACGCAGGTCAACCACGTTAGACTGTGTTCATGGAAGCAATGGAACTTAACGGCGGTCGATTCTATTTACGGCCCCTGCATGATGACGATAGGATCGACGACCGACCCGCCCTCGCCCACATTACCGACGACCCCGCTGAGCTGATCGCGGTGGCCCGGGAGGGGTGGGCGTCGGAAAGCATGTTCACTTGGGCGGTATGCGAACAAACAAACGTTGAAATGCTGGCGCTGGCCGTGTTTGACGGCACGGTGAAGGTGACCCCGATTGGGGACCCACAACGAATCCTCCCCAACGACCCGGTACTGCCGCAGAAGACTGTGGCCGATGCCGTGGTTGCTGGGGAGGAGACGGTTACTCGCTGGTCGGAGAGCTTTTTTTAGTCGATCGTGGTGGGCACCTTGCGCTGCTCGACGCCGTTGTACGCGGACAGCGGGCGGATCAGGGAATTGCTCTCATTCTGCTCGATAATGTGTGCGGTCCAGCCGGTGATGCGGGACATTACGAACAGCGGGGTAAAGAATTCAACCTCGAAGCCGAGCAGGTGGTAGGCCGGGCCGGACGGGAAGTCCAGGTTCGGCTTGATGCCCGTGCGCTCGTCCATGGCGGCGGCCATTTCCTCGTACATCTTGACCCACTTGGCGCCGTCGTGCTTCTCGGCGAGTTCGCGGAAGGCGGCCTCCATGGTGGGAACGCGGGAATCGCCACGCTTGTACACGCGGTGGCCGAAGCCCATAATGAGTCGCTTGTTGTCCAACGCGTTATTGACCCATTCGCGCGCCTTTTCGGGATCGCCGATCTCCAGCATCGTGTGCATCACGGCCTCGTTGGCGCCGCCATGCAGCGGGCCCTTCAGGGCGCCGATCGCAGCGGTCACCGCAGAATAGGTGTCCGACATCGTGGAGGTGACCACCCGGGCGGTAAAGGTGGAGGCGTTAAAGGAGTGCTCGGCGTAGAGGATCATCGACTTGTCGAACGCCTCAACATCCGCGCGATCGCACACACCTTCGCCAAAGACCATATCGAGGAAGTTTTCGGAAAAGCCCTTCGTGGTGGAAGGCTCGACAAAGTCCTGGCCGCGGCGGCGCCGGATGTCCAGCGCGACGATCGTGGGCAATTTTGCCATCAATTCCAGCGAGGAACGGCGAATGTGATCCGAATCCTTGGTGTATGCCTCCGGGTCCTGGGCGCCAATATAGGAAATGGCGGAACGCAGCACGTCCATGGGGTGGCAGGACAGCGGCATCGAGCGAACCATATCAATCAAACCGCGATCAATTCGGCGCAGTGCCTTTTCCCGGATGGAGAAGCGGCGCAATTCGTCCGGGCTGGGAAGTTCCCCATTCCACATCAAGTAAGCCACTTCTTCAAACGAGCAATAGCGGGCGAGCTCCTGAACCGGGTATCCGCGGTAGGTCAGGGAGTTCGTTTCGGGGACCACTTTGGAAACGGCGGTGTAATCAACAACAACGCCATTGAGGCCCTTGTGAATTTCAGTCATTTAATTTTCCTTCCTATACGTGAAGATCTCTTGGTCGAACACATTGAATTCGGAATAGCGGAGCAATTCATACAGCCGGGAACGGTGCTGCATGCGGTCGATCCACCCGGTCTGGGTGCCGGTTTCGGCAATTTCTTCGAGCGCCGCTTCAACCTGGCCCATGGCGATGCGCAGGGTGGTTACGGGGAAGATCACCGCGTTGTAGCCGATGGATTCCAGGGTTTGGGCGGGAATCAGTTCGGATTTGCCGAACTCGGTCATATTCGCGAGCAGCGGGGTATCCACCGCCTGGCGGAACTTCTCAAAATCGGCTTCGGTTCTTAAGGCCTCGGTAAAGATCAGGTCCGCGCCGGCCTCGGCGTATGCCTTGGCGCGGTCGATAGCGGCGTCGATCCCCTCGATGCCGGCGGCGTCCGTTCTCGCACAAATGATGAAATTCTCATCGCGTCGTGCGCTCACGGCGGCGCCTAGGCGACGCACCATATCTTCGATCGGCACCACGGCCTTGCCGTCGAGGTGTCCGCAACGTTTGGGGTTAACCTGATCCTCGAGGTGGCACCCGGCAACGCCAGCATCTTCCAGCTCAGACACCGTTCGGGCGGCGCTCATCGGCTCGCCGAACCCGGTGTCCGCGTCCACGAGGACGGGCAATTCCGTGACCCGAGCGATCTGCCGGGAACGGCCCGCGACCTCCGTGAGGGTGGTCAGGCCGATATCCGGCAGCGCCAAATCTGCGGCAACGACCGCACCGGATACGTACACACCTTCGAAACCTGCCTCGGCTATCGCGCGGGCAACCAGCGGGGAAAACGCCCCGGGGAGCCGCTGAATCTTGCCCGAGTTAAGGCCCGCACGAAATGCTTTTCTGCGCTCGCGCGCATCACCCGACGAGAACATGTTTGTCATAGCAGCCCCTGCGGGGTGTTCGGCGCTTGGTTGAGCACCTCTTCGGAAAGTTCAATATTGAGTTCCCCGAGGTCATCAAGGGTTTCAATATTGGTCACTGCGGCGAGGAAGCGATCTTGTTCCGCCGGTGCCACGATCCCCTCGGCCAACGTGCGGAACTTCTCTTCGTACTGCGGGCGAGCGAACGGGCGTGCGCCGAGGGGGTGGGCGTCGGCAATCGCGAGTTCGTCGGAGATTACGGTGCCATCCTTGAGGCGCACCTCGGCGCGGCAGCCGAACGCCTTTTCGTTGGGATCTTCGGCATGGTAGCGGCGGGTCCACTCCGGGTCCTCGACGGTACGAATCTTGTGCCACAATTCAATGGTTTCGGGGCGGTGCGCACGTTCGGAAGCATACGAGCGCTCGTGATGCCACGAACCGTCTTCAAGGGCGACGGCGAAAATGTACATAATCGAGTGGTCGAGCGTTTCGCGCGTCGCATCGGGATCGAATTTCTGGGGGTCGTTCGAACCGGTGCCAATGACGTAATGCGTGTGATGGCTGGTGTGCAAAATGATCTCTTCAATTTGCGTGAGATCACCAATCTTGTCGCGCATGCGTCGCGCCAAATCAATCGGGGCTTGAGATTGATATTCGGCGGAATGCTCCTTGGTAAAGGTGTCAAGGATCGCGCGCTTTTCCTCGCCTTCCGCAGGCAATGGAATCGTATACTTGTGGTCGGGGCCGGACAGCAGCCAAGCGATCACGCCGTCTTCGCCCTCCCAGATCGGGGACGGCGCGCCCTCGCCACGCATCGCGCGGTCCACGGCCTCGATGCCCATCTTCCCGGCGAACGCCGGTGCGAACGCCTTCCAAGAGGAGATCGCGCCCTTGCGGGACTGGCGGGTGGCGGTGGTGGTGTGCAGCGCCTGGCCAACCGCCTGATAGATCACGTCCACCGGCAGTTTCAGCATGGTGCCAAGGCCGGCCGCTACCGACGGGCCAAGGTGCGCCACGTGGTCGATCTTGTGTTCGTGCAGGCACATGCCGCGAACAAGGTCAACCTGAATCTCGTAAGCGGTGGCAAGGCCACGGATCAAATCGGTGCCGGAAGCCTTCACATGCTGCGCCACGGCCACCAGCGCCGGGATATTGTCGCCTGGGTGCGAGTATTCCGCAGCCAAAAACGTATCGTGGAAATCCAGCTCGCGGACCGCCACGCCATTTGCAAACGCCGCCCATTCGGCCGAGTAGTTTCCGCTAATACCGAAAACTTTTGCGCCATTGGCTGATACTGGATGGGCCTCAGCCTGACGGCGCGCAACCGTGACGGGGCGTCGTAAAACAGACGCCGCAGACACCGCGGCGTTATCGATGATGCGGTTGCAAATCATCTCCTTTGTATCCGCGGGTACCGCTACCGGGTCCGCAGCTACTTTCGCAATTTTGTACGCCAGGTGTTCGGCGATGGGGAAATCCTCCGCCGAGCGGTGCGTACGAACAATGTGTTGCTCCATTCAGTCTGCTCCTCACAAAGGTGCTCAACCCCCCAATTTGGAGGGTGATATCGGACGAACAAAACTGACCGTATAAGCTTTTTGAAGTGTGCAAAGGCTTGTGTGAGATGCAAAAATATGCGTCCATATTCGGCGATTTTGCGGAATTTGCGTAACTCGCTGGTCGTCGAAAAAACGGAAAGGAAAGCGGCCATGGAAAAGCTCTATGCGGGGGCAAGGATTCGGACGCTGCGGCGCACGCTTGGGCTGACCCAGACGGCAATGGCGAAGCAAGCGAACCTCTCGACCAGTTACCTCAACCAACTTGAAAACGATCAACGCCCGCTCACGGCCACGGTTTTAATGTCGTTTACCAAGGCTTTTTCCCTCGATTCGACATACTTCTCCCCGGACGTCAACGCGCGTTTCGTGGCCGATCTGCAGGAGGCATTTACCTCGGCGGGCCTGACGAATATCCGCATCGATGAATTGCATGACCTAGCGAACCGCTACCCCGAACTTGCGCGGGGCGTCGTCCATCTTGCGCATTCGCTTGCCGATGCTGCCGCCACAAGCCAAGCTTCCACAGACTTTGCAGGAATCCCCTCCGTACCCCTGCAAACTACCCCTGAGTATGTTCCTAAGGCTTGGAACACGAACGCCTTTGAAAACGTCCGGGACTTTTTCTACGAGCGCCGAAACCACATTCCCGAGCTCGATGAACTCGCCGAAGAGTTCGCCAGCACGCTCGGCGGACCCGGGCTGCGGGTGACCAGGCTGACGGCGGCGTTGGACACGCACCACCAAGTGTCTGTTCGATACAAGGCGCATCAGGATGGTCCGCGGCGTATTTACACAAACCGGCAGGTGCGCCTGCGTTACGACCTCACCGAGGCCCAGCAATGCTTCGAACTTGCACTTCAATGGTGCTTTTTGGAGCACAGCGAACTTTTGCAAAACTTATCGGCGGACCCCTCCCTCTCCCCCGAAGCGCAGGCATTGGCCAGGGTCGGGCTGGCGCAATATTTCGCCGCCGCCGTGGTCATGCCGTATACCGAGTTTTTAAATATGGCGCATCAGACCGCCTACGATATCGATCGCATTCGCGCGCACTTTGGCACGGGATTCGAAACTACTTGCCACCGGCTTTCAACGCTTCAGCGCAATAAGCAACAAGGCGTGCCGTTCTTTTTTATCCGCACCGACAGGGCGGGAAATATCTCCAAACGCCAATCCGCCACGTCGTTTCACTTTTCCCGCTCCGGCGGCGCGTGCCCTAAGTGGGTTGTGCACCGCGCGTTCGAAACGCCCGGCCAAATCGTCCGCCAGCTCGCCCAAATGCCGGACGGTCGAACATATCTTTGGATCGCTCGCACGGTTACGGGCCCATCGCGCGGCTTTGGCACCAGCCCCACGCAATTCGCCATCGGTCTCGGCTGCGACCTAGAGCAGGCGCGCAACCTTGTCTATTCCCAGGGGCTCACGATTTCTCCCGACGCCGCGACCCCGATCGGCGCCGGTTGTCGGATTTGCCCCCGCGCCACCTGCCACCAACGAGCCTTCCCCGCCACCGGCTACGCGCTGGAGATAGATGAAAACATCTCCCCCGATATCCCGTACCGTCCGCACATAGATTCGGAACAGGATCCTATGTCATAGCCGCCCCAGCCGCGGCGAACCCCCGCACCCCCAGCCGGCGGGAAAGCACCCTCCCCGCCCGCCGGCCCGGGAGCCCTACAACCTACTTGATCACCAGCAGCAGGTCACCGCCTTCGACCTTTGTCGGCTGCGTAAGCACCACGCGTTCGACGGTCCCGGATACCGGGGCGGTAATGGTGGCTTCCATCTTCATGGCTTCGATGATCGCCACGGGCTGCCCGGTTTCCACAACGGCCCCGACTTCGGCGGTGACGGAAACAACGCCGGCGAACGGCGCCGCCACATGGCCGGCCACGCTGGTATCTGCCTTTTCGGCGGAAGCGGTGACGGATTCCACCGATTGGTCGCGCACCCGCATGGGCCGGATCTGCCCGTTCACGTTACAGATCAGCGTGCGCATGCCCTTTTCATCGGGCTCGGAGATAGCGTCCAAACGCACCAGCATATGGGTGGAATCGCCGAGGTCAATAAAGGTTTCTTTGCCTTCGACCAGACCGTAGAAGAATTCGCGGTCAGTCAGCACGGAAGTATGGCCGAACCTGCGCCGGTGTTCCACGAATTCGGCGGCGGGCTTGGGGAACATCAGCCGGTTGAGCGCCCCGCGCCGCGCGCTTGCCACCCCGGATTTCAGGGCTTCTTCTTCCTCTTCCGGCACCGTGACGCTGGGCTTCATCGCGGGCCGGCCTTCCAAGGCCCGGGTGCGCAGCGGTTCGGGCCAACCCCCGGGCGGCGTGCCCAATTCGCCGTTGAGGAAGGCGATCACGGAGTCGGGGATATCGTATTTCTGCGGGTCGGCGGCGAAGTCGGCGGGGTCCACCCCGGCACCGACGAGGTGCAGCGCAAGGTCGCCGACCACCTTGGAGGAAGGCGTGACCTTGGTGGGCCGCCCCAGCATGTCATTGACGGCTGCGTAGTAGTCTTCGATGAGTTCGAAGCGATCCGCCAGGCCGAGCGCCACGGCCTGCGCGCGCAGGTTGGATAGCTGCCCGCCGGGGATTTCGTGCCGGTAGACGCGCCCGGTCGGCCCGGGTGTACCGGACTCAAAGGGGGCGTACATTTGGCGCACGGCTTCCCAATAGGGTTCCATATCGCTGACGGCGTCGAGGGAGATGCCGGTGTCGCGCGGGGTATTGGCAAAGGCCGCCACGATCGCGGATAGCGAAGGCTGGGAGGTGGTCCCGGAGAGCGGCGCGGAGGCACCATCCACGGCGTCGGCACCGGCGTTGGCGGCGGCGAGGTAGGTTGCCAATTGGCCGCCGGCGGTGTCGTGGGTGTGCACGTGGACGGGGAGATCGAATTCCTTCCGCAGCGCCGTGACCAGTTTCCCAGCGGCGGCGGGCCGCAGCAGCCCGGCCATGTCTTTGATGGCCAGGATATGCGCCCCGGATTCGACGATTTGTTCGGCGAGATTGAGGTAGTAGTCCAGCGTGTAAAGCTTTTCGCCCGGGTCGGCGAGGTTTCCGGAATACGCCATGGCTACCTCGGCGACACTGGTACCGGTTTCGAGCACAGCTTCGATTGCCGGACGCATCTGACTCACGTCGTTGAGGGCGTCAAAGATGCGGAAGATATCCACGCCGCTGCGGGCCGCTTCCTGCACGAAGGCACGGCACACGGAATCGGGGTACGGGGTGTAGCCCACGGCGTTGCGACCGCGCAGCAGCATTTGGATATTGATGTTCGGCATTGCGCGCCGCAATTCGTCCAAACGTTCCCATGGATCTTCGTGCAGGAAGCGCAGCGCCACATCGTAGGTTGCCCCACCCCACGCCTCGACGGAGAGCAGCTCGGGGGTGAGGTGGGACACGTGGCGCGCGGCGTCGACAAGCGCCGAGGAGCGCACGCGGGTGGCAAGCAGCGATTGGTGTGCGTCGCGGAAAGTAGTGTCCGTCACGGCAAGGGCGGTTTGGCGCCGCAGCGCTTCCGCAAATCGTTTCGGACCAAGGTCGCGCAGCTTATCGCGGGAGCCACGGCGCAGTGGCGGCAACTCAGGCAGCTTATCGACGGCCGCCCCTACCGCAGGCGGTGCGCCATGCGGGCGGTTCACGGTCACATCGGCGAGGTAGTCGAGGATCCGCCCCGACTCATCATCGGCGGGTGAGGCGGAGAGCAACCAGGGGTGGTCGGCGATAAAGGAGGTGGAAACCCGCTGGCCAGTAAAGTCCGGCTCGCGGAGCAGGGCGCGCAGGAAGCCGATATTGGTGGCCACGCCGGAGACGTAGAATTCGGCCAAGGCGCGTTGGGCGCGGATCACCGCACCCTTGAAATCGGCGCCGCGGCAGGTCATCTTTACCAGCATGGAATCGAAGTGCGCGGTGATCTCGCCGCCGAGCTGCGCGGCACCATCCAATCGAACACCTGCGCCACCCGGGCTGCGGTATGCGGTGACCACGCCGGTATCGGGGCGGAAGCCATTGCCGGGATCCTCGGTGGTGATGCGGCATTGCAGCGCGGCGCCCTCGGTGTGGATCTTGTCCTGGGTGAGCCCGAGCTCGGCGAGGGTGGCGCCGGCGGCGAGCCGCATCTGTGCCTTGACCAGGTCCACGCCGGTGACCTCTTCGGTGACCGTGTGTTCGACTTGGATGCGGGGGTTCATCTCAATAAACACGTGGTTGCCGTTTTCATCGACAAGGAATTCCACGGTGCCCGCGCCGGTGTATCCGATCTCTTTGCAGAACTTCACTGCATCGTTACAGATACGCTCGCGCAATGCCGGGTCCAGGTGCTGAGCGGGGGCGATTTCCACTACTTTTTGGTGGCGCCGCTGCACCGAGCAATCACGTTCGAATAGGTGGATTACCTCGCCGGTATTATCACCGAGGATCTGCACCTCGATGTGCTGCGGGTTCATTACCGCGCGCTCGATATATACGCGGGCGTCGCCAAAGGCGCTGAGCGCTTCGCGGGAGGCCTCGGCAGCCAGGTGCGGCAGGTCTTCCGGGGTGGGGATAAAGCGCATGCCGCGCCCGCCGCCACCGGCCACGGCCTTGACAAACAGCGGGTAGGTTTGGCCCTCGGCATACTTGACCAGCTCTTCCACATTGGCGCTGGGTTCGGAATCCTCCAGGGTGGGCAATCCGGCCTGGCGCGCCGCGGTCACGGCCGCGGACTTATCGCCGGTGAGTTCGAGGACCTCCGGGGATGGGCCGATAAAGGTGATCCCATGCTCTGCGCATTCGCGGGCAAAGTGGGCGTTTTCGGAAAGGAAGCCGTAGCCGGGGTAAATGGCGTCCGCACCTGCCTCTTGGGCGGCACGCAGGATCTCATCGATATCCAAATACGCCTTTACCGGGGAACCTTCCGCGCCAATTCGGTGCGCCTCGGAGGCCATGGAGCGGTGGAATGAATTTCGGTCTTCTTGTGGAAAGACAGCAACGGTCTTCGCGCCAATTTCGTAGGCGGCGCGGAATGCACGAACTGCGATCTCGCCGCGGTTAGCAACAAGTATCTTCGCAAAGGTTGCAAGTTTAGGTTTTTTGGTCACGGCTCTGCCTTTACAATGGGTGAATACGTGAGTTCGGTCACTAGAATATCAATTCTATGCCACAAATCTCGCGAACTTAGACAAAGTGACCCACTGCGTGAATTTTTCACTTCCACACCCCAAAAATTCACAACTTTCACCCCCTGCATTGGTTTTCGCACAACTGCCCCCGGCCGCGAAATGCAGGGGGCAGCGAACCGGGGTTAACCGAGGTCGTCGTGCTGAACCAATTGCCGTGCGGCCTCCGTAATAGAACCGGAAAGCGTCGGATACACCGCAAAGGTATTGGCCAAATCCTCCACGGTGAGATTATTGTTAATGGCCACCGCAATGGGGAGGATCAATTCGGAAGCCGTCGGCGCGACCACCACACCGCCGATAACCAAGCCGGAATTGCGGCGGCAGAATAGCTTGACAAAGCCGTGGCGCAGGGAACGCATCTTGGCGCGCGCATTGGTGGCCAATGGCAACACCGCAACGCGGGCGGAAACCTCGCCGGATTCCACCTGGGCGTGCGTAACCCCCACGGCGGCGATCTCGGGGCGCGTAAACACGGCGGTGGCCACGGTCTTTAACCGGATCGGAGTCACACCCTCGCCGAGCGCATGGTACATGGCGATGCGGCCCTGCATGGCGGCGACGGAAGCCAGCGGGAACACATTGGTGCAATCGCCCGCGGCATACACGCCGGCCACCGAGGTGCGCGAGACGCGATCCACCTTGATATGGCCGGACGGGGTCAGTTCCACCCCGACCTTTTCCAAGCCCAGGTTTTCGGTGTTGGGGACGGAACCCACCGTCATCAATGCGTGGGAGCCGTGGATCTCGCGGCCGTCGGTAGTCCGCACGACGACGCCGTCCTCGGTGCGCGTCACGGCATCCACACGCGCGTGCTTTTCCAGAGCGACGCCGCGTTCCGCGAGCACCGTTTCCAGCACGTCCGCCGCGTCCGCATCGTCGTGCGGCAGGATGCGATCGCGGGAGGCCACCATGGTCACCTTAACGCCCAATTCTGCGAACGCGGATACGAATTCCGCGCCGGTCACGCCGGAACCCACCACCACGAGGTGTTCGGGCAATTCCTTGATGTCATATACCTGGCGCCAGTTTAAAATCCGGTCGCCATCGGGTTCGCAATTGGGCAGCACGCGCGGGGAGGCGCCGGTGGCCAACAACACAAGGTCGCATTCGAGGGTTTCTTCGTGCCCGTCATTATGGGTGACGCGCACATAGTGGGTGGTTTGTTTCGCCTTGTAATCATCAAACACCGCGCGGCCATTGATCACCTTTACCCCGGCGCGATCCATTTGGCCCCACACGTCGGCGGATTGGGCGCGGGCGAGTTCTTTCACGCGAGCGTTCACGGCGTCGAGATGCAGGTGCGCCTCCCCCACGGAAGCGTCCAAACCCATATCGTCGGCGCGGCGCAAGTCCGTTTTGATGGAAGTCGCGGAGATAAAAGATTTCGAGGGCACGCAGTCATAGATCACCGCCGAACCGCCCAGCCCCTGGTCTTCCACCAACGTAATATCGGCACCGTATTTGGCGCCTGCGAGTGCAGCCTCGTAGCCAGCGGGCCCACCGCCGATAATGACGATTCGTTGAGTCAAAGCGAGTCCTTTATTTGGTGTGCATTCGGGAAAGTCAAAGATGGCTCACAGTCTATCCGCATGCAGCACCGAAGCAAACAGCTTGACCCCCACGTCAATACAGTTTTCATCAACAATCAAGTCGGCCTGGTGCAAGTCATACTCCACGTTTGTTTTGCACCCGAGACGCGCCATGCAACCAGGGATTTCCTGCAGATACCAGGAGAAATCCTCACCCCCCGAGGATTGCAGCGCCTCCACCACACGGAATGGCGAATGATCGATTAACAAATGGGTGGCAATGGGGTCATTTACCACCGGCGGAATACCCCGCGTGTAGTCAATATCGTAACTACACCCGGTGGGGGCAAGGATGTGTCCTATCAGCTCCTCCAGGAGGGGTTGGATGGATAGCCACACGTCCACCGAGGCGGTGCGCAACGTCCCCGAAACCGAACCCATTTGCGGAATGGCGTTCGCCGCATTCCCGGCATGGATGCTGCCGAACACAAGTACGGTTCCAGTGCGGGGGTCCACGCGGCGGGAAAGCAATGCGGGCAGCTGGGTAACCAGCGAAGACAAGGCGAACACAACATCGTTTGTCAGCTGCGGGCGGGAGGTGTGCCCGCCGGGGCCGTATACGTTTACGGTCAGGATATCCGCGGCGGAGGTGATGGCCCCGGCGCGGACCCCGATGGTCCCGGTCTCCAGGGCGGGTTCGCAGTGCACGGCATAGATTTTTTCAATGCCTTTAATGCCGCCCCAGGCAATCACGTCCGGCGCGCCGCCGTACATCACCTCCTCCGCCGGCTGGAAGATCACCCGCACGTCCACCGGCTCCGGGTATTCCGATAGCGCGCAAGCTATGGCCAGCGCAATGGTGGTGTGCACGTCGTGTCCGCAGGCGTGCATCACGCCGGGGTTCTGCGAGCTGAAGGGTAGTCCGGTTTCCTCTTCGATAGGCAGGGCGTCGATATCCCCGCGGAAGGCGATGCGCGGCGTGCCAATATCTACCATCAACCCCGTTGTGGGGAACAGGTGCGGCTCCAGCCCGTAGCCACGCAAAATGCCTGCAATATAGGCGGTGGTACCGTGTTCTTGGTGTGATAATTCGGGGTAAGCATGCAGGTAACGACGCCACGAGAGCACTTCATCCCGATTCTTATCTAGCCACCGGTCGATGTGCGAGCGGATGTTCACATTATTCCTTTCCCTGGCGAGCCTGCTTGGACCCATCCTATTATCAGGCCATGACCCAGTTAACGTTCGGCACCGCTGGTTTACGCGCCCCGGTCGGCCCCGGCCCCGGTCAGATGAACGTGAAGCAGGTTGCCCGCACCACCGCCGGCGTGGCGACGTGGCTTGCGCAACGTTCCGCCCGATTGCACCTTCAGCACGCGCCGCTGGAGTCCGTGGCGCTCCACAAAGACGACGGCCCGCTGCAGGTAGTCGTGGGTTTCGACGCCCGCTATGGCTCTCACACCTTTGCCACCACCGCGGCGGAGGTCCTCGCCGGCGCCGGGGTTGAAGTGCTTTTGCTACCTACCCCCACACCTACCCCATTGATCCCGTGGCTTATCCGCGACCGCAAGTGTGACGCGGGCATTCAGATCACGGCGTCGCAAAACCCTGCGACGGACAATGGCTACAAAGTTTACGATTCCGACGGCCGCCAAATCACCACCGAAGACGCACACGCTATCGAAGCCGCGATCGCCGAGGTGGGGCAGGTTCCGCGGGTGACCGTACGGCCGGGCGCGGACCAGCTGCGGCGCTACCTCGACGAGGTGGTGGACCTGGTGAATCCGGCTGCGGATCTGCTGCGGATCAATAATGAACGCGCCGCCTGCCGAGTCGTATACACGGCCATGCATGGCGTCGGCGGCCGCGCGCTGCACCACGCGCTGCAGGCCAGCGGATTCGCACTGAGTTTCCCCGTGGAGGAGCAGCAGCATCCGGACCCCACCTTCCCCACCGTGCGCTTCCCCAATCCGGAGGAGCCGGAGGCCGTGGAAATGCTGCTGGCCACCGCGGCGGAGGTGGAGGCGGACGTGCTGGTCGCCCTCGACCCGGATGCGGACAGGTGTGCGGTCGGCTACCGGCGCGGCACCGAGTACATCATGCTGCGTGGCGACGAACTGGGTCCCCTGCTTGCCCACCGCCTCGTGCCGCCCGGCGGCGTCGTGGCCACCACCGTGGTTTCCTCCCAATTGCTCAAGAAAATGGCGGAGCGCCGGGGTTGGGGTTATTGCGAAACTTTGACCGGTTTCAAGAACCTGTCCCGCGCGCATCCCGATCTTGTGTTCGCCTACGAGGAAGCGGTGGGTACCTCGCCCGCCCCGCAGCTGGTGCCGGATAAAGACGGCATCGCCACCGCCTTGATCGCCTGCGCCTGGGCCGCCGAGCTCAAGGCATTGGGGCGCACCCTGGGCGACGAATTGGACTCCCTGCACCGCGAATTCGGCGTTCACCTGGGCACACAGGTGCCGGTGCGCACCACCGCTCCACAGGCGTTTGTCGACGCCCTGCTCAACTCCCCGCCCACGGAACTCGCCGGCTTGCCCGCCACGCTCACCATGTTGCCCGCCGGTCAAGGGCTCGTATTTACGTGCGAATGGGAAGAGGGAACGCTGCGGTTGATCGCACGCGCTTCCGGAACGGAACGCAAGGCCAAACTGTATCTGGAAGTGGTAAGCCCATCGCGGCGGGCAGCGGAACGCGCCCTCGCGGAACTACGCAAGGACGCGGAGGAACTGGCTGCGAGCCACTAGAGGTCGATATTGCGGGGGCCGTAAAGGCGGTCGCCCGCATCCCCCAAACCGGGCACGATATAGGCGTCCTCGTTGAGGGCGGGGTCGATGGTGGCGGTGACCAACCTCACGGGATAGCCGGAATCGGCGAGCGCATCCACGCCCGGCTGGGCGGACACCATGCACACGGCGGTGATGTCCGTGGCGCCCCGCTCGTGCAACAGCCGAACCGCATGTAGGAGCGAACCGCCGGTGGCGAGCATGGGGTCCACCACGAACACCGGCTGGCCGGTCAGGTCGGGCGGCAGCGCCTCAAGGTACGGGACCGGCTGGTGGGTTTTCTCATCGCGGGCGAGCCCGATAAACCCCACCTGAGCATCGGGGATCATTTTCAGAGCGGGGTCGATCATGCCCAACCCGGCGCGGATCACGGGCACGATGATCGGCGGGTTTTTAAGCCGCGTACCCTGCGCCACGCCCACCGGGGTCTGCACGTCAAAGTGTTCGACGGGCAGATCGCGGGAGGCTTCGTAGATCAGCATGGTGCCAAGGTCTGCAAGCGCGGCCCGAAACACCGTGTTATCGCTGCGGGAATCCCGCATGATGGTTAAGCGAGACGCCGCGAGCGGATGATTAACAAGGGTGATCTGCATACCCCCAATCGTAGCCCTCAGGGAACCGGGGGCCGCTTGTGAGCGTCCAAGAAATATGGAACTGCAGCCAGAACACGTTCGCTCCCTAGTCTCCGAACTCTTGTATGGCGCCGGCAGCGCCGCAGCTGGCCACCACACCCCGGATCCCGCCCTCGGTGAATTCTCCACGGCCCTGGCAGCGGCGATCGAGGCCTGCTCCCGGCGCAGCCTCCACCTGGGCCGCCACGCGGAAAGCATTGCCAACCGGGCCGCAAACTATGTGCTGGAGGTGGAGGACACGGACCACCACCTCGCATACCAGCTTGGGAAGCTCGCATGATCGAAGGAATCCTTGCGGACCTGCAGAGGCGCATCCCCCACCTAGACATCCAGCAGGTGCAGCTCCCGGATATCGCTGCGGCGCTGCCCTTAGCCCAGGCGCTCGGGGTGGAATTACCGCTGATCGGCGCGCACCAACAACTCGCGGCGGACGTGGCCGCCATCGATCGCCTGGTGCAATCCCTGCCGAATTTTGAGGCGAAGTTTACGGAGCTCGCCGGGCAGGTGCTCAACCATGTGGGCTCCCTGCTCCCCCGCCTGGCCACCTTCGAACCGGCGGCCATCGCGGAACTGGCCAGGCTGCCCGCGATGGTGGCGGGCGTAGCCGAGGGGATTATGCCGGATTTGGGGCCCGCCACCCGCGAGTTGGAAACCATCGCGGCCACCACCGCAGGGCTCGAACTCACCGTCGATCATAAGGAGGACGGCGCGGGAGGCGGGGCGTCGACAAGCGGGGAACAGGCAGTCGCGGCGGCCCGCAGCGCAATCGGCACGCCATACGTGTGGGGCGGCACTACCCCCGGCGTCGGACTCGACTGCTCAGGGCTCACGCAATGGGCATGGCAACAGGCGGGCGTGGAACTGCCGCGGCTCGCCGAAGCGCAAACCGTAGGGCGGCAAGTCAGCGAGGCGGAGCTGCAACCCGGCGACCTTGTGGTGTGGGACGGGCACGTGGCCATGTATTCCGGAAACGGAAACATGATCGAAGCCGGAGACCCCGTTTCCGAAACCCCGCTGCGAACCACCAATATGGGTATGGCCTTTCAAGGGTTCTTCCGGCCGACCGGGTAGAATCACGCCTCATGGCACAACAAGGCATCGTACCCGTCTCCGTCGAGCTCACCGAAGGCACGTTTTACACGCTTTGGGCACCCCGCTGGAAGGAACACGGGCAGGAATGGCAAGCGTTTCTCGGCTACGGGGACAACGTATATTTGTTCAAATCCCCGGCGGAAGTCTTGGCCTTTATTGAATCCGGCGAACAGCACGACCTAGCCACGCACCCGCAGTGGGGTCGCTTCAACGCCGGCGACGCGGCGCGCGTGGTGCCAGCAGAACGCGACCAGGTTTCCCTAGTGGAAATCCCGCACTACCTGGCCGGGCGGCCGTCCTACCAAAACGTGGGCAATGTCGCACGTGGGTTCGCGCTGGCCAAGAGCCTAGGGTCCGTATGTTCGCTCACCCATGTGGAATCCTTCTTCGCCGGGCACTCCATCCTGAGCAACGCCGAACGCGGGCACGACCACTTCAGCGGCGACCGTGGCTTGTCCGAATGGTCCGCAATCGGGCGCGTTGTGCTGATTAACTGGGACAAGGTTGTGGACGAACTAGACACCATCGTGCACACCTCCGACGTAACGGTAGGCGACGCGGAAGAGCGCATCACCGCCGCCCAAGAAGCCGCGAAAGAAGCCGCGCGAGCAGAGGCCGAAGCCGCAGAAGAAGCGGCCGACCCCTACGACACCTCCGTGTGGGCAGCCGCCGGCATCGACCCCATCAAAATAGCTATCGACGGCCGCACCCTGTACACCCTCCGCACTTACCTGGGCGAGCAGCCCATCTTCCTGGGCAAATACGGCCAGATTGTTACCTTTAACAACCGCAAGGCCATGGTCCGCTGGTTGGCCGAACATTCGGACCACGACCTGGCCAGCGTATCCACCTGGAACACCATCATGGACGGCGTGAACGGCGGCGACCTGGAGATCACCGTGCACCCCGATAACACCTATGTGTTTACCGGGCTGCGGCAAGATATCGGGCGCGGGCCGGAAGAGGTGTCCACCGACCAGCTCCGGCAAGCGTACGAACTCTTGGCCGATTCCGCCGACTGGGCGGATGATGACTCCGTGAACTCCGTACTCGTGGCAAACCCCGCGCTGCAGGAATACATCTCCTACATGCTCGGCTCCGCCACCGGCTACATCCCCTCCGCACCCTTCACCGCCGAAGTCGACGGTTGGAAACAACTCGAAGACACCCTGATCGCGCGCTTTACTAAGTACTGATTAGCGGCGCGGGGCCAGCTCAAGAGGCTGGTTCGAGGAAGTTCGACCCGTATTGCCCGGGAATGCTCTCCCGGCAGCTTCCGCCGATAGGTTGTGTGCGGTTCCGGATAGGTTGTGCACAGCCGTTGACCTGCGATCGTCCTGAATTTCTTCATTGGGGCGCCTAACGAAGAATAAAAAGACCATTTGCAGCGTTTTTGGGCCAGATTCGTCCGGAATTTCTTCGTTGGACCCCCGAATGAAGAATAGAAAGACCAGCCCAGGTCAGCGGTTGCGCGCAACCCATCGGCACGCCCGTTGGTTGCACACAGCCTATCGGTGACCTTGGCGGTGGCACACAACCTATTGCCGGTGGGGTGACTTGGGGGCCGAAATCGGCCGACGAATTTCCACGCTCAGGCAGATTCGACACGGCGGGGTGCTAGGGACGGAGTTTCCGCAGGAACGTGAAACGGCCGCGTTAGATCTGCCTGAGGCACATTTAACAGGGCCAATATTTCGAAAAGTTTCTAACTTTGCGCGGGAGCCGCAACCCACACAGCACTAGCGATCACTGAGCAACCCAGGCACTAAGTACTGATTAACGAAGCGAGTTGGGGTGCGCCCGCGCCCGCGCTCCACGGACCTAGGGCTTCTTCTTGTCGGGCTTGCCGCCACCGAGTTCGCCGCCACCAAGCTCGCCGCCACCGAGCTCACCGCGGCCGGGCTCATCGTCGCCGAGGTCAAAGCCGAGGTCTTTGAGGTTGATGCCCAGATCCTCCAGCATGCCGATATCAAAGTTCAGGTCTTGGATGCCCGCGCCGAGGGCTTCCTGCAATTCGTTGACATCGTTCACGTCGTAGTCGCCGAAGTTTCCGTAGTCGCCGAATTCATAGTCGTCATCGTCCTCATCAACATAAATGAGGCCGCTGCTTCGCATTTCCTCGGAGCGTTCACTCATAAGCTCGCTGAAACCGTGCAGGATTTGGGTGTTCATGATTCTGGCCCGCACTTCTGATGGCGCGAAGGCGTTATTCATCGCGGCTACGGTGATTTCATATAGGTGCGGCAAATCGTAGTTAAAGTGCTCCACCAATTCCATCATTTCCATGGTCATGGTGGTGTCAGACATTAAGCGGTTATCGGTATTCACCGTGCAGCAGAATCCCATGCTCTGCAGGATCGGGAACGGATGATCGGAGATGTCGCCCACTACCCCGGTTTGCACATTTGACGTGGGGCAGAGTTCAAGCGGGATACCGCGGTCGCGCACATAGGATGACATGGGCCCAGTCTGGATTCCATTAATCGCCGCAGTAAAATCCTCGAACATGCGTGCGCCGTGGCCGATGCGCAGGGTTCCCTCTCGAACCGCCTCTTCGAGCGATTCACGGCCCGCCGCCTCACCGGCGTGAATGGTAAACGGAACGAAATTTTCGCGCAGAATCCGGAACGCTTCCGCATGCTTGGATGGCGGGAAACCGTCTTCGGCGCCCGCGATATCGAAGCCAACCACGAGGCTATCCTTGCCGTAGTTATCCACTGTGAGCTGTGCGATTTCGGCGGTGCGGTCAGCGTGACGCATGCCGCAAAGGATCAGACGGGCCTCAATCAACGCCCCGAAATCTCGAGCTTCCTCCATGCCTTCCTTGAGCCCTTGGGTCACCGCATCAACAACTTCTTGGAGGGTCAGCCCGGCCTCCAAATGTTGCTCGGGCGCAAACCGCAATTCGGCGTAGACCACTTGGTCCCGCGCCAAGTCAACCACGGCTTCTCGGGCCACGCGGGTCAGGGCTGGGGCCGTTTGCATCACGGCGCACGTATGGGCGAATGTTTCGAGATATTTGGGAAGTGATCCGGAGCTCGCCGCCGAAAAGAACCACTTCTTTAGCTCTCCTGGGTCGTTGGTTGGCAGCCGATCGTACCCACATTCTTTAGCGAGTTCGATGATAGTTTTGGGCCGCAGGCCGCCGTCAAGATGGTCATGCAACACCACCTTGGGCAACCGGAAAACGGTGTCGAACGAAAGCGGGGGGAATCCTGGGTTAATCTGCATGCCCGCCAGTGTAACGCCGGAACAGGCGACCAGCCACCGCCGCGCCGATGGCTCCGGCCGCCGCAATCACGGCGATACTGCGGGAAGATGGGGCCACGCGAATCTCCTGACGAACCCGAATCACCGCAGGATCCGGGGCGGGCGGCTTGACCAAAGCGAGGGATTCCTCGGTGGTCGCGGCCCATGCGGAGCAATACAGCAAAATGCGCCACACGAAGTACAGCAGCACCATCACACCGATCACGGGACCGAAGGTCGCGCCTGCGGGATTAGTCAACGCGTTCGAGAAGAAGAGCGAGGCCACCTGCTTAAACACTTCGAACGCCACGGCGCCAATCAGCGCGGCCCGCACCGCGGAACGCTTGGGCACCTTTACGCGGGGCATAAACTTGATCAGCCAGAAAAACACTATAAAGTTCGCCAACGTACCCAACAATGCGGCGACCAACCACAGCACCACGAACACGCCGGGCACATCGGTAAGCGCCATCAAGTCCAGCACGCGATACGCCAGGCTCGAGGAGCCCACGGCGGTCACGCTGATTGCAATCACTAAGGAAACAAACAACCCGACCAAACCAAGCAGGTCCTTCAGCTTGTTCCATACCAAACTGCCCGCGTTCGGGTTGATGCGCCACATCTTGGACACCCCATAACGGAGGTTATGCATCCAACCTAAACCCGACCACAACGCGGTGATCGCGCCGACGCCGGCGACCGCGCCGCGCTGGCTAATCGCGGTGTCGATAATCGTATTAATCGGCTCGGCCAAATCCCCGGAAACCTGCGCAGCTATCTGGTCCTGAATCTCCAGCACAGTTTCCGGCCGGCTGGCCAACACAAAGGCAATGCCCGCGAACACCAACATCAGGATCGGGAACATGGACAGCACCGAGAAATACGTAATTCCCGCCGCATATTGGTTTCCGCCCATGTCGTTGTAGCGGTCGTTCATCCGCATCAAATGGTCGAACCAAGGCCAGCGTTCGCGGTAGCGATCCACGAATCCGGGCTGATCCTCGCTGACGCGTTCAATGCCGTGCTCGTCTACTCGGGTTCGTGGGGTAGCTGTCATCCTGGTGTCGCCTTCCTCCTGCGGGGGTGCACTACTGCGCTACGTGCGGGCAAGGAAACCTACGCGGTCGTACACGTCTGCGAGTGTTCGCGATGCCACCTCGCGTGCCCGCTGCGCACCCTTGGCCAAGATGCGTTCCAATTCGCCGCGATCGGCCATGAGTTCGTCGTAGCGGGCGCGCAGCGGCGTGGTAAACGCCTCCAACGCGTCTGCGGTGTCCTTCTTCAAGGCACCATACCCTTGACCTTCGTACCCGCGCACCAACTCGGCGATCGGCGTGCCCGTCAGGGAGGATTGGATCACCAATAGGTTGGACACGCCCGGCTTGTTGTCCTTGTCGTAGCGGATCTCGGCGTCGTTATCCGTCACCGCGCTCTTGATCCGCTTGGTAGACACCTTCGGATCATCCAATAGGTTAATCAAACCCTTCGGATTCTCGCCCGACTTGCTCATTTTCACGGTCGGATCCTGCAGGTCAAAGATCTTCGCCGCGCCCTCCGGGATAAACGCCTCCGGCACCGGGAAGGTCTTCTTATAGCGCGTATTAAAGCGCTCCGCGAGGTTGCGGGTCAGTTCCAGGTGCTGCCGCTGATCCTCCCCCACCGGCACCAGCTGCGGGCGGTACAGCAGGATATCCGCGGCCATCAGCATCGGGTACGTAAACAACCCGGCGGACGTGCGCTCCGCCCCCCGCTTCGCGGATTTGTCCTTGAACTGGGTCATGCGGGAGGCCTCACCGAACCCGGTCAGGCAGGTAAGCACCCACGCCAATTCCGCGTGCTCGGACACGTGCGATTGCACGAACAAGGCAGATTTTTCGGGGTCGATCCCCAGCGCGATAAGCTGGGCGGCACCGGCAACGGTGCGCTGGCGCAATTCCTTCGGATCCTGCTCCACGGTGATGGCGTGCAGGTCCGGAATGAAATAGAAAGCATCAAATTCGTCCTGCAGATTAATCCACTGCTTGAGCGCACCCAAGTAATTGCCTAGGTGGTAGGAATCCGCCGTCGGCTGAATACCGGACAGGACGCGTTGCTTCTTTTCGGGAATTGTCATGGTCACATAGCTTACCCCGCGGCCGCCAGCGAAGCCTCACTCACCAGTCCCGTTTGTGAATTGGACAAAATTGCTAGGTCATCTTTGAATAGCACGGCCCGGTCAAACTCCCCGGAAGTTTCGCTGGCCACATTAATAATATCCGAGCGCGGGAAACCGTATTTGCTCTCCGCGCCGCCGCGCTGCGTCCAGTGTTCGTGGATCCGCCCGCCGATGTAATGGATGCCGCTGTCTTGCGCGGAATACAACCAGGTCGCCTGTTGGAATCCCTGCCGCGCACCGTTGCCCACCTTTTCCACGTTTGTTGTGGGCAGGCCAAGCAACCCGGATTCGCCGCCGAGAAGCAGGTATTTGATAAAGAATTCGTTGTACATAGCGTGTGCCCCCGTGCTGGCGGACCAGTACATCATGCCGCGTTCGTATACTTGCTTGGCACCCCCGTGGCCTGCCTCCACGATGCCGGTGAGCGGCCGCCCGAGCTTGCTGTTTTCGCCGCCGAGGCGTTTGTACTCTTTTTCGATCCCCTCGGGGTGCGCGGATAGCGGTTCGTGCTGCGCTTGGGTGGCCTGTTGCTTGGCCATTCCGGCGACTACCTGCTGGAGTTCTTCTTCGCTGGGCAGGGAGGTGTCCAGCGGCGTGGGCTGGGATGTTGGCGCCGCCAGCACCTCTTTGTACGAGTATTCGGGGCCGTGATCAGCGCTCGGGGCTGCCAGCAACGCATTCACCGTCACGAGCGAACCGACGCCGAGGATGGCAACGATAAAGGCTAGTGGTAAAGCTTTTGAGTGATTCACCCCGACCAGTCTACTAGCGGTATTGCACGATGACAGGAGCGTGGTCCGACCACCGCAAGTCGTAGCGATCCGCTTTTTCCACCCAGCTGCGCTCCGCCCGGTCCAGCATTGCGCGCGTGACCGCCTGATAGTCGATGCGCCAGCCGGCGTCCGTATCGAACGCTTTTCCGCGATAAGACCACCAACTGTACGGCGCGTCCTCGGGCTGCAAACGGCGCGCCGCGTCGAACCAGACCGGCTGTTCGTTCGCTTCTCGACGCCGCGCACCGACGTAGTCGACCGCCCCCAGGTAGTCGCCATATTGCGGGATCTGGCTCAGCTCATCGGGGAAGGTTCCGAACACGGCATCCATAAAGGCGCGCTCGTCGGGCAGGAACCCGGCGCGCTTCTGATTGGTCTTCCAGTTTTTCAGATCCTGCTGGCGGTGGCAGATATTCCAGTCCCCACCGACGACCATATGTTCGTGCTCCGTGGCCTTGCTGGCCAGGGCTTCCTCAAAGACATCCAGGAAGCGGTACTTTTCGTCCTGCTTTTCGGTTCCGGCCTCGCCCGAAGGGAGGTAGAGCGAAGCCACGCGCACATCCCGCGTGGTGGCCTCGATATAGCGGCCCGCATCTTCGAAGCCGGCGACGCCCACCGTGACGTCGATAAGCGGGGTGCGGGAGAGGATGCCCACGCCGGCGCGGCCCTTGGCGGCGGACTCCGCGCCCTCGTAATGCCAGCCGTTCTCGAGGGCCGGCGCCAGTGCCTTGAGCGTGTCCTTCTCGGTGGCGCGAACTTCCTGCAACAGCACTACATCCGAACTGGTGTTGGAGAGCCAATCCAGGAATCCGAGGTTCTCTTCGCTGCGCTGCTTCACGGCCGCACGGATGCCATTGACGTTGACGGTGGTGATGGTAAGCATAACGCTCAGCGTACTTTATACCGCCGCCACGCTCGCCTGCTCCGCCTGCTCTGGCAGCACGCTCTGCACCACGGTGACGCGCTTGGTGCCAAATCCACGCCGCAGCACAAACGCCGGCGCCCACAAGAGTAGCCCAAATGCGGCCAGCGCGGCACCCCCCAAAGCGGGTGCGCTATAGCTCATACCGCCCGCGATCATCGCGCCGCCCAGCGCCGCACCCAGCGCATTCGCTGTATTCAGCGCGGAATGGTTGAGCGCGGCGGCGAGGGTTTGGGCGCGGTCCGCGACGTCCATAAGCCGCACCTGGAGGGAAAGCGCCAGCGTGGAGCCAAAGAACCCCACCGCGCCGAAATTCAGCACGGCGAGCCAGGCGGATACCGCGGTGACGTAATAGAAGGACACCAGCAGGCCCAGCAGCACCACCAGGGAAAACACGATGCCCACCTCCACATTGCGGTCCGCCAGCCGGCCGCCCGCGAGGTTGCCCGCCACCATGCCCACCCCGTACACCATGAGCACCAGCCACATCCAGGATTGATCCAGCCCGGCGTCGCGCATCGTCCACGTAATATACGTGTACACGGCGAACATACCGCCGAACCCAACGGTGCCGATCGCAAGCGTGAACCATACCTGCGACTTCCCCAGCGCACCCAATTCCACCATCGGGCGGGCGGGTGCCATGAGCGTCATGTGCGGCATCAGGTACCACAGGCTGACCAGGCAGGCCAGCCCAATCGCGGCCACCAAACCATAGGCGGACGCCCAGCCGAGGACCATGCCGAGCCCTTGTGCTGCGGGGACCCCTGCGACCGTCGCAACGGACAGCCCGAGGCCGACCGTAGCCACCGCGCGTCCGCGTTGCCCGGCGGGGGCCATCGATGCGGCGGCGAGACTCGCCACGGAGAAATAGGCGCCATGGGGCAAACCTGCGATAAAGCGGGCCGCAAGCAAACTGTCGTACGACATCGCCGCCGCGCTCGCCGCATTGCCCACCACGAACGCCGCCATCAGCAGCAACAGGAGGCGACGGCGCGGCAGCATGCCCGTGCACACGGTAATCAACGGCGCGCCCACCACTACACCCAGCGCGTAGGCGGCGATCACATGCCCCGCAACGTCTTCGGTCACCCCGAAATCGGCGGCCATCAGGTCCAGCAAACCCATGGAAACAAACTCAGTAGTACCAATACCGAAGCCGCCGAGGGCCAGCGCAATCATCACCGCAAGGCGACGCGGCGCGGAGACCTCGGTCTGGCGCAAAACAGTACGTCGTTGATAATTCACGGATGGGTACCGTACACGAATTGCTTATCGACGCCTCACCCTCCCGCCCGCCTCCACAAAACCCCGGCGTAGGCGCGCCGAGCAATCGGCTTGGAATTGGAAATAATGTTCGTTTTTTGGGTCGCGGCGGCCGCTTTGCCGGGGTCGGTGACGGCCGCCACTTTCAGGCATTGCTGCAGGTGCGGGCGCTGTTCTTGCGGGGCGCTGTGGGCTGGCTCGGGCGGCCGGGTTTGCCGCCAGGGATCTCGATGCACTCCCCCACCTTCGCGCGGGCGCAATGAGCTCAGGCACACCGCGGCCCGGCGAGGTGAGAATCGCCACAGCGGGCGCGGCGGGCTATTCGGGCTGGGCCGGTTGGGTTGGCGCGGCGGGCTATTCGGGTTCGATTTGCAGCTGGATCACCATTTTCCCTTCCTGAATCATCGAGGGCGCGAATCGAACGATGATTCGCTCGCCTTCGGCTTGGCCGACGGTATCGCCGTCCTTGATTATCAGCCCATTGCGGATCAGGTAATCGGCAATGCTCGCAAGGAAATCCACGGTCGCGGCGGGACTTCTATTGCTTTCCAGGATTTCAAGGTCCATAAGGTCCATGCGGTCGAGGCCGATCGTGGCGACGGCGAAGTTGCCGGAAGGCTGCTTGCCAACACTAAAATTCAGCCAGATGAACAGCAGCGGATCCGGCAGCAAGGACCGCGCCACATTGCGGAACACCTTCGGCATGATCAGCTGATCCGAGGCCGGCCACACCACGGCAAAGGTTTCCGGGGAAATGGCCACCAGCGAGGCCACCACCTTGGACAGCAGCTCCGCCCGTTCCACGCCGGTCAAGGATTCCGAATTCGCCACCATGACCAGCGAATGCGCCTGGTAATCCTCGTTGAATTCCGCGCCGGTGGGCCACAGGCTGCTAATGGCGCGTTTTTCAATGGGCTGCTGGCCGAACGGCACCGGGATCGGCTTCACCAAAAAGCCCGAGTCTTTGTAGGTAAAGGCCGCCATGCCGGGGGCTGGGTCCTCGGTGAACTCGGGATCGTCGACGAGTTGCTGCTGGTCCAGGTCCGGCCAGTCTTTGCTCAACTGCTCGCGCAGGGCTTCTTGGGTGACGCCGAAATCGACGGTGTTTTGTAGCAGGATCGCAATCGCCATAACGTCAGGCTCCTTCTCACGAGGCGGCGGCGGGATCGATGTCGGAAGCAGCGGCTGGGTCGGCGAGCTGAATCACCGTCTTTTCCGGAATCGCCTGCGCCTGGGTATATACCGCCCGGATGCGTTCGGATTCCGATTCCCCCACGGTATGCCCGTCCTCAATGACCAGACCGCGCCGGACCAGGTAGCTCGCGATATTCACCATAAACTCGTGGGTCTGGCGAGGCGTTTTGCTGCTTTCCGGGATTTCCACATCCATAAGCCCGAGCCTGTCCAGGCCCTGCGTTAAGGCGTGCAGCTTGCCGTCCCTCTCCTGCCACATTTGAAACGCCACCCATAAATACAGCGGCGCATCCGGCAATGTATGCATGGCCATCTCGCGAAACAACGGCGGATATATCAAATGGTTCGCGCCCGCCCAATACACGGCGATGGTTTCCTTGGAGATGCGCACCATCGAAGCGATCGTCTTAGTAAGCACCCCGGCCGCATGCCGCTCATCATTGGTCTCATCCGCCACGGCAACGATGCAATGCGCCTGATAATCATCGTCTAAAGGCTGTTCGTTCGGCCACAGTAAGCTGGTCTCGCACAGTTCGGACGCGTCGTCGGCAAACGGCGCCGCCACGGGGGTAATAAAAATGCTTGAGGTGCCGCTAGCCAAGCTTAATTGTTCCCGATCATCCTCCCGCCGGTCCTGCGTAATGCTGACATCGCAGCCGGGCCAATCATGAAGCATTTGTGCGCGCACACCCGCCGCCGTCAGGCTGGGCTCAGGTTGATGCTGAAAAACTACCGCGAATGCAATAGACACTTGTATTGTCCTCTCACTGGGGTGAAATATGCTGCGGTGACCCGACCTTAGCAGATTCCCTGCATGCGAACACCCAGGTGAACGAACAAAAAACCGACCATCTGCGCCCCGGCCCCCGCGCTGTACAGCAAAAACAACCGCCCGCACGGGTTGCTTTTAATACACCACTGCGATTGTTCGAATAGCCACCCCCGGAGCAATTTAGTGTCGTGAAAGTTTCTTGTTCACACGACAACACTCAGGGTGCACAATAGCGCAAACTCCAGGGTTAGTGACGGGGCTTGATTGATTGAAGTAGAACGCTGGCCGCGTACCCGCAAAATCTGCCTGCCGTGTCTGCCGTGGCAGATCTGCCTGCCTTCTTACCGTGTCAGATGTGCCTGAGGCAGATTCGTCGTGGCTGCATTTTCCCAGGACAATTCGGCCCAAAAATCAGGCAGATCTCGCGCGGCCAGGCAGATGTGACGGGGTCGAAGAGCGGCCAGGCAGATTGTACGTGGCTGGTGAGTGCGGGCTTCGGTGGTTCACAATCGATGTGATTCCAGCGTGGGTGCAGCGGCCGTGACCTATCGCGCACAACAGTGCGTTGCCCCCCAGCGGCCTTTTGTTGGGGCGGTGATGAGGATCTGCCTGGTTTTCTGCCGTGTTGGATCTGCCTGAGGCAGATGTAACACCTGAGTTCCACAATTTGCCCTAGTCCCCCGGTTTGAAGTTTTTTAGCTGGTTGATTTTTTCTTCGATTTCGGGTGTGAGCTGGGGTGGGATTTCGTATCGGTGCTTGCCGGTTTCGACGAGTGCGTGTCGGTACTGACTGAGGGTCGCGACAAGTTTCGGAGTGGTTATCTGGCAGGTGAGGTAAATGTGTTTTGACATTGCTAAAGCAGCCAGCACGATGGTGAGATGCGCTTGGATGGCATCTTCAGTGCGATGAAAAATTGGCCGGGCTTGCAAGTCTGTTTTCGCCATCCGGAACGCGTTTTCAATGTGGTGGAGCTCGTGGTAGAGACTAATTACCTCACTACCTGCGACTTGGTCTTTATCCAGGTTGGTAACGTAGCCTTTCCATCCGGCAAGAGCGAGCGCCTTATCGAACGCACTCTCGTTGATCCTCAGCGTGTCTTTGTTCCTTGATACAAACCGTGGCAACCGAGTAGCTGCCTTGCCTGCGACGGTTGCTTGAGCTTTTTCTTTTTGTTTTTGTAGCGTGAACGTGTCGTACTTGTAGCGCTTTGGACTAAAACCTACTACCACTCGGCGAGTGACCGCATTGCCTGCTTTGCCCATAGTTTTGGTGGTTTCGACAATTTCGTATGTGTCCGTTTTCTTCGACCACGCCGCCATGTCATCATCGGAGATAGTCACCGCGTGAGGGGCTTTTTTTAGCCGGTCGGCCACGATGTAGTTAATCCCTGCAGCATCAAGCTCATCAAGATTAGTTGCCGATAGCATCGCGGCATCAGCAACTACTGTCAATGATTCCAAATCGTGGGCATTGCGATAGGCCTCAAGCATCGGGATCAGCGTGGTGGTTTCCGCAGTCTTGCCATGAAAAAAGTCCACATGCAGTGGAAATCCCAGATTATCAGTAATCAACCCCACGACGATTTGAGGATCAACGCGACGCTCTTTGCTCATCCCGATCTTACGCAGCTCGTCTTCTTTTGAGGTTTCAAAATACAAAGTAGTCACGTCGTACAGCACCATGGTTACCTGATGATTGGTGCGCACATACTCGTGACATTTGGCCGAAATTATCTTTTTATAGTCGCGTTCGTGGCATCGCTTGAGTGCGTTGTAGATGGTGTTTTCATGCGGCGCACATCTGCCCATACTCGCTAAAACCTCAGGCACCTGAGCCTTCGAGGTGGGTTTAACCACACGTGCTATCACCGTGGACATAAACGCTTCATCATGTAACGAGGCAAAGCCAAGCTGTTGGTAAACCATGGCTAGCACATCCCAGATCAACCTGGCCGGAGATGAAATCACCCGTGGCGAGGCCGGAAAATTAGACTCAGCCACAGGCGCGCGTTGAGCGCGGGGCGGATCGCGGAGAACCGTCGAATCAGCACCGCGTTCAACTAACAGCTCGAGTTGCTTGTCCGAGGCCGATTCCAGGTAGTTAGAGATATCCACCATCGATGGACGCGCACGAACTGGCACATCAATGCCGATATCCAGACTCATCTGTGCGTCTAAACCCATAAATTCCTCTGCCTTGTCAATTAACGCATGCAAAGTCAGATCATCATGAGCAGTACCCACATGGGACAACACAACGGTGCGGCCACGGACTTTGCGCACAACTTGAACACTCACCCCACCAGAGGTAGTCCGCGAATACTTAATGTAAGCCACCCAATGACGCTATCACCAACCAGGCACCTAGTCCCCCAAAACGCACTTCCAAAACAACAAACCCCAAGGTCAGAAACATTCCACCCAAAAATCCGCAAAACAGTTGTGGAAGTCAGGTGGCAGATCTGCCTGCCTTCTTACCGTGTCAGATGTGCCTGAGGCAGATTCGTCGTGGCTGCATTTTCCCAGGACAATTCGGCCCAAAAATCAGGCAGATCTCGCGCGGCCAGGCAGATGTGACGGGGTCGAAGAGCGGCCAGGCAGATTGTACGTGGCTGGTGAGTGCGGGCTTCGGTGGTTCACAATCGATGTGATTCCAGCGTGGGTGCAGCGGCCGTGACCTATCGCGCACAACAGTGCGTTGCCCCCCAGCGGCCTTTTGTTGGGGCGGTGATGAGGATCTGCCTGGTTTTCTGCCGTGTTGGATCTGCCTGAGGCAGATGTAACACGGCGGTTTCGCGTTCCTGCGGAAACACCACCGCGCGACGACCGGCATGTCGAATCTGCCTGAGCGCGGAAAATCGTCGGCCCTGAGCGCGGAAAATTCCGGCCTCCAACCCGCCACATCACCTGGCGTGGTGGTGACGATCTGCCTGCCTGTCCACAGTGGCAGATGTGCCTGAGGCAGATTCGTCGCTGCCGCGTTTCCCCAGGAAAACTGGGCCCAAAAACCAGGCAGATCCCGCGCAACCAGGCAAATGTGACATGGCCGAAGCGCAGCCAGGCAGATTTAACGTGGCCAGGGAAACGGAGCGCTTCAACTACGGGCAGTTGCGGGGTGCTGCGGGCAGACGGCAGTGGCGCGGCTGGCGCGGCGTGAGAATGGGCCGGGGTGTGCCGGGTTTCGGGCTTCACCGAAGAGTATTGAGCTTCACCGTGCCGGTTACAGGGGTGTGGTGGGCACGCAGCAACAAGGCAGGTCGGCAAACAAGCCGCAGTACTGGGGTGGAGCGAGTATTCGGCTGCGAGAATTCAGCGCTAGGATTCAGCCGTTTGGTTTCGGCTGTTAAGGTTCGGCGTCGGGTTTTGGTGGTTGTGTGGTGTTGGTTTCGGCGCGGTGGATGGCGCGGCGCAGGGTGGTAATGAGTTCGCGGGGTTGTTGCAGCAGCCCGTGGGTGATACGTAGTGGTTCCCACCCGAGTTCGCGTAGCCGGATCAACACTTTCGCGTCGTAGTCACGTTGGCTGCGTTGAAGGTGGTGGGCACCGTCGTAGAACAAACCAACACGAATATCGGGCCAGCCGGAATCAAGCACAGTCAGCAGGGGTGTGCCATCATCGACCAGCGCACCGGAATCATAGATCGGGATTTGCACCTCCAGGTGCGCGCGCAGCTGCTCGGCAATCAACCGCAACACAGTCTCCGGAGGCGACTGCGCCCCGGTGCGGGACAGGTTCAGCAGTTTTTTCAGCTGGCGGGCGCTGAAAATATTCCGCGCGATGTCACGCACCAGCTGAAAGTTTAGTGTGGTGCATGCGCGCAGCGCGTCGATCAACTGGATGGCGCGGACCTCCCAGTTAGCAAGATTAGGCACTTGGTAGACCCACCAGGAGTGGCGGTCACGCTGCAGATCAATCAAGCAATCCACCAACGCGACTTCGGGGGCGACGACCTGCATGCCGGGCAGTTCCTGGTCCGGTGTCCACACCCTGGTGCCCGGCCGGAGCCTGCGGCGGGTGGCGTCCAACACGCTGTGGCTGCGTTGGAAATTACTGGCCACATGCACGGTGATGTGAGCATCATCCACCCAATACTTCAAACCGGCATAAGCTGCGGCGGCCCAGCCGCCGATAATGACATTCGGGCTTTGGGTGAAATGCGCCCGAGCCCGCAGCATGATCGGGGCAGCAAACCCCAGGCGCTGCGGGTGATACCGCGAACCCCACTCCACCTCCCGGCTCGCACGACAGTACCCACGCGGCATCGCAAGCCGACGAGTGATGTTGATGAAAGAGGTATCAAGCAGTTTAGTGCGACGCTGAAACAAACCCATAGCACCAGTGATAACCCCAAAACAGCACAAAACCCAGGGTTTTCCCAGACACACCCCACCAACCTGTGGATAACTTGAAACAATCCACAGGCACGTAGCGTTCCAGCAGTAACAAGGTGGCGCGCAGCACGGCGAAGGGGTATACCCCCACCGCCACCGCAGAAAAAGGCGCAAAAAACAGCGCTGCACTGGGATTTTATCTACGAATCTTGTTCACACGACAACAGCCAAGGTGCACAATAGTGCCAACACCAACACCACAAATAGCTCGGGAACAAAACGAATTATCCATCGCGTTGGAGTGCCGCTAACCACTCGGAAACCTACGGCACCTGCGATCACTATCACCAATCCCAGCCATGGAAGCTGCACCCATCTAGACAACATTGCTAGGCCGATTGCGACGGCCAACCCCGCGAAACATGCGGCACCAATTTTCCAGTGCCGCACCCGCCGATCTCGGCCCACCGCCGGCATGCTGGTCACCTCCTCCCCCATCACGAATTGGAGCAGGGCCTCCGCCACCTTTTCCACCAGCGGCGTTGCGCACAAAAACTCCCCGTAGGGCACCAGCAACACCAACCCCCGATCCAACCCTGGGATCACGGCGAAGACACTGGTTGCGCCTGGGACTTTCCCGCTATGCAGGTAGATCTTGTGCCCCGCGTGTTCCTTTTCAATCCACCCAAACCCATAGTTTCCGAGTTCGCCGAAGATTCCCGCCACGGCTGGCGAGTGGTCGGCCGGCGCGGCGTCGATACGCAAAAGAGGCTGGGCGAGCTGGTCTTGCAGATATTGGGCGGCCGTCAGGGTAGACATCGTAAGCGCGCCCGATGGCGGCTGAATCCAAGAGGAACGATCAGTGGAAAACTTCCGAGCGCGATACCAGTGCCCGAATATTCCGCCGTGACCATAATGAGCGGAAGCGCCGGCACCCGGGGCGATATTACGTTGCACATATTCTAAAAAAGGCAACCCGGAAACCTGCTCAACCAGCTCGCCTAGATAATTATAGTTCTGATTCGCGTATCGGAACTTCTTGTTTTTGGCCAGGGTGGAATCCGAGCGCAGCCCGCTGCGATGCTGCGCCACTTCCCGCACCGTGGCGTCCGGCAGCACCTTCGCTCCTTGAAGATATGTTCGTAGCGGAGCGTGCAGGTCAATCAGCCCTTGTTCCGCCAATTGCCGCACCGCTTGCCCGGTGATGGATTTGCTCGTAGAGCCCAGCATCATGGGATCGCTTAGCTGCATGTCCCCCACCTGCGCCGTCGCTATCACCTGCGTCGCGGACACCACCGCCGCGGCGCCGCCTAGAACACCTGCCGCAGCCAGACCTTGCTGCAAGAGTTGCTGAAGTCGTGGCTGCTGGTCGGGCCGCATGGCTCTCATGCTACACCGCTGCTGGCCCCTCCCCGCGGCGGCGCATAGTGCTGATCCAAACGCCGATGTGCCGCAGCCAAACCGCAGATTCGGGGTTAAAACTGGGTACCCCTGTGCGTTCCGATGTACCAAAAGGTGGTCGTGACTTCCCAAAAAGGGGTACTGTTGTTAGCCGAATCGCAATCTTGTATTAAGGGAGCTCCATTGGCAAAGATCATCTACACCCGCACTGACGAAGCGCCATTGCTGGCCACCTACTCGTTGAAGCCCGTTGTTGAGGCGTTTGCGGGAACCGCAGGAATTGATGTGGAAACCCGGGATATCTCCCTCGCCGGCCGTATCCTCGCCCAGTTCCCCGATTACCTCGCCGAAGAGCAGCGTGTCGACGATGCGCTTGCGGAGCTCGGCGAACTCGCGAAGACCCCGGAAGCCAACATCATCAAGCTTCCGAACATTTCTGCATCTGTCCCCCAGCTCAAAGCCGCTATCAAGGAATTGCAGGCGCAGGGTTTTGCCCTCCCGGAGTACCCCGATAACCCGGAGACCGCCGAACAAAAAGACGTTCGCGCGCGTTACGACGCCGTGAAAGGCTCGGCCGTCAACCCCGTCCTGCGCGAGGGCAATTCAGATCGCCGCGCCCCGATCGCGGTAAAGAATTTCGCGAAGGCCCACCCGCATCGCATGGGTGTTTGGTCCGCCGATTCGAAGACCAACGTTGCCACCATGGATGCCGATGACTTCCGGCACAACGAGAAGTCCGTGATCATGCCGGCCGCCGATGAATTGACCATCAAGCACATCGCCGCCGACGGCACCGAAACGGTGTTGAAGGGCGGCCTTAAGGTGCAGGAAGGCGAGGTTGTTGACGGTACCGTCATGCGCGCCGCCGCCCTCCAGACCTTCCTTGCCGAGCAGGTAAAGCGCGCCAAGGAGGAGGGCGTGCTGTTCTCCACCCACCTGAAGGCAACGATGATGAAGGTTTCCGACCCGATCATCTTCGGCTACGTGGTCCGCGCATACTTCGCCGATGTTTTCGAAAAGTACGGTGCCGAACTGGAGGCCGCTGGCCTGAACGGCGAAAACGGCTTGGCCGCGATTTACGCCGGCTTGGAGAGCCTGGAAAACGGCGCCGAGATCAAGGCTGCGTTCGATAAGGGTCTCGAAGAAGGCCCGGCGCTGGCGATGGTGAACTCCCACAAGGGCATCACCAACCTGCACGTTCCTTCCGACGTGATCGTGGACGCCTCCATGCCCGCCATGATTCGCACGTCTGGTCACATGTGGAACGCCCAGGATGAGGAGCAGGACACCCTCGCCGTCTTGCCGGATTCCTCCTACGCTGGCGTGTACCAGGTGGTCATCGAGGATTGCAAGGCCAACGGTGCGTTCGATCCCGCCACCATGGGCACCGTCCCGAACGTGGGCCTGATGGCGCAGAAGGCCGAGGAGTACGGCTCCCACGATAAGACCTTTAAGATCGCCGCCGACGGCACGGTCGCCGTGGTCAATTCCGCGGGCGAAACCCTGATCGAACACGAGGTTGCCGCCGGTGATATCTGGCGCGCCTGCCAGGCCAAGGATGCCCCGATCCGCGACTGGGTCAAGCTCGCCGTGACCCGCTCCCGCCTGTCCGGCATGCCCGCCGTGTTTTGGCTCGACCCCGAACGTGCGCACGACCGCAACCTGATCACGCTTGTGAACAAGTATTTGGCCGACCACGACACCGAGGGCTTGGATATCCGCATCCTTTCCCCGGTGGAGGCGACCAAGCTGTCTGTCGAACGCATTCGCCGTGGTGAGGACACTATTTCCGTCACCGGCAACGTGCTGCGTGACTACCTCACCGACCTGTTCCCGATCCTCGAGCTCGGCACCTCCGCGAAGATGCTTTCCGTGGTCCCGCTCATGGCTGGCGGCGGTTTGTTCGAAACCGGCGCTGGCGGCTCGGCGCCGAAGCACGTGCAGCAACTGGTCGAGGAGAACCACCTGCGCTGGGATTCCCTCGGCGAGTTCTTGGCGCTGGCCGAGTCCTTCCGCCACTTCGCAAACACCGACGGTAACGCCAAGGCCGCCGTGCTTGCCGACGCCCTGGACCGCGCCACCGAAACCCTGCTCAACGATGGCAAGTCCCCCTCGCGCAAAGCCGGTGAGATCGACAACCGCGGGTCTCACTTCTACCTGACCAAGTTCTGGGCCGACGAATTGGCCAAGCAGACCGAGGATGCGGAACTCGCCAAGATCTTCGCACCTGTCGCCGCCGCCCTGAACGAACACGAGGAAGAGATCGCCGCGAAGCTTATCGAGGTGCAAGGCGCCCCCGTTGACCTGGGCGGATACTACAGCCCTTGTGACGAGAAGACCACCGCCGTGATGCGTCCCTCCGAGACCTTCAACGCCATCATCGACGGCTTGAAGTAATCACACACGGCGCCCAAACCCCGCACCTTGATGTGCGGGGTTTTCGCATGCACATACCCCGCACCACTCGGCCCCCACATTCGAGGGTAAGCAGTGGAAACTGCCACGGTGTCAGGTTGTGGAATAGGCATTGGAACCCAACGAGAAGGCTGCGCACCATCTTCGCCAGCCAGTACGACACAAGGAGGCAACCCAAATGACCAACATCGAGCGTCACACCATTCCCGCCATAACCGTGGCGAGCCTGCGCAAAAAGGTGGCAGGCTACCATGAAGAAGGGAACCTCTGGCAAGAGATTGAATCGCTTCTGGCCAGCTCACAGGCACCCGTTGATGTCACCGGCATGGCTGGTGCCACCTTCCACGATTTGGATTTCAAACCCACCGACGTCGACCTCGAAGTGTGGGTGCAGGTTACGGAACCGTTTACCCCAAATGCCCCGCTGGAATGCAAAGAATTGCCGGAACGAGAGGTGCTGCGAGCGGTGCTCCACGGTGACTATTCGCAAATAGCTTCGGTAGCGCGCGACGTCGATAAGCACATTGCGGAGCACGGTATGCGGATTGGGGCGATGTTTAATATCTACCGCGTCGGCCCGGCGCAAAACCCGGATCCGAACATGTGGGTGACTGAAGTGTGCTTCCCTATTCTTGAGGGTTAGCGTAAAGGAAATGCCATGAGCGGGTTATTGAAAATCGGTACCTTTTCGACGCTGTCCAGTATAAGCGTTCGAATGCTGCGCTATTACCAGAATCATGGCATCCTGCCGCCAGCTGCCGTCGACCCGTTTAGCGGGCACCGGTTTTACCGTCCCGAACAGCTTGTGGACGCGCAGCTGGTGGTGCAACTTCGCGACGCTGGCTGCGCCGTGGAAACCATTACCGAACTGATGAGCAAGCGTGACGATCCCGAGCAAATCGCCCGAATTTTGGAACACCAACGCCGTGAGCTCAATAAACGGCGCGATGAAATCCACGCTCGGCTTGCCGCGCTGGACGAACTCACGTGCTTATTGCAGGGTCGCGCGGCCATGACCGAAGTGGTTGAGCGCACGCTTCCCCCGATGATCACCGCCAGTATGCGCAGGATCGTGGCGACATATCACAATGAATCCGAACTCTGGGACGAGATCGGCCCCCTCTTGCAGGAGGCCAATGTCGCCTTCCCCGCGGGCGGCATGTCCGGAGCTTTGTTCCATGACAACGACTACCGAGAATCCGATGTGGACATCGAAATCTGGCTGCAGATTGCGGAGCCGTTTGAAAGCACCGGTCCGCTGCGGTGCACAAAGGTACCCGAACAAAGAATCGTAAGCGCGGTATTGCGTGGCGACTATAACCAGATGCCCACCGTAACGCAGGCAATCGGCACGTACCTAGCGGAACACGACCTCACTACCGCACGCATGTTCAATATCTATCACGTGAGCCCAGCGCAAAACCCGGATCCGAGCAGTTGGATCACCGAAGTTTGCTTCCGGATTGTTGACCCACCGGTGCCGGACCCAAACAATTCAGCGCAATAAACAGGCTATTCGGGCATGTTTCGCGGCCTTCAGCGGCGCGGCCTTTCCACGCCGCAGTCACGGCGACATCGCTTGGTACAGCAGTTCGATAATGCGTTGCTGTAGTGTTGCGCGTTACGGCAATGCGGTAGCGGTTCGTTCCCTGGGGGTGAATCGGGGGTATCACTACGAGGGTGCGTATTTGTAGGGAAAACGCATTATTTCTGAGAACATTCCAAGAAATGCGTGGTGATTTTACGGTTTTGCAAAAAGGCAAACGTTTCGATTTCGCCTTTGATCAACTTTGCCTAAAGGTAGCATTTATACAGGGAAAACACGGTGAGGCGCGATAGCGATTAAGGGGTGTGTTATGCACGTTCCGCGAGTAAGGTTCCGTAATGCATATTAATGCACTGGAAACAACTTTCTTACTTTGCGCATATTGAATTTAGTCGCCAATAAGCTTTTTGGGCTGTTTTCTTGGCGAGGAAAGGGAAACTCATGCATCACACGTTTTGGGATCAGGGGGTGAATCGGGTTTGACTGCCATGATGCGACGGCCAGCAACCATGATTGCCGCATTGCTAGCGGTAATTGTGGTTGCTCTGTCAATGTTTGCGGCCACGCCAGTCGCACTCGCGGAGCCGGAGTCCACAGCCGCCGCCACCACCGCTGCAGCTCCCGCGAATCCAACACCGAGTGGAACAACAGCCCCAGATGTGGAGAATTCAAATCAGGGAGATTCGGAAACCGGTGATAATGGAACGCCTTCGCCCGCTAACACTCCCGCACCTACCCCCAGCCCTCAAGTTCGGCCGACTGGCAGCCTACTGATCAAGAAAGAAATCCTGGGCCTACCCTACGAGAGCTTGGATCACTCCCATTCTAGAATTGCCTATACTTGCGTCCCGGCTAATCAAGTATCGTTTGGGGCGGGGACCGTAGTGAACGTACCCAACAACGGTGATGTTCTAGAGATTAAGGACATTCCCGTTGGGCACAGGTGTCACGTGACAGCATCCAATGGCATAGTCCCAGACGGATACACCCTTTATCTCACTTATTCGGCCTACAGCGGCATCGTGACGATCAAGGAAGGTCAGGGCGAAAATGACAGCAACCTTGTAACACTCACATATCAATATGAGCTCGACACAGCGCCGATCTTCATTCGGAAGGTTGTCACTGGTGAGCGCCCCGCGGGCTTGAATGATGATACTGAGTTTACGGTGCAGTATCGGTGCGACAAGGACAGCGCGGATGGTACGGTCACAGCGAATACGCCGACCGAGGTGAAGCTGAAGGCAGATGGGGATCCTGTGGCGGGGCCGGAATTCCCGACTGGCACGAAATGCAAGGTTGTTGCCGAAAAGCCAGACGAACCAAAGTTTGAAGGCTATATCTTTACCCCCGAGCTTGGTCACGAAATCACCGTGACAGTTGAGAAGATTTTCTACGTTAATGCACTCGATGACGAGACCACCGTTACAGATGATTCCGAAGTGAACACTTTGGTGGTGACCAATACCTTTAAGAAGGATGAGGCAAAGCTGCGTGTCACTAAGGCTGTGTCGGGTGATGCTGGTGCTTTGGCGGGTGAAAAGGAGTTCACGTTTAAATATACCTGTGGTGCTGATTCCGGTGAGTTGAAGGTGAAGGGCAATGGGTTTGCTGAGACTGAGAAGACTTTCCCGGTTGGTACTGAGTGCACTGTCACCGAGCTTGGGGTTGAGCCGGATGGCTCCGCGCAGATTCACAACCATATTTTGACGGTGACCCCTGAGGTTGTGCAGCGGGTTGTTGTTGGTAAGGATGAGGGCGCGAAGTACACCAATAATTATGCGGTGAAGAAGGGCAAGTTCGGTGTTGCGAAGAAGGCCGAAGGTGAAAACGGTAAAGCTGCCGAACGTGAGTTTGTGTTCGACTACACCTGTGGTGCTGAAACCGGCCAGGTCCGCGCGCGCGGCAATGGCCTGGTGATCGAGGCTCCGGTTGAGCTTCCCGTGGGCACGGAATGCACCGTGACGGAGAGCAAGAGTGCTGTTGAAATTGCGGACTATGATTTCCTTACCCCGGATGATCAGTTGACCAAGACCGTCACTGTACGTGAGGGTGAGACTGCGGTTGCTGAGTTTGTGAACACCTATGCACGTCAGCTCAACAAGTTCAAGGTTGAAAAGGTCGTGAAGGTTGTCGATGGTGCTGTTGCGCCCGCTACCTTCGATTTTGACTACAAGTGTGTGCTGGGTGAGGACACTATCACCGGTGAAATCCTCGGTGTGCCGGCTAATGGTTCCGGCGAATCGGCTGAGATTCCGACGAACTACGTCTGTACGGTCACCGAACGGGATGCCAAGGTTGTCGGCGCAACGCTGGTTACCGAAATTGGTGATGGTGTGAAGATTGTGGCGAAGCAACCCGATGGTGTTGCTTCGATTCCGGTGATCAAGGTGGATAACATCTACACCAAGGACCTTGGTGAGTTCACCATCACCAAGAAGTTGGTTGATCCTGATGGTATCGCCGCTGGCAAGACCTTCGACTTCAAATATGTGTGCACCCCGCCTGCGGATCGTGCAGGGGAAGCCCCCATTGAGGGTGTGCTGACCGTCGCCGCTGGTGCGAGCGCTACCTCGCCGAAGATTCCGGCTGGCTTCAACTGTGAGGTCAAGGAAGTCGGTGCGGAGATCGTGGATTCCAACCTGGTTACCACGGGCCTGGATGCCACGCTGGTGATTACCAAGGACGGTAAGACCCCTGTGGAGGTGACCAACACCTATTCCCAGTGGAAGGGTGCGCTGAAGGTTTCTAAGCAGATCCTTGGTATCAAGGCGGATTCGAAACTGCTAAAAGACCATGAGTTCGAAGCCGCATTCAAGTGCGTGAAGAACGATAAGACCACCAATGAGGGCAGCGTCAAGGTCAAGGCCGGGGAAACCGTGACGGTGGACAATATCGTGGCTAACTCCGTGTGTACCGTGACCGAAAAGCTTGATTCCACCAAGGTGAGCAGCCTGCGCTTCCAGCCGGAGTTGTCCACCACCGAGGTGACCGCCGAGAAGATCACCGTTGATGGTGGCTCTACCGATGCCAAGCTGCTGAACTCCTATGTGGAGTTGGGTAACTTCGCGATCACCAAGGAACTCGGCGGGTTGACCGGCGAGGCGGCCGGGAAAGACCGCGAATTCCACATGCTCGCAATCTGGACCGACAACGGCGTGGAAACCACCAAGGAATTCACCATCCGCGCAGGCCAGGTTTACAAGGAATTCCCAGAGCTGCCCGTGGGCACCAAAGTCACGCTGAAGGAACGTCACCCAGGCAATGGTGTGTTCGTTCAGTGGCACACCCCCGGTTTCACGAGCGACCGTGCCGGTGCCATCGTTGATCACCATGATGGCACCGCGGAGCTGACCATCGTGGCCGACAGCCCGGCAGATAAGCCGCAATTGGTCACCCTGACCAATACCGGTAACCCGCCGTGGTGGTGGGCACTGGTGCCGCTGGCGATCCTCGGCGGCGGTGGCGGATCCAGCAATGGTTCCAGCACTTCCGCTCCGCAAAGCACCACCCCGCAGGCACCCGCTCAAGCGAAGAGCAGCAATGCTCCGGCATCGCTGGCACGTACCGGTGCCTCCGTGCTTGGAGTGGTGGCGCTCGCAGGCCTGGCCGTTGCGGCCGGTGTCTTCCTCGTGCGCCGCGGACGTAACAACAGCTAACCAGCTCGATATTGCGTAACACACAACCCGGTCCACCGTTTTCGGTGCGCCGGGTTGTATGCCCGCGACCATATTTAACGAAGCATTTGATGCCGAATCACATCGTCGCTGGACTGAACTGCGTCAGCCAAGCCACTGAAGAAGAGTACATCGCATGTGGTCCCACACAACCCACCTGCTGCATATGTGCTATAGCTCGTGCCACATATGCCTGAGGCAAATACTGCACGTCCGCATTTTCCCAGGAAAATCCGGTCCGAATAGCAAGGCAGATCGCGCGAAGCGAGGCAGATCGTACATCAGCGTTGTCTGCGGATGCTGGCAGTGCACAACCGATGTCACTTCCTATGCTTTGGAAGCGGCCGTTACGGATGACACGCACCAACGAGTTGCCTCGCAGTGTTTTAAAGGGCGTTGTTGTTCACTCAAACAAGCACCCTAAATAGATACACCCCCACAACGTCCATAACCCCCACCAGTCATAGGCCTGCCTCCAAACTTCATTCAATAGACCGAACGGCAAATGTTTACAATGGGGTTTATTCGGGCATCTTTCGCATTTTTCAGCAGCACAGCATTTCCGCGCCGCAGTCACGGCGACATCGCTTGGTACAACAACTCGATAATGCCATGTTATTGGGTGTCGCGCTTGCGGATATGCCCATGTTTCGGCAAACATTAAACCCCGAAAGGGAGTTTTCAATGAACCACAGTCTTGACCAAGTCAAACAATTGCGCGAGCGACTCGACGTGTTCTTAAGCAAGCTTTGGGAGCAGGCCGAAGAGATCATTTCGCAGGCAAAGACCGTCGCCCCGGAGCCCGACGATAACGATGCTGATCCGGACGAGTTTCAGCGCTCTTTCCTCGCATTTGAAACGGCTTTGCGCAAACAAATGAGGGAGATTGTGCAGCGTGGGGAGAAAATATTCCAGGAACGATTCGAGGTTTTTGTAGACACCCCGGACCCCGAAATTCGTGCAATTTACCTCGCTGCGGAAGCAGCCGTCCGTCAGCTCGAAGAGGATATTGAACAGGCCACGGAAGAGATTTTCGAGCCCGTTACAAATAGCGCGGCGGAGCGGAGATTCAAACGTTCGATTATGGAATGGGAGGAAGCTGCCGCCGAATTCCGCTGCAAACAGTGCGGCACACCGATCCCAGTTCCGGAATTGTATTACCAGGCCCAGTATCTCCCGTGCCCCAAATGCGGGACCCAAACGACGTTTACGCCGACGTCGGCCATGCAACAGGCACCCCAGTGGGCGGAGGCGATTGCCGACGCCCATACGGCCAAGCTCAAAGAAAAAGTTGCGCTGATTGCCAAAACCCCGGGCGGATGGGCAGGTCAGGTGATTTCCACTTATATCGATTACGCCTTGAAACGCCACCGGGAAATCATGAAACTCCTGCCCAATTACGCCCCCACCCAGGTGGATTCGCTGCGCCGTGGGGTGTTCGTCGAGGTGCACAGCAAAGATCACACGCATATCGAACCTGCGGGCACTCGAGACGCGGACGTCACCTATTACAACGTTATCGGCAGCCTTGGCGACACCCTGAAAAACTACCGCGCCCAAAACGATGCGGTGTTCGCCGAAAGTGTGGAGGGCATTGTCCGCGATCTTTCCCGTCCGAATTGTGAAGTCGCTGCGGCGGTACTGAATAACACCTTTACCCACCAATTATGGGCGAAGTATTCGCGCATGGCCCAGCAACAGCCCGAAGCCTAGCTGAAGATATTGGAACGATTGGGCGAAGCAAAAGGTGCTGGTCAGCACTTTCGCTCACCAACACCTTTTGCGTGTCGCCTTAGCAGCAACGCCCTTTCGGGTTCAGGTCTTGCTCCGCCCACCGCATTCGCCAATATTCGCGCTCGGTGGGCACTGGGGCGCATGGGTGATGGCGCTCCAGGTACTGAACGTACTTTTGATAGTCGCGTTCACCCATGATGTCGCCAAGGTACACCCAGCAGGCGCGCAGCATGGTCCAAGCGCCGCTAATGATGCACATGCGCGCGCTCCTTTGGCGGCAGCTTCTCGTCCCACACTTTCTGCAATTGCTTTTCCACGTCTGTGGAGAAAAGTCCACGCGCCGCAAAGTACTCGCTGGCACGGAACTCTTCTTCGGTTGTCGCGCTGCCGGTTCCCCGCACCGCCTTGATGCACGTGACCACGGCCGCACCCAAAACAATCAGCACCAGCACGGCGAAAAGTATGGACAGTGAGCCCTGGATCGCGGTGTTTCTAATCACGGCCTCGATAGCCTCGGGCGTTTTAGCGTTGCCGAACTCGGTGGCGCCTTCGGCCTTCGCCGCGCGGAACCGGAAGTGCTGAGCCCAGTAACCGATGCTCGGATTTGCCGAAAATATTTTCTGCCACGACGCGGTCATGGTGACAATCACGTCCCACACGAGGGGGATACCGGGTATCCACGCCCAGCGGTAATAGCCACGCTTCACCACGACCACCAGTACGAGCGACAAAGCGATAGCGGCGAGCAATTGGTTGGCGATACCGAACAGCGGGAACAGCACATTGATGCCGCCGAGGGGATCGGTCACGCCCATCAGCAGAATCGCACCCCAGAGCGAACACACGGCCAGGGTAGAAACCCAATGGCCCAGCGTCCAGGTCGGGTCTTTAAAGCGGCTCAGTCCGGGGACGTTGGCCAACGTGTCGGTCATCATAAAGCGGGCGACGCGGGTGCCGGCATCCACCGTGGTCAAAATAAACAGCGCCTCGAACATGATGGCGAAGTGATACCAGAACGCCTGCATTTCCGGATGCCCGAAAATATCGGTAAGAATTTCCGACATACCAAACGCCAGCGTAGGCGCACCACCAGTACGCGAAACGACGGTATGTTCGCCCACTGCGCGGGCGGCCTCGGCGAGCTGAGCCGCGGTAAGATCCGTTCCCGGCAACCCCAAGGAATTCACAAATTCGGCAGCTTTTTCGTTCTCGCCGCCGGTCAATGCGGCTGGGGAATTCATAGCGAAATACACGTGCCGATCCAGGATCACGGCGGTAATCAACGCCATGATCGCCACGAACGACTCCAGCAACATACCGCCATAGCCGATCGTGCGCATCCGGGTTTCTTTTTCCACCAGCTTCGGCGTGGTGCCGGAAGAGATCAGGGCATGGAACCCAGACAGCGCGCCGCAGGCAATGGTAATGAACAAGAATGGGAACAAGTTTCCGGCAAACACGGGCCCGTTGCCGTTCCATGCAAAAGCCGTAACGGCAGGCATATGCACCTCGGGGCGGTCGATCAAAATGCCCACCGCAAGCAGGCCGATCACGCCGACTTTCATGAACGTCGATAAGTAATCGCGGGGAGCCAGCAGCAGCCATACCGGCAGAATCGCCGCCACAATGCCGTAGCCGATCAGCACCCACGCGAGCGTAACCTTCGACCACGTGAACATTTCGACGCCCCACGTGGTGTCCGCAACCCACCCACCGGCGACGATGGAGAGCAGCAACAATACAACGCCAATCACGGACACTTCACTGACTCGGCCGGGGCGCAAATAGCGCAGGTAAACACCCATAAATAGGGCGATCGGCACCGTCATAGAAATGGAGAACACACCCCACGGGCTTTCGGCGAGGGCATTCACCACCACGAGCGCAAGCACGGCGATAAGTCTCAGCATGATGGTAATCACCGCGGCGATACCTGCGGTGCCGCCAACCACGCCCATCTCATCGCGGATCATCTGCCCGAGCGACCGCCCCTTGCGGCGGGTAGAGATCCACAACACAAGGTAATCCTGCACGGCGCCCGCGAAAATCACGCCGATAACAATCCACATGGTGCTGGGCAGATAGCCCATTTGTGCGGCCATCACTGGGCCGACCAAAGGACCAGCGCCCGCGATCGCTGCGAAATGGTGTCCGAACAGCACGCGGCGGTCCGTCGGCATAAAGTCCTTGCCGTCATTCGCGTATTCCGCGGGGGTGGCGCGATCGGAGCGAGGTTTCACCACCTTGTACTCGATCAGGCGGGCGTAGAACGTAAAGCCGATGATGTAGGAACCTACGGCGGCCAGCACTAACCATACGGCGTTCACGGTTTCCCCGCGCGCTACGGCAATTGTCCCCCACCCTGCGGCGGCCGCAATAGCGACTACCGCGAGGGCGATTTTCTTCAAGGGAGACATCCCGCGGCGGTCGTTCACGCCGACGGGCAATTCGCAAGTTTCGGAGTAGACATATTCCACTCCCTGCGGCGGTGGCGGCACTGGTGTTGCTGTATTTGTCAGCATATCAGCGACCATCCTTCCTCTTTATCACAAAACCTCATGCGTTAAATTACACACTTCTTTAAGGTGCACACCGCAATTACATTACGCAAGTTTTTATGCCCTGCATAGGTTTCCGAGAAAGGTCAGACGTTCCCACTTGCGCAAGTAAAGAAAGCGCCGCGCGACGTACAAAAAATGAGACAAATGTTTCCTTTATCACAGTGCGTACACGAATGAATATGCCGTAAAATTTCAAGTTTTGGCCGCTTGGCTGGGGCGGCTTTGGCGCACGCGGAACCGGTACGGAACTTGGCCTCGTTCGCGCCCGCACCTGCGATAACCGTGCCCGCAGCGGCGACCAGCGTTCAAACATATAGGCGATTCGCGGTGATTTGCGGCCGATTTTAGGGCGGAAATCAATTGCGGTACCTTCACCAAATGCCCACCCAATTTCTCCCATTGATCAATTCAATCTGTAACGCCCGTAATGATTGATCCAGGCAGTAAACCGCGCCCGCAAAACCCGCGCCTCGGCAAGGCAGATGGGACACAATAAACCCCAAGCTCGCCCACACCGATTTACGTAGCGCACAATGCAAGCTGTAGATTTTCTGCGGCGATGGCAACAAAAAATCAGATAATCCTCTACGCTCATTGCTATGAAACGTGTTGTTGCTACCGCCTGCGTGACCCTCGCCTTCACCCTCCCAAACCCCATCGCGCACGCGCAAGACAAGGTGACAGTAAATAATCAGCAATGCGTGGTCAGCGCGGAGGAGCAGCAGGCAATCCAGGACTTCTGGGACGAGATTGAGTCCCAGGCCCGCGAGCAGCGCATCGCCGAGATCGACAAAATCATCCCGGATTTCGCTGCGGACATCAAGCGTTATGACACGGAAGACGCCCCCATCGCCAACGAGCTGCAACAAAAGCTTACCGAGGCAAACGTCACGGAAACCCTCGCCGAGCTTTCCTCGAAGACTTCCGAATTCACCCAAAACCCCGAATTCCAAACCGCATATACGTACGAACAAACGATCCATGCCGCTTCTTCGATTGGCGACGACCCGTCCGCCACCGTTAAACAGCAACTCACCGAAAAGCAGCGCACACGCTTGGACGAGATACGTATAAATGTGTTCGACCAAGGAGATACCCCCTTGCGTTACAACGCGCGGCAGCACGAACTGAAAGAAGCCCTCGAAGCCTGCGCGGATGAAATCGCTCCCCCGCCGACGTGGCCTTGGTACGTCCTAGGCTGCGCCATCATTGCGGCGCTGATCGGCGCGCGGGCGTGGTGGAATTCTCGGAAACCCAACCGACACGCGAAGGCGATGCAATAAGTCTGCAAGATCGGTAGTGCACTTCGCATGAAGTTTTTTACACACGAATCCCGATTTCTGTGTAATTTTCATCATCCGGGGCCGCCCAGAGCCGCCGCCGCGATACTTTTTACACAGATTTCGGGATTTTGGTGTAAAAAATATCGATAGACACCGTTCAACTCCCGCCACCCGAATAGGTTGCCCGCGATGGATCACCGCTCCTTTTCGTCACTGTGACGTTATTCCCCCACACTCCCTATAGGGCGAGCGAATTTAGGGCCGCAGCGGAGATATTCTCATCGGGCACTAAATGGTGGCACACAATCCTTATCAAAGCACGCCCCAGCTTTCCCCTCGCACCTCACGCTCCGCCACGCACACCTCCCCCGCCCACCAAGACCCACGAAAAACACCGCTCCCGCTAGGCCAAAGCCAACCGGGAAGCGGTGTTATGTTCGTGCGCTCTACTCCAAACGCCTAGAACTCCTAATCCGCCGTATCTGAATGCTCGGAAGCCGACCCGTCATTCTCGGCTTGTGGTGTAGTCGAGGCCGCACCGCCTGCCTGCCCCACCATCATTGGCGCAAAGGGCACGGCCAGCCACCAAGCGGGTGGGTTTGCGGTGTTTGCCACGTTGAGTTTCACGCGTTTGCGCGGTTGCACGTTCACGGTCACGTTTCCGTCGCCGTGATTGTTCAGTGCCTCCGGGGGATCGCTGATATAGCCGGGCAATCCCCAGTGCACCACGGCGCTGTTTTCGGGCAGGATCTCCCGAATGGTTACCGGCGTTCCTACTGGCAGCGCCGGCAGGTCCTTGTAGGTTTCTCCTGCCCGGACCGTGAATTCTTCGGCGAATTCTTGGCCCATTTCTTGCCATGTTGCTTCGAACGTGTAGGTGTTTTGGTCGGAGATGATCTTGGCTGCGGGCCCGTCGAGCGAGGTGCCCACTTCCACTTTGCCGAGTTCGGTGTACACGTTTCGCAGCACGGCTTCGGAGGTGCCGTCTTTTGCTGTGATCTTGGGTGCTACTACTTCGACGACGGATTCTTCGCTTTCGTAGCGCACTTCGTCGGTCTCCAGCATGTCGATGTCTGCGCTGACCGTGCATTCTGCGCCGACTTGCACGTCGTGGATGTCCGCGTGTTCTCCTGGTTTGAGCGTGAGGTTTCCTTCGGAGACGGTCACGCTATTGGAGGTGCAGACGTAGCTGACGTGCGCTTTGTGTTCTTTGGCTTGCGGCATGTCCGCTCCGGATCCGGCGGCCGCGTTGGTGATTCGTAGGGTGCCGCGGCGGTCGTCGTATTTGCGTACTGCTTGCATTTGCGTTTGTTTGTTGCGTTCGAGCACGAGCACGCTGTTGTATCCGGAGTTTGCCAGGTCGCCGCCCGCAAAACCGTTGTCTTGCTGTGTCACTGTGCACGTCGACCCTTCCGGGATGCTTTCCGACGTCGCGGCCTCGCCCGCTCCGATTGCGCCCAACGTTCCTACCACGTCGCCACCGCCAGCCTTGTCGGCGGGGGGTTTGCATACGTATTGGAATGTGTAGGCGCCTCCGGTGGTGGATGCTTTGGGATCTTCCAGTTTCATGGTGATGGTCATGTCGCCTTTGCCGCGGGCGTAGGCGTGTGTGATCTCCACTTCTGGGGTGTTGTCTTTGGCTATTTCCACTGGCGAGCCGATATCCGTGACCAGGGTGGATCCGGCGGTGTGCGGGTCGTCGCTGTGGACGGCGCAGCGGTATCCGGCCGGGATGGGTTCGGATTCCTTGGTGCTGCCGTCGGCGACGCCGGTGATTTCCCCTTGGATTTCGGGCGCGCCGTCGCGGGTGCAGGTGTATCCGAAGTCGAATACTTCGGGTACGCGGCCTTTGCCGCCGACGGTGACTACCTTGTTTTTCACCTTGAATGTGCCGGTTTGGGCGGCGTATTCGAGGTGAAATTCGGCTGGCGCGAATGGCGCATCGGTCGCGCCGAGTGTCACCTTTTGGCGCAATTTGTCCTGGTTGGTGGTGAGGTCAAAGCCGGGTACGCGGGCGGAGGTGGTGTCCAGTTCCACTTCGCATTGGGTGCCTACGGGGAATTCGGGGGATTCCACGTTTTCCCCGGGGCGGGCCTGCAATTCGCCGCGGGCGGCGCCGCAGGTGTAGCGATAGGTGACCGGTTCTACGAGCGCATCGGTCCCTTCGACGAGGTTGTTTACCACGAATCGGGAGACTTGCGGCACGTAGGTATTGGTCACTTGGACGGTGGCCACGGGTGTTGCGGCGCCGGAGCCAACCGGCACCACGATCTCGGTTTTGTCCAGGTGCGGGACTAGGCGTTGACCGTCGACCGCTGCGGCCTCCTCGTCTTCGCCTTGGATGGTGCACTTGGTGCCTGCCAAGAATTCGGGCGATTCGACGACGCTGCCATCGCCCTTCACCTTCAGCTCGGCGGGGCCTTGCACGGTTCCGTCGTTGCTTGGTTTATCGCATTCGTAGCGGATGACGTATTCGCGTTGTGGGTCCGCGCCTTCCGGCTTGGGGTCGGCGATCACGCTGCGCACGGCGAAGGTCCCCGATTTTGGCGGGGCTTCATAGACGGTGCCAAAGCGCAGGGCCTTGACCTCCCCGGCCTCCACCACGATGGTGCGCGGGTTTTCGCCCACGTCAACCTTGTAGCCCTCCAGCTTGCTGCGCTCCTCATCCTGGGTTACGGTGCACGTTGTTCCGTGCTTGAACTTGGGGGATTCCTTGGAGGTGCCGCGGGCTTTCGCCGTTAATTCGCCGGTGACGCCTTCACAATCAAAGTTAAATCCAAACTCCTTTTCCTCGGCCTTCCCGGTATCGCCAACAACTGCATTCTCAATGCGGAACATGCCCATTGTGGCCGTAGCCCCCGATCCATCGACCGGTTGGGTAAAGATCTCCGCGTGCTCGTCCGACTTAATAGTCAAACCATTGAGATCGAGCGTGTTTTGCGCAATGGCGCGCTCTTCGGCGCCATGGGCAGGAAGGTTTTCGGCGGGAACGAAGGTATAAAACACAATGCGATACGCGGCGCCCTTGACCAGAGGGGTCATTTTGAGCTTGAAATCGGTGGGAAGTTTTTCATGCCATTCCAGCTCGGGGATGCCGCCTTCGATTGATACCCCTTCCACGATGCGTCCGGGGCGTTCCATCACTTCATTGCCGCGAATGGTGGCAACCAGATCCGCGCAATCAATGCCCTGCTCATGGGCGGCGGCGCAGCCCGGTTCACTGGCGTCCCACACGCCGTGTTCCGTGGCGCCCCCGTCGCGGCGCAGGATCTCAATTTCCATGTCAGGTGCCATGTATTGCGGCACCGTCCAGCCACCCCACGCATCGGACTTCACTTCTTGCAGCGTGTCCTTGAGGGTCAGCGATTGCGCGAGATCGAAGTTTTCTGCCGGCACGTCCACGACCCATTGCAAACGCACATAAGATTCGCCGTCGTACTCCACTTCGCGGAAGCTTTGCAATGACGTCGTGATGGGACCAGTGCGTGCATTTGCGCTCGGCGCTACCGGCAAGTGTGTGTCTTCGTTTGGTGGCTCGACTTTATCGCTCGTGTCTCCAACCACCAAAGAAAATACGTCGGTGTCTTTTTTACCCCAACGTATTGGATCAATGCCCTTATTTTCAAAGGCATTCATACCTAAAACGAAGTGGCCGCTGAGTTCTTTATCTTTCGCGTCCTTTACTTTGTCAGTAAAGGTACATTTCACATCCGTCGCCGCCTTTGACCACGAACACGTGGTGTAGTCACCGGCTTTCAAATCTGTGTGATCCTCGGTTGGCCGTAGCCACTCGGGCAGGTGAACAGTCATCGTGTCGCCCGGTTTCGGGCGTTGCTCACCTTTAGGAATCACCCAGGTAAACGTGGATTGCAATTGCTCGCCTTGGCGCAGTGGGGACTGCACATAGCTTTCGCTCTCTACGTCGACTTTGTTGCGCTTGATATTCAGGTCTTGACCATAGCTTTCCGCATGATCCGTGGCCGCATTCGCGACCACGACAGAGCTGCTCCCAAATATCAACACGAGTATGGCAATAATTACCCAAATTATCCGCATGCTAGTTATGCGGTGGGCTTGATGCATCCGTGACATCTGGACTACTTTCTCCGGCGTTGGGGATGAACCGTGGAAAATACAAACTAGTTATCGCAGTTAGATTTGCCCTATTGAACTTATAGGCCCTATTGGTCCCAACAGACTAGGATAGCGAACGTGAAAACCGCTTTGTACCAGCAAAAATGCGTAGTACACTATATACTTTCATCTTGGCTTCATCTGGTGAGGTCATCGGCAATTCTCGCGATACTTTACCGGTAACCATCCTCCCCCAAGGGGGTAACATATTTCAATCCACACCTCCGTAGCTAGGCCGCTAACAATTCAAGACCGAGCGGTCTACCCCTACAATTTCTCCAGCCTGTTGCACTAGACCGAGCTGTCCATTAAGTTTGTTCAAAACTACCGAAAGGACTCTTCGTGACCAAGTACAACAACGCCGATACGACAGGCTGGGGCTTCAACACCCGAGCCATCCACTCCGGGCAACCGGTAGACAGCGACACGGGCGCACGCAACCTGCCGATTTACCTTACTTCATCTTATGTATTTAACTCTGCAGAACACGCGAAGCAACGGTTCGCGCTGGAGGACGCAGGGCCCGTGTACACGCGGCTGACCAACCCAACTGTCGCGGCCGTCGAAAATCGCCTTGCGGACCTTGAGGGTGGCGTACACGCCGTATTGTTCGGCTCCGGGCAAGCCGCCGAAACCGCCGCAATCCTCAACCTCGCGCGCGCCGGCTCCCACATCGTCACGTCCTCGCGGCTGTACGGCGGCACGACCACCCTGTTCGAAGTCACACTCGCCCGCCTGGGAATCGAAACCACGTTTGTCACCGACCCGGACAACCCCGCCGCGTGGCAGGCCGCCGTGCAAGACAATACCGTCGCCTTCTACGGTGAAACCTTTGCCAACCCGCAGGCCGATATCCTCGACATCCCCGCCATCGCCGAAGTGGCGCACGCAAACAATGTGCCGCTGATCATCGACAATACCGTCGCCACCGCCGCCCTCGTACGCCCACTCGAACTGGGTGCAGACATCGTAGTGGCGTCCCTGACCAAGTTCTACACCGGAAACGGCTCCGCACTCGGCGGCGTACTCATCGACGGCGGCAAATTCGACTGGACCGTGGAACGCAACGGCAAACCCATTTTCCCCGACTTTGTCACCCCGGACCCCGCCTACCACGGGCTGAAATACGTGGACCTCGGCGCCCCCGCCTACGGCCTCAAAGCGCGCGTCGGGCTGCTGCGCGACACCGGAGCCGCAGCCTCGCCGTTCAACGCCTGGGTCACCGCGCAGGGCTTGGACACCCTTGCGTTGCGCTTGGAGCGCCACAACACCAACGCGCTCGCCGTGGCAAAGTTCCTGGAAAACCACCCCAAGGTTGCCAAGGTGCACTACGCTGGCCTGGAGTCCTCGCCCTGGTACAAGGTGAAGGAAAAGCTGGGGCTCAAGCACGCGGGCTCCGTGTTTTCCTTCGACATTGTTGGCGGGCAAGACGAAGCGTGGCGATTTATCGACGCCCTGACGCTCCACTCGAACGTGGCAAACGTCGGCGACGTGCGTTCCCTTGTAGTCCATCCCGCTACCACCACGCACTCGCAATCCACGCCAGAGGGCTTGGCTAACGCCGGGGTCAGCCCGGCGACCGTCCGGCTTTCCGTAGGGATCGAAGATATCAACGACATCATCGCCGATCTCGAGCGCGGATTTGCCGCAGTGTAGTGGGTTACGCACCGCTTGGTGACTGAGCGCTTGAAAGGCCCGCCGGATACCCTGCGGGCCTAACGCTATTCTGGTTAGTTAATCAACCAAGAAGAATTACTTGAAATGGTTCAGCAGTCCGCCACCGATGCCGGTGAACAGGGCGATAATGCCGCCGAGCGGAAGCAGAGTCACCAGCGCACGAACCGGATTGCCACGGAAGTCGCGCAAGAACGAGCGCAGGTCTGGGTAGCCGGGCTTATCTTTCACGGTCGGCGCCGTCGAAGGCACGCTCACATTGGGGTCCCCGGTGGGCTTTTCCCAAGCAGGGGCGGTGCTGGGAACGCTGTGCTCCTTCTTCCACTCAGGCTTTTCCCAAGCAGGGGCGGTGGTGGGAACGCTGGTTTCTGGCTTTCCGGTGACATCGTTTACAACGGGGGCCGTGCTGGGGACGCGGCTTTCGCGCTTCCACTCAGGCTTTTCGTAAGCGGGAGCGGTGGTGGGAACGCTGGTTTCCGGCTTTCCGGTGACATCGTTTACAACGGGGGCCGTGGTGGGAACGCTCGTCTCAGCCGTAGCGACCGCTGGGGCAAGGGTAGCCATCAGGGTGGCGGCCAATGCGATTCCTGTAAGGCGTAGGCGGTTGGGGAAGGTTTTCATTGGTGCTCCCGGTATGTTGTGGTCTCTAATCGCCTCACCGAAACGATGGGCGAAGGTCTTGCCTTAACTTAAAACAGCATGAGTAGCTGGTCAATCACTTTGGTCACACATCTGAGACAACTCTGAAACGCGTAGGTAATCTGCTACACGGCTGCCCTTGCGGAAACTTAGCCAAACGGCAGCAATGTTCAATAGTGCGGCCCGTCGAATATAACCCCGAATGACCTGCGTCACCCCACACCTGCTTTGTGAGGCCAACCAAACAATCCGAACCCCCGGGGGCATTGGAAGACAGTTTGGGTAACGTACACGAAAGGCCCGATTCGTCACAAAAAGCCGCATCAAAAATACCCTAATAACGGGGTAAAAATGGCAAGGTACGGTGCTTCCCGACCACCACCGAAATGCACAGCCTGAGGCGCGATTACCGCTTGAACAAAGCTGAAAAGGTTACCCACCAATGCCGGTGAGGATGCGCTGGACTTCGTCGTCGTGGTCGATTTCTTGGGGTCGTTGGCCCGCGAAAACCCCAGGTCAGGCAGATTCGACACGTCGGCCATCGAAAGATGGCATTCCCGCAGGACATCACATTCGCCATGTCAGATCTGCCTGAGGCAGATCCGGCGGGGCCGATGGTTCGAAAAATTTCAATCTGGTACGGGCTTCACGGCCTTGCCGGCAGCTTGCCCTGCTGGGTTGTGCACTACCGTTGACCTGCGATCGTCCGGATTTTCTTCATTGGGCACCTCAACGAAGAATGGAAAGACGCGCTGCGGCGTGTTTGGGCCAGATTCGTCCTGAATTTCTTCTTAAGACCCCCGAATGAAGAATAGAAAGACCAGCCCCAAGTCGGCGGTCGCGCACAACCCACCGGCACTCCGAGCGGTTGCGCACCGCCCATGATCGGTGTGATTTGGAGGGGTTGAAGTGGCCGACCGTCCCTCAACTCAGGCAGATTCGACACGCCGAGGTCTTGGAGTCGGTGTTTCCGCAGGAACACAAGCACCACCTCGGACGCAGCAAAGGCCCGCCAAACCAGTTGACGGGCCGGATGCCGAAGAGTTCTTAAGCGGAATTACCGCTTGAACAAGCTGAAGAGGTTACCACCGATGCCGGTGAGGATGGCAATGAAACCACCGATCGACAGCACGCTCAAGATTGCCTTGATCGGGTTGCCACGGAACTCACGCAAGAAATCACGCAGGGTGCGGAATTCCGGCTGCGGCTGAGCGGTAGGAGCCGTGGTTGGAACGCTGGTCTGCCCCGACGTGGTCGGCTGTTGCGAGGTCGAGCTCTGCTCCGACGTGGTCGCCTGCTCCGACGTGGTCGCCTGCACCGACGTGGTCGCCTGCACGGAGGTGGTGGGCTGCACCGAGGTGCTGGGCTGCACCGAGGTGCTGGGCTGTGCGGAGGTGGTCGGCGGCGCGGGCGGCGTGGGGAACTTCTTACAAGTGATGGAACCGCCTACTGGATCGAGCGAGTCACCTTCGTCATAAGCCCCGTTGAAGAACTTGTTGTTTTCAGCAGTTACGGCCGGAACCCCGCTAAAAGCAATGGCGCCCTTTTCCGTAAAATCGAACGGCTTTGCAAGCTGAACCTCGGCAAGCACTTGGTTCTTGCGCGTAACCTTGTTGGCCTGTGCGCCAGGGGCGAAATGCTCCACTTCGTTGGCGTCGTAGTCACCGAGAACCTTCAGGTTTTTACCGTCAACCACCAAGCGGAAGTTGTACGCTTTGGTGTCCAAGGTGCCGTGGTGCCCGGTGAAGTGAATATCACCCTGCAGAGCGATCACGCCGGTGTCGCCATCTTCAGCGTTCACCGCACCAGGAGTGAACTTGAATGCGAAGTTATCAACCTTGGGGTCGTTGCCGGTGGCGCCGGTGGTGTAGTTAATCGCACCGTTCGCGATCCGCGGGTTCAGAACGTACTTGCGGAACGTGGTACGCAAACCCCAGTCAAAAGTGCCCTCGTAGGCCTCGCAGAACTGCTTGGTGGCGGGTTCTTGGTTTTCGTCTGCTGCCGCGACGACTGGCACGAGGGAGGTGGCCAGTGTTGCGGCGAGGGCTGCACCCGTGAGGCGCACGCGCTTGGAGATGCTGTTCACATGAGCTCCTGTGTTCGATTGGACTCCGATCGCCTCACCGAGACATCGGACGAAAGGCAAGGCTTACCTTAAAGCAAGATAAAGAGAAGGTCAATACAACACTTAGCCTACGTTTAGATAAACATTGGTTTGAGCAATTTCAACGCGTCTACCTGCGCGTTAACCGTCTCAGCCGACTGCGGAATGACCCGGATGCCACCCCCATCCGGGGAGGGAACCACCCGAATTGGCCACCCGTAAACCCGTGAGAGCACATGATCGATATAGACCTGCCGCACACTTCCATACGCTGCGACTTTGCCCCCAGCTAGGCAAAGAATTCGATCACAATATGCAGCTGCGGCATTGAGATCGTGCAATACAACCACCACCGCGGCACCCCCGCGGGCCATCCCCCGCACGAGCCCCAGGGCCTGTTCTTGGTGCCCAATATCTAAGGCTGCTGTTGGCTCGTCTAATAAAACCACAGGCGTTTGTTGCGCAAGTACGCGCGAAAGGGCAACGCGGGCCCGTTCGCCACCAGACAGCGTCATGATGTCGCGCTCGGCGAGGTGGCTTACCGCGGTGGCGTCGAGCGCGGCGTCGATAAGCACTTCGTCTTGTTCGTCGTAGCGGGTGCGGGACCAGGGACGCCGGCCCATGGCAACCACGTCACGCACGAGGAAGGCGAAGGAAACGGAAACGTCTTGCAGCATCACGGAACGGCGACGCGCCAAATCCAATTGCGAAGCCTGTTGCGGATTCAACCCGCACACGCGTATTTCGCCGGCGTCGGGCTTCAGATCGCCGCTCAGCGCCGCGAGCAGCGTGGACTTCCCCGCGCCATTGGGACCAATCAGCCCGAGAACTTCGCCGGGGAAGGCGTCGATGGAGACGTCGTCAAGCAGGGTGCGGCCGCCGATAGAGACGGTCAAGTTACGTGCCTGTAACAGGGCTGACATCTAGCGGCGTCCCTTCATAAGCATGCGGCGAAGCAGGATAAAGAACGTGGGACCGCCGACGAGCGCGGTGAAAATCCCAATCGGGAGATCCGCAAACGGAATAACCGTACGGGCGGCGATATCCGCGAGGCCGATCAAGGCCGCGCCCGTCAACGCCGACGCCGGCAGCAGCACCTTGTTCGCCGGGCCGGTAATGGTGCGCAGCAGGTGCGGCACGATCAACCCCACGAAGCCGATCAGCCCCGCGTAGGCCACCCCGCCCGCCGTAAGCAGCGTCGACGCGCCAATGGCCAGGATGCGCAGCCGGTTTACGTTAATGCCGATGTGCCCGGCGGCTTTATCGCCAAGCGCCAGCACGTCGAGCTGCCCGCCCAGCCGGAACGCCAGCAGCAGGCCGATGCACACAACGATCACCACCACGGACACGTGTTTCCACTGCGCGCCGTTCAGGGAACCCATCTGCCAAAAGATGATCTGTTCGCGGTTCGTGGTGGGCGCCAGATACACCATGATCGAAATGATCGCCCCGGCCACGGCGTTGATGGCGATGCCGGTTAGGATCAGGTTAATCACGTGCACTTTGCCGTCGTGGCGCGCGAGTTGGTACACCACCAGCGTGGTGATCACCGCGGTAATAAACGCGGCCATGGGGACGGTGGAAGCACCGAACAGCGTGATATTAAATACGATGGCCACCGCGGCCCCCACGCCGGCGCCTGCCGTGACGCCGATAACGCTGGGTTCGGCGAGCGGGTTTGCGAACACCGCCTGCATCAACGCGCCACTCACGCCGAGCGCGGCCCCGACAAGCAGGCCCAGCACAAGGCGCGGGAGGCGGATGCGCCACACCACCGATTCCGTGATGTCCGTGCCGGAGGGGCCGGTGGCCAGGATGCCGGGGATTTCGCGCAGCGGGACCGTAAATTGCCCCACCGCGATGCTAAACACAACGGTGCCCGCGAGCAGCAGCACCAACACGATAAACAGCGCCACTCGCCGACGGGAACGCGCCGCAATAACCGCGCCTGTCGACGCCGCGTGCCGCTGATGGCTGCCCGTTTCAGCCACGACGGGTGCGCTCACTGCTGTTGCTCCGGGCTATATAGTGCCGTGGCGGTGCGGAGCAGGATTTCGCCGGTGAGCGGCCCGAAGGAGAGCGCCGCGCCGTCCGGGATCGTGACCACACGCTTGTTCTGCCCGGCCTTGGTTTGCGCGACGCCGGGGCGATCGAGCAAACCTTCGATGCCGCCTGTGGACTTGAGGCCTTCCTCCATCATGATGAACACGTCGGGGTCGATCTTGGCCAGCGCTTCGGCATTGGCCGGGGCGGTCTCCCCGAGGCCGTGTTCCACGGCTACGTCGATGCCGCCGACGCCCTCGATCAGGTCCTTGGCGCCGCTGCCTTCGCCGAGGATAAAGAACACGCCACCATTGCCGCGGGCGTAAAGGAACGCCATGCGGAGCGGCTCCTGCGGCACCAGCTTCTGGATGGCTTCGCGGTCCTGCTTGGCGTCCTCGACGCTGCGGTCCGCCAGCTTTTGGGCTTCCTCCGGCAGGCCGACGACCCCGCCGAGATCCAGGATGTCTTGGCCAATGGATTCGATGGTGCGGGTCGGATCCATCACCACGATATCCACGCCCGCATCACGGATTTGGTCGATGGCCTCGCGGGGGCCGATGGAGTGGTCCACGATCACCAGGGTGGGATGGAGTTCCAGCACCGCCTCCACATTGATATTGTGGCCGCCTTGCGTAACCACCGGCAGGTTTTTCAAGCGCTCCTCGGTGGAGGACACGGTGCGGCCCACGATATTGTCCGCCAAGCCGAGGCCGGTGAGGGTCTTGGTGGAGGTTCCATAGAGGTCCAGGGCGAGGATGCGGGAAACATCGTCGACCTCGACGTCGTAACCGTCCGCGTCGGTGAGTTCCACCGGCAGCTGCGGGGATGGGTTTTCCGTCACGGGGATCACGTCACCGATGCCTGTAACAGCGCTCACGCCAGTAAAGCTGCGGGGGTCTTTGAGCGAACCCGCATCGGGCAGCGATTCACGCAGCTGGCCAGATGAGCTTTGCGGCGTTTCGTCCCAGGATGCGCAACCGGAAAGTGTCAGGGCCAAGGCGGTCGCCGTCGCGGCGAAAATTCGTCCGAAACGGCGGTTCCGGTTGGATTGTTTTAGGTAGTTCAAAGCACACCTTTCGATCGATGCGGGTTAGCCCATCAGAGTGGTTTACCGCGAGGCTGGGTGGCGAAGCACCAACTGTGAAAGACTGCCGCCCGCGACCACAAAAGCTGCGAGAATGAGCAGTACAGAGGTAATAAACGACGGTTTTTCATAGCCAGATGCGTTCGCATTCTTGATCTTGAAATTACCGTTATTAGCGTAGCCTTCGCTATCTCCATCGGCGGTCGCGCCGTTCACGCGAGCCGCAACGCTGGGGCCCGAAGTCTTCTTCTCCGCAGTGGTTTTCGAACCCGTCTTCGCACTGGCTGCGGCCGCCGCGCCCGCGCCACCGGTGCCGGCGGCACCGCCCGAAGCGCTGGAGCCCTGACCGGCGGCACAGCTGGCCGCGCCGCCAAGCGAAGCGGTAAAGTTCACCGGATCGAGCTCCGTGCCCACCGCATAGAACTCCGCAAAGGCTGCGGAGCCCGCCTGGGTCAGCGAGGTGCTTGCGGTACCGCTGGCGGAGGACTCGTTCACGTTCAGGGAACCAAAGCTAAGATCCGCCAACGCGACGCGGCCGTAGTCCTTGTGGTTTCCTTCCATGTCACTGGAGCTCACTTGAGCGATCAGCGATCCGCTATTGCCGTTCCACTGGATTTCCAGGTCGGAGATCTTCAGGTTGAGCACGCCATTGTGGCCGGTAAAGTGGACCGACCCGGGCATCAGGATGGTGCCGGTGCCCTTCCCAGGATCGACAGCACCGGAGCTGCCGTGGAAGTGGAACTGACCGTTGCTGTGCTCAACACCGCTGAGCGTCCAGGAACCCTTGGCGATGGACCCGGTGATATAGGACTGGAAGGATTGCTTTACGCCCCAGCTACCTGTGGCATCAACAACGCCAACGGACCCATCAGCGGTACACACGTCGGAGCCTCCGCCGCCGCCCCCGCCACCAGCTGCAGCGCCCCCACCGCCGCCGCCACCACCGGTGGCTCCGCCGGTGCCACCAGCACCACCAGAGGGCTTGGCACCCCCGCCTCCGGCGGCACCCGTGGTTCCGCCACCTCCGCCGGTCCCACCGGTACCGCCAGCCGCAGTACCGCCGCCACCAGTGGTCGTGCCGCCGCCGACCTTGCCGCCGGTGATGTTATTGGCAAGCTTTTCGGTGTTATCGATCAACTTGTCGGTATTGGTGACCAGATCATTCATCAATTTGATGAAATCATTGGTCTCCTTCAGCACGGAATTTACGCTGCGGTCTTTGGAGTCCTTGCTGGTGTTCGAATTGCCGCCGCTGGTACCGCCGGAACCCGTGGAACCGCAGCCCAGTTCGCCGCCGATCGGATCCATTGCTTGGCCCGCCTCGTAGGCGATAAACAACTCGGCACCATCCCGGGTCAGCACAGGCGTGCCGCTCAGCGTCGCCTTGCCGGTGGTGAAGTTCACGGCGCTATCCAGGTTTACCGTGGCGATGGCGATATCGTTGCCGCGGATCTCCTCCGGCGTCGCGCCGTGCGTAAAGCTATCCACCTTATTGGCCACATAGTCCACGGTGATCTCCGCGCTGGTGCCATCGACCTTGAGCCGGAAATCGGACATTTCCATGTGCAATACGCCGTGATGCCCGTCGAACACGATTTCGCCGGCCAGCGGGATTTCGCCGGTGTCTTCGTCGTCGGCGGTGATGGCGTCGGCGCGCACACCGAAGCCGAAGTAGAAGTTTGCGTCGGTAAAGTCTCCGCTCGTGGTCACGTCCGAGGAGGTTGACCAGGTACCTTGGGCGACCTTGCCCACCAGGTAATCGCGGAAGCTTTCCCGAATCCCCCAGTTAAATGTTCCCCCGAAGTTATTGCACACCGTCACACTCGCGTCTGCAACAGGTGTACTAATTGTGGGCGGCACGATCGTTACGCACGCGGCGGCTGCTACTGCAGCAGCTGAGAAAGCGCGCCGCGCGCTTCGCTTGGTGCGGTGGTTCATAGCAGCTGGAACTCCTAAAACTGAGCCTAGACTGAGAGCTTTCTACACATTTAGAAGGTTGCCTTAGCCTAGCCTTATAATTAATCTTCGAACTAGAATAACCTAACCTAAGAATGCTTCTTCGAAAACCCCCGAGGTCAAAGCCCCCTCCATTTGAGGTATGACCTTTTAAGAAACGCGAGTTATAGATGGAAAACCAACACCTAACTCTTCTGTATCCAGACGTCGACCCATCACGCCCGATACCCCCGACGTACGGGGAGCGCTTGTCGCTTGTCGTGGCGTCGATAGTCCTTGCGTTCGGTGCTGCAGCGGGGGACCTGTTGGTGATGGCTGTGGGTTTGGTGCTCGTCCTGATCGCGGCCGTGGCGCCGATGCTGAAAACCCCGCGCAGGATCCGCAACGAGGCTCGCTCCCGGTTCCCCGATGAACACTGGGCAGAAGACGCGCCGCAGGTGGTCCCGCTGGCGATATCCTACCCGTTTACCTGGCTGTTTATCATCGCCATCGTGGGCAGCGCGCTGTGGTTCGTGCCGGAAAAGTACACGCTGTGGGGCGCGGGCGGCGCCGCATTCCTAGTCGCGCTGGTGGTGTGGTTTATGCCAGGCCTATCACCCGTCTGGACCGAGCGCCCGAAGCCAGAGCAAGAAGAATTCGATTTTTCCGAACTGCCGCCGGTGCTCCCAGACCAGCACCTGACGCAACCGATCCCGATCGTGGACGCCGCGCAGCAGGAACCGCTGCCGCCGTTGCCGCCGATTGATTCCATGCCGCCATTGCCGCCCGTTCCCCCGCTGCCGCCGCTGCAACCGTTGCCGGACCGCTTTGCGCCGGTACAGTCGCATAATTCCAAAGCAATGGACTAGACAGAGCTGTATGTCTAGAATTGGGGAAACTATCGCTCCCCTGCAGAAAGTACAGCCTTATGACGCACAACGCTTCCTCCGGTGAGGTGCAGTTTCAGCCCATCGGCGACTTCACCACCGAAGCCGGCGCCGTAATCCGTGATGTGACCGTCGCCTACCAGCAATGGGGTACTCCGCGCGCAGACGGCAGCAATATCATCCTTGTCGAACACGCGCTCACCGGGGATTCCAACGCCGCCGACTGGTGGTGCGGCGTAATCGGCCCCGGTAAGGCGCTGGATACGAACCGCTTCAGCGTTTTGTGCAGCAACGTTATCGGCGGCTGCCGCGGCACCACGGGCCCCTCCTCCCCGCACCCGGACGGCGGCTTTTGGGGTTCCCGCTTCCCCGCCATTTCCATCCGCGACCAGGTTGCCGTGGAAAAATTGCTTCTCGACGCCCTGTCCATCCACCGTTTCTTCGCCGTTATCGGTGGCTCCATGGGCGGCGCCCGCAGCCTGGAGTGGACACTCATGTACCCGGAAATGGTGCACTCCGCCCTCGTATTGGCGGTGTCGGCCCGCGCAAGCGCCTGGCAGATCGGCATTCAGGCGGCGCAGATCGCCAGCATCGAAAACGATCCCGCCTGGCAGAACGGCGATTTCCATGGCACCGGCCGGGTCCCCTTCGAGGGCATGGCCACCGCCCGCCGCATCGCGCACCTCACCTACCGGGGCGAATTGGAGATCGACGAACGCTTTGCCACGGACCCGCAACCAGGGGAAAACCCGCGCGGGGCGTTCCGGGACCCCTCCCAACGATTCGCCGTGGTGAGCTACCTAGACCACCAAGCAAAGCGCCTCGAACAGCGCTTTTGCCCCGGCTCCTATGTCACCCTAACGGAATCGCTGAACCGACACGATATCGGTTTGGGCCGCGGCGGGCTAAACAAGGCGCTGGCCTCCTCAACCGTGCCCACCATGGTGGCCGGGGTGGATACGGACATCCTGTACCCCTACCACCAGCAGGAACACCTATCCCGCAACCTAGGGAATCTGCTGGGCATGGCGCGGATCGCCTCCCCCGTGGGCCACGACGCCTTCCTTACCGAGGTGCGCCAAATGGACCACATCATCCGGCGCTTTATTTCCCTAGCTTCCTAGCGAATCCACCGTCCCAGCGAGGAACATCATGCTACCGCCGACGGTGAGGCAAAACGCGGCGTCGAAACGCTGGGAACGCACGGCGAGCACACCCAACACAGCGCTATCGCAGGACATGCGCAAACCGGCAAGCCACAACAAGCAACAACCCAGCGTAAACGTCGCCCGCCGCCAATGCTCAGTGGCCAAAAAGCCGGCGGCGGCCACCAGCCCCAACACGAACAAGACCACGCCAATACGCTGCAAACGCACCGGCAAAGGGGCCGGCTCCAAGTCCTTATCGTGCGGGTTCAGCGTCACAACCCGGCCAACTTCTCCGCGCGCTCCACAACATTGCGCACCAGGAACGCGCGGGTCAACGGGCCCACCCCGCCCGGATTCGGCGACACGGCACCGGCGACCTCCCAAACATCCGGGTGCACATCGCCGACCAACACGCCATCCTTGCGGGACACCCCAACGTCCAATACCGCCGCGCCCGGCTTGACCATATCCGGCGTAATAACATGCGGCTGACCGGCAGCGGCAATAATCACGTCTGCCTGCCGAGTCTCCGCCGCCAAATCCTTCGTGCCGGTATGACACAACGTCACCGTGGAATTCTCGCTGCGACGGGTAAGCATCAAACCGATCGGGCGGCCAACTGTCACGCCGCGGCCCACCACCACAACCTTCGCGCCATTGAGCTCAATATTGAAACGTTTGAGCAAATGGATCGCGCCGTTCGGGGTGCAGGGCAGCGGGGCGGGCTCATTGAGCACCAGTTTGCCGAGGTTGACCGGGTGCAGACCGTCCGCATCCTTGGCGGGGTCAATGTGTTCGAGCACCTTGTTTTCGTCGAGATGCTTCGGCAGTGGGAGCTGCACGATATAGCCGGTGCACTCCGGATCCGCGTTGAGCTCGTCGATCACCCGGTGCAGCTCCTTTTGGGTGATGTCCGCGGGAAGGTCCTTGCGGATCGAACGCACCCCGATCTGCTCGCAATCCCGATGCTTCATTCGAACGTACGAATGGCTTGCGGGGTCGTCCCCTACCAGCACCGTGGCCAAGCCCGGCACGATGCCACGCTCCGCCAACGCCGCGACCCGCGCGGAAAGATCTTCGAACATTTCATCGCGGTACAGATTTCCATCCAGTTTTATTGCACTCACACCCGCCATTATTCCATTCGGTGCGGGCGCGGTTCCACCACGCCGCAACATCCAGCCGCCGCCTGGGCCCCTCTCGCCTTTTCCACACCGGATGCGAGAAAACAATCCTGTGCGTCGAAGCCGACAACGCGCCCGCCGTAGTCGCCTAAGAATGCCTCGGCTTCACCGCTAAGGAAGAGCGCGTCGCATACGATCCCGCATAGCCCGTCGCGTGCCCTCCCTCATGTCCCAGCCCGCGAAATCTGCCTGCGTTGCCTGCCGTGGCAGATGTGCCTGAGGCAGATATAGCACGGCAGTTTCGCGTTCCTGCGGAAACACTTTTGCGCGACGACCGCTGTGTTGAATCTGCCTGACCGGGGTTTGTGGGCCGATTCTGGCCCCCAACTCGCCACTTCACCCGGTGTGGTGTGGAGGATCTGCCTGGTTTTCCACCCGCGACAGATCTGCCTGAGGCAGATTCGTCGCCGCCGCATTTCCCCAGGAAAACTCGGCCCAAAAATCAGGCAGATCCCGCGCGGCCAGGCAGATGTGACGCGACCGGACCGCAGCCAGGCAGATGTGACGTCGCTGTTAAGTGCGGGCATCGGTGGTGCACAATCGATGTCGTTCCAACATGTTCGAGGCGGCCGTGACCTATCGCAGGCACGAGTGAGCTGCCCCTGCGGCATGGGGTGGCATTTGGTACTGAGGATCTGCCTGGTTTCTTGCCGCGTCAGATCTGCCTGAGGCAGATATAACACGGCCGTTTTGCGTTCCTGCGGAAACACCACCACGCGACGACCCGCGTGTCGAATCTGCCTGAGCATGGAAAATCGTCAGCTATGAGCGCGGAAAATTCCGGCCCCCAACCCGCCGCATCACCTGGCGTGGTGGTGACGATCTGCCTGCATTTCCATCCGCGACAAATGTGCCTGAGGCAGATTCGTCGCGGCCGCATTGCCCCAGGAAAACTCGGCCCAAAAACCAGGCAGATCCCGCGCAGCCAGGCAAATGTGACATCGCCGGACCGCAGCCAGGCAGACTGTACGTGGCCAGGGAAAGGGGGAGCTTCAACTACGGACAGCTGCGGGGTGCTGCGGGCAGACGGAAGTAACGGGGTGCGGTGGGCGCGCAGCAATAGGGCAGGTCGGCGAGCAAGCCGCAGTGCTGGGGTGGTGCAGCGAGGATTCGGCGTTAAAGTTCGGCGCTAGGATTCGCCATGAGGATTCGGCCCGTCGGATTCGGCCGTTAAGGTTCGGCGTCAGGATTCAGTCGTTTGGATTCGGCCGTTAAGGTTCGGCGTCAGGATTCGCCGTTTGGTGTTGGTGGTTGTGTGTTGGTTTCGGCGCGGTGGATGGCGCGGCGTAGGGTGGTGATCAGTTCGCGGGGTTTTTGCAGCAGTCCGTGGGTGATACGTAGTGGTTCCCAGCCGAGTTCCCGCAGCCGGATTAACACCTTGGCATCGTAGTCACGTTGGCTGCGTTGAAGGTGGTGGGCACCGTCGTAGAACAAACCAACACGAATATCGGGCCAGCCGGAATCAAGCACAGTCAGCAGCGGTGAGCCATCATCGACCAGCGCACCGGAGTTATAGATCGGGATTTGCACCTCTAGGTGTTGGCGCAGCTGCTCGGCAATCAACCGCAACACGGTTTCCGGGGGCGACTGGGCACCGGTGCGGGACAGGTTCAGCAGTTTTTTCAGTTGGCGGGCGCTGAAGATATTGCGGGCGATGTCGCGCACCAGCTGAAAGTTTAGGGTGGTGCATGCGCGCAGCGCGTCGATGAGCTGGATGGCGCGGACCTCCCAGTTAGCGAGGTTGGGTACTTGGTAGACCCACCAGGAGTGGCGGTCGCGCTGCAGATCAATCAGGCAATCCACCAGGGCGTATTCGGGGGCGACGACCTGCATGCCGGGTAGTTCTTGATCCGGGGTCCATACCCTGGTGCCTGGCCGTAGCCTGCGGCGGGTGGCGTCGAACACGCTGTGGCTGCGTTGGAAGTTACTGGCCACATGTAGGGTGATGTGGGCGTCATCCACCCAGTACTGCAGGCCGGCGTAGGCTGCGGCGGCCCAGCCGCCGATAATGACATTCGGGGTTTGGGTGAAATGCGCCCGGGCCCGCAGCATGATCGGGGCGGCAAACCCGAGGCGCTGCGGGTGATACCGCGAACCCCACTCCACCTCACGGGAAGCACGACAATACCCACGCGGCATCGCAAGCCGGCGAGTCACATTAACGAAAGAGGTATCAAGCAATTTGGTGCGACGCTGAAACAAACCCATAGCACCAGTGATAACCCCAAGACCGCACAAAAACCCAGGGTTTTCCCAAACACACCCCACCAACCTGTGGATAACCCCAAACAATCCACAGGCACGTAGCGTTCCAGCGGCATCAAGGTGGCGCCCAGCAAGCCAAAAAGGTACAATGCCGACCGCCGCCGGTCAGCCATCCTCGCAGGAAACCGAACGCGCGGAGTACGCATGAAAGGCCACATCGGCCAGTTCCGTGCCGGCACCATCGTAAAGATTCAGTGTAGCGTCCACCCCAAGCGCGGTGAGCTCGGCGGTGGTCCGGCTGTATTTGGCCAGGCCGGCGGTGACCAGGTTTTCATTCACGGTCTCCAGCATCTTTAACGCATCTACGTTCGCGCTGTGTTCCGGCATGGCCAGCACCACAAGCTTGGGGTGACGGCCTTCCGCATGCACCCGTATCCACAATTCCGGATCGGTCGCATCCCCTTGGAAAACGCGAATCCCTCGGTCGCGCAAGTATTCCACGCGATCCCGATCGAATTCCACGCCGGCGACGTTGAGATTATGGGTGTCCGCCAGCCGCCGGTACGCGCCGAGGCCTACGCGCCCCATGCCGAGCACGAGGGCGTCGATACCCTCGACGTCGATCGGACGTTCGCCGCGGGCTAGGCGCTCGGGCGGAAGCTCCGGAACCCACGGAACCACCACCTTCATAATCCAGCCCACGCGCAATTTAGCCAACGAACACAGGACAAAACTACCCGCCACGGCCACCGCCATAATCTGCACCCACGACGACGGCAACAGCATGCCCTGCACCGCGATCGCCACCACGATCAGGCCAAACTCCGAATAATTGCTCAACACCCCGGCGGCCAGCGTGGAGGTGCGGTGCGACATGCCCGAGAAATACAGCAGGCCGATAAACAGCACCGTCTTCAATGGCACTAGCAATAGCAGCACGCCGGCGGCGATAAAACCCTGGAAATTGGGGATGCCGCCCAGGCCGATTTCGATAAAGAACCCCACGAGCAGCAGCTCCCGCACGCTGGTCAAGGCGGTAAACATGCGGCCAGCGATCGGGTGCGCGGAAACGATCAAGCCGGCGATCAAGGAACCCAACGAACCGCTCAGCCCGGCCAGCTCAAACAACGCGTACGCAGCGACGGCCAACGTCACGCCCGCGAGAACCAGCAAGTCGGTGCGATAAATATGGTCCGGCAGGCGGCGCACCAAAGGACGCAGCAACGGCAGCAACACGAACACCACGGCCCAAAGTTCCGGCATGCGTCCCGACGCCCCGACCAAGAACGCCACCGCGATAACGTCCTGCAGCACCAACACACCGATGGCAATCGCGCCAACTGTGGATCGGGTGCGGCCCGTTTCATCCAATACGGCCATCACAAACACCGTGGAGGAAAACGAACACGCCAACCCCAACAGCAGGAAGGAAGCGAAACCGGTATTGGGCAAGATCTGAAACATGCCGCAAAGCGCGAGGACGATAGCAAACGATCCAGTATTCAACAGAGTATGGCCGACGGTGGTGCCCACGATTCGGATCTGGGCGATGGCCTTGGGGTCAAGGTGCAGACCGATGGTAAACAACAACACCGTGACCCCGATATCCGACACCGCCGCAATACCAGCGAGCCTGGTCACCCCCACCGCGTTCAGGGCGAAACCCGCAGCAAGAAAGCCTACCAACGGTGGCAGGCGCAATGCATACGCCCCAAGGCCACCGATGATGGCGAAAATCGAGGCGACGAGTAACTCTGGGGGCATACTTCAAGATTTTACTTTGGGCGCACCGAAGCTTTCGATGCGAAAATAGTCACCATGAGTGAATCCCCGCGCGGCTGCCCCATCCATATCGTGTTCGACCAGCCTTGCATCCCGCCCAATACCGGCAACGCGATCCGCATGTGTGCTGGCACCGGGGCGCACCTCCACCTCGCCGGGCCGCTCGGATTCAACCTGGAAGAACGCAACCTGCGCCGAGCCGGGCTGGATTACCACGACCTAGCAACCATGACCGTGCATAAAAACCTTGAAGCGTGCCTCGCCGCATTGCCCGCGAGCCGAGTCTTTGCGTTCACTTCCGGCGCATCCGCCTTTCATACGGACGTGCGATGGCAGGACGGGGACGTTCTCCTATTTGGCACCGAACCCACCGGACTCGATGCCGCCGCTCTAGCGCATCCCCGCATCACACAACACGTTCGAATCCCGATGCTGCCCGCGCGGCGATCCATGAACCTCTCCAACGCCGCGGCTGTCGCCTGCTACGAAGCGTGGCGGCAATTAGGATTCCCCGGCGGAGTGTGACGAAGCGTCAACGACATTGATCGCCCACAGGCTCGTCTCCGCCAACGGAACATCCTTGCCATCCACAGTGAGCATGCGCATGCCCGGATACGGCGTGGCGCTCACCGTGACTGCCACCCCAGGACGAATGCCGTTCTCGGCGAGATAGCGCAACAGTTCGGGATCACGATCATGGATGCGATCCACCGCCACGGACTCGCCGATGGCAACGTGGCCGATATCGCGCAAGCCCACGGTTTCAACAATCCCGTCGACGTCAGGGATGGGGTCACCGTGGGGGTCGCGCGCAGGGTGGCCCAAAAGGGCGTCGATACGCGCGACAAAGGTGTCGGAAACGGCGTGCTCTAACTTATCCGCCTCCACGTGCACCTCGTCCCAGGAATAGCCGAGCATGGAATGCAAAAAAGTTTCGATCAGGCGGTGGCGGCGGACCATAACCATGGCAAGCGAGCGGCCCTCATCAGTGAGGGAAATGCCACCATACTTTGGGTGATCGAGCAAACCGCGCTCCGTAAGCCGCTTAATGCCCTCGGACGTGGTGGAGGTCTTCTGCCCCATCTGGTCCGCAATATCACCCAAGCTCGCTGCCTGACCCGTGCGCTCACACAGGTCCCAAACAACTTTGAGATAATCCTGAGTCTTCTCCGGCAACTCGCTTACATTCATGAACCTACAGTGTAGTTGAAACGACGAGCCAACGACTGGACGCCGATACAGATTCCGTAAAACACCCCCGCAACTACAGCGATCATACCACCTGCCGAAAGATGCAGGTAAACGCCCAGAACGAGGCCGAGCACGCTCATCAGCACACCCGCGACAGGTGACAAAATAAGAAACTTTCGCACGTCCGGGACTAGGCCCTTCAAACCCGCGGCGGGGGCCGCCACAAGGGCGATGGAAACGATGGTGCCAACGGCTGGGATGACCACCACGACGGTGGCCACGATCATGCCGAGGATCAAGGATTCCGCAAGCAGGAAGGAATGCCCGGCAGCGCGGAACCCAAGGGAATCAAAACACAAAAACGCAAGACGATCGCCATACCGCCACACAATAAACACGGTGGCGGCGAGCACCGCGGCGGCAGCCCACACGTCCGGCGCGCGGACGGTAAGGATGGAGCCGGTAAGGAACCCCTCAATCTTCAGCGGCAATGGGGCGAACCATTTGGCAAGGAAATATCCCAAGGAGAAACCCACCGTGATCACGAGGCCAGCCGCGGCCTGCGAGGATTGCTCGGGAAGGCGCGCCAAGCCGTACATCAAGGCGGCAAGCGGGAGGCACATCAGGGCCGCGCCGGTAAAGAGCGAAAAGGACAGGTCCCAGCCGATCGCCTGTGCGATGACCACGCCGAGCACTGCGCCGGGGAACGCGCCGTGGGTGACCGACTCCGCGAAAAACACGCGCTGGCGAAGCACCGCGAAAGCGCCGACAAGCCCGCATAGGGCGCCGATCACCACGGCCTCCACCAGCGGCAATCGAATGATTTCCCACATTGAGGTCATCGGGACACCACCTTGAGTTCTCGCGCCAGCAATGCGACGGCGTACAGGGCGCACAGCGATAGCGCCACGGTGGCCTGCGGGGAAATCGGGCCGGGCAGGGTCAGCGCCACCAATCCGAGGTAGCCGCCGAACACGCCGACCCCCATGGCTACGGGAACCATTGTGCGAATGTTGGTGGCCAGGAGGCGGGCCGCCGCGCCCGGGACCACGAGGTATCCGATCACGAGGAGTACGCCGATCGCCGAAGACGCAGCAATTACGACGGCCGCGATAGCGACGTTGATGCAAATGTCCATCGCCAGCACATTAATGCCTGCGGCGCGGGCCCCGTGGGGATCGAACGCAACAAACACTTGGCGCTGCCAGGTGAGCACCATCAGGATCAAGGCGAGGGCGCACACGATCAGGGCGTCACGCAGGCGCACCTCCGTGACCTCCAGCAGCCTGCCGAACATCAGTGCTTCCAATTGGCCGGATCTATCGCCGAACTTGAGGGACAAGACGACGCCGGCTGCGAAAAACGAGGTAAGGACCACAGCGGTGCCTGCCTCCGAAGCGTGGCGAACCCAGACCAACGCTATGGTGACAAACACCGCCGCCACGGCGGCACCGGGAATAATCCAGTCCATGCCGCCGAAGACCGCACCGGCGACGACACCGGGGAACACCGAGTGGACCATGGCCTCCGCATTGAACTCTAGGCACCGCAAGTTCACCATCACACCGACGATGCCGGCGGTGCAGCCTAGGACGACGAGGAGGATAAATGGCCGAAATACGAACGGCGTATCGGACACTGGGGTGAGAAAGGGCACCTGTTCGACAAGCAGCCGGAACGACTCAAACACGCCAACCCCCGCCGTACGCGAGTTGCATATTGCTTTGGTCGAGCGCTTCATCGAGCCGGTCGAAGGCGATTTGCTTCCCGGCGAGCAGCGCGGCCTTTTCGCACGTCTCTTTGGCAAGGCGGAGGTCATGCGTGGAAGCGACCACCGCGACGCCATCGTCCTTTGCCTCCTGAATGGTTTGCAAGAGGGCTACGCGGTTCGGCTCGTCGAGGCCATTGAAAGGTTCGTCCAACAGGATCAACTTCGGTTCACACACCAGTGCGCGAGCCAGGAGGACCCGCTGGCGTTGGCCACCGGACAAACCGCCGAAGCGCAACGGCGCTTTATCTAGGAGGTCAACGCGGGCGAGCGCGGCGTCGATACGCGCACGCTTTTGGTTGGTGCGCACGCCGATCAAACCCATGCCCACCACCTGGCGCACGGTCACTGGGAACGTGAGATCGAGATCCGCGGATTGCGGCACGTAGCCCATGCGGCCGGGGGCGCGCCGCATCACCCCGCTGACAAGCCTGACCTCGCCAAGAATGCCACGCAATAACGTGGTTTTACCAGCACCATTAGGGCCGATCAAAGCGAGCGCCTCGCCGGGGAAGACAGTACCGGTGATACCCGTGAGCACGGGCGTGCCGTTATAGGCGAAACTCGCTTGATCGAACTCTAGTGTGGGATTGATCATTGCAGGCCCGCTGGGATATCTGCCGGTTTACCGCCCCACGCATTCACCAGGGTGGATACGTTGTGAATGATGGAATCAATGTAGGTGCCGCCCGCGGAATCGGCCGGCCCGAGGGAATCTCCGTATAGCGCCTCATCGTTGATGATCGCCTTGACGCCGGCGGCTTCGGCAATAGCTTCGATGGACTTGGAGTTGTTGGAGTTCTCCGCGAACAGGGCGACGGCACCCGACTTCTTTACCTCATCGGCGGCGTGGCGAATGTGCTCGGCGGTGGCGTCCTGCTGCTCGTTAAAGTCCGAGAGGGCGGCGCCGATGAACTCAATTTCATATTCCTTGGACAGGTAGCCAAAGGCGTCATGGGACGTAAACAGGACACGGTGATCCTTGGGCACGGTATTCAGCGAATCCGCGGCCCACATGTCGAGGGCGTCCAGCTTCTCCTCGTACGCCTTGACCGCCTTTTCGATTGCGTCCTTGAAATCCGGAGCTGCATTCGAAAGCGCGGCGCCGATATTGGCTACCTGAATCTTGGCGTTCTTGGGGCTGGTCCACACGTGCGGGTCGAAGCGGAATTCCGCTTCCTCGCCGGGCGCCGGAGCGAACGGCCATTCCGCAACCTTTACCTTCTCCTCGCCGCGGTACACCTTGTACGACAGGGACTCCTCTTTCTTTTCCTGCTTGGCTAGGTCATCGATGTCCGCTGCGGACAGCACACCGGTGGTGGCAACGAGGGTGCCTTTAAAACCGGAGGATTCGATCGCATCATCGAGGAAGTGTTCGAGATCGACGCCATTGACCAAGAGCAGGTCCGCCTCGGAAAGGGCGCTCATCTGCTCGCGGGTCATTTCGTGGTCATGAGCCGAGGCATTCGGGGCAAGCAGGCACGTGAGTTCGATTTGCTGGTCCTTGTCCTCGTTGGATTTGGACACCTTACCTGTTGGATCGTGGACGATGGTGCCGAAGTCACCGTTGGACATGATCTCGCTGGTGTAATCGCAAATCTGTGTGGTCGATGCGACGACCTTTAAGTGGTTGGCATCACCAACGGGGGCCGCCGCTTCCTCTTGGGCGCCGCCGGAGCACGATGCCAGCAACAGGGCCGCCAGTGGAGCCACAATAAACAGGGCTTTCCGCTTTATCACGTAGAACCTCACAAACGATCTGGGAATGGAACAAACTAATGAGTTCACACTCACCCTAATCGGTTTGCCGCAACGTGAAAAGTTTAGAGTTCAAGCCATTGAACTTCTGGGGGTGCGGTGCGCACGCGACGCCCGCAGGCGGCCGGTCAGCACGACCAACAACGCGAAAACCAATAACCCAAGCGCCGCAGGCCAAGAATTGTCCGCGGCCTCCCCCATGAACGCCACCAAGGCCCAGTTCACAGCGTTGTGCGCGAGGATGACGGGCAGCAGGCTGCCGGGCGCGGCGTCGAAAAGCCATGCGAGGATAACGGAAAGGCTGAGCACCAGCACCAGATACGCGACGAGTTGGCTGGGGTTGCCGCCGGCGGTGTCCCATTCACGCACGGTAAACATGGGTAGGTGCCAGAACGTATGTACGAACCCAAGGATTAGCGCGGCGTTGAACGTAGAAAACCGCTCCTGCAACAACGGCAACGCGACGCCCCGCCAGCCGGGCTCCTCCTGCACCGGACCGCCGAGCAAAAACACGACGAAGGACACGGCAAGCGCGCCGATGGAGGTGGCGCCGGCGGGATGGCTGCCGCTCAATAGGTAGGAGCCGACGATGCTGACCGGGATTGCCACCACAGCAGCGAAGTACCAGCAGGGATGCACCCGCCACTGGAACATTTTTCGCCACAGTTTACGAACGCCCTCGCGGCCATGGAGAAGGCGGGTGACCAGGAACGCTGCGGCGAAGGGACCAAGGAAAAGCCCTAGCTGATTAAAGCCCGCGATCGCCGCGAACGGGAGTTCTATTGGCAGGATCCCTAGGCCGTTGCGGGAAGCCCACATCGGGGCCCAGCCGAGCCAGGAGCCGGCGTATGCCAGCACCACAAAGGCTGCGAAGGGATGCCTCCGACCTGCCTCCATAAGTTTTTCCATAGGTACTAGTTTAACGTTGGATAACGCTCGGCAGCTCGCGGCCGCGCAACGTAGCGAGCAACCGTTGGGCGTCTTCCGGGGCGAGGTCGCGTGCGGACATGCGTGCGGGACCGTCGACAAGATCGAGGCGGATGGTATCCACGCGGGCAAGGCGCTGAATCGGCCCGCGGCGCCACGTTAATTCTTGGATGTGGCTGGGGTGGATGATGGTCACCCTGCGCTGCCAACGCCCCTCGTGGATAATCACCGCGTGATCGAACAAAGTTATGGCCTGCTGGGCGAAGTCTATGGGGGAAACCCAGCGCGCACGCAGTGGGCTCTGGAAAGCCGGGGCGACGAAACCTTCCGGCGGCGCATACGCCTCCAATTCCGCAGCGCTGAGCGGCGTGATCACGGAGGCTAAGTGCATCGCCTGATCCCGTGTACCCACCGGCAACAGCCGCGTGGTACCCGCTTTCTTATCCCCCTGTGCGTAACCCGCGATGGAGACTTCCACGATCCACCAATCGCACAGGCGCCATAGCACGGGTTGGCGAATCCGCAGGGCGTGGATGCGCTGCAACGGGATGGATTGCTTGCGCTTGTCAGCCAGCCCGTAGCTGACGTGAAGCACGTCCCGATCCAGCGTGGCGGTGAAATTCCAACTGCGGTCGGTTACGGACCACACCGCCGGCAGCGCGGCCACCAGCATCGGCACTAATATTCCCAGCCCGCCGAACACAGCGCCTATCGGGGCCGTACCCACGAACCAGAGCGAGGCCAGCGCAGCGGCGATAAGGCTGCGGGAAACGGGGATCGGCGGGATCAGTACCTCACCCGTCGGTTCGTTTGCAGGTTCGGCTTCCAGCTCGGCCGGTTTTCCGCTACGGAGATCAAGGATTTCCTCCCGCAATTCCTCCGCCACGGCGCGGCGCAGGAAGGCGATATTCAGTACGGAATTCCTGCCACCTGCGGTTTCCACGCGGACGGCCGCGACGCCGAAGATGCGGGAAATGACGTTTTCCACGACGTCGACAGCCTGGATACGGTCGTAGCGCGCGGTTCGCAACTGTGTACTAAGCACGCCGCTTTTTACGGAGATTTCCTCACCGTCGAGGCGGTACCCGTACGCGCGCCACCACACGCCCGAAACCAACCACACCAAACCGCACACAATGGCGAAACCGAGGACAAGCGCGAGGATCGCGAACGAGCCCGGAAGGTAGCCCTCCTCCTCAAGGTAAATCCACACCCCAAGCAGGCTTTCCTGGTTGAAATTAAGGGCCACCATGGCGATCGCCGCGAGGATAAACTGCCAGAATTTCAGTAGCGGGGTAATCCTATGCACCCGCCGGTATTCGCTCACAGTCCGCTCATCCTTTCGCGCGCTTGAATGGCGAGCCGATCGCGCAATTCGTCTGCGGTATCAGCGGGCAGGCCGTCGATGCGGGAATCGGAACTCGAAGATGCCGTGTGCAGCTCCACGCTCTTCAAACCGAACAACCTATCGAGCGGTCCGGCGGTAACGTCAACGAACTGGATCCGCCCATAGGGCACAACCGTTACTGTGTGCCAGAGTTTTCCCTTGGCAATCACCAGTTCATCGGGCGTTTCCAACCACCCCATATTGCGCACCTGCATGGGAATCAGCCACAGCAACCACAGCACCAGAACAAGCGTGACGACGCCCGCCCCCCACAGCCATGGCGTCCACCACAACGCCCCGCACACAAACGCGGCAAGCGCGATGACAAACCACGGTAACTGCCCCAGATACCGGGCTTTTATTAAGGCTGAAGAGACTGGATTAAAGGTCATGCTACTAAGGCTATGTCATCGCAATCCGCGCGCGCGACCCCCACGGATTTCCGTTAAATCCCCTGCATATGGCAAGAATTTGCCCCCGTTGTTCACCCTGAAACAGTTTCAGCCCCCATAATTGCTATGGAAAGGAAACGCCATGGATGTCGTGCTTTGTGAGAATGTCACGCGGCGATTTGGCAACGCCTCGGCGCTTGCCGGGGTTTCTTTCACCATGGCCGAAGGCGAGATTTTCGGGGTGCTCGGCCCGCCCGGCGCGGGCAAAACAACGCTGATAAATTGCCTCATCGGCATGGACCGCCCCACGTCCGGCAGCATCGAACTTTTCGGCATGCGGCCGAGCGCGCAACAACGTGCATTGAGCTCTCGCATCGGTGTGCAACCGCAGCACCCCGCGCTGATTCAACACATCTCTGTCGCGGAGACGATGCGCTTTTTCTCGTCCCTGCATTCTAGAGTTTTGCCGTGGGAGGATCTGCTGGAATCGCTCAGCCTAGGCGAGGAAAAGCGCACGAAGGTGCACCGATTGTCTGCGGCACAGCAACAAAAGGTTTCAATAGCATTGTCGTTTTTGCACCAGCCTGAGCTGCTGATTTTGGACGAACTCACGGCCGCCATCGAACCGGAACAGCGCACGGAAATCTGGGATGCCGTGAACACGATGTGCGAGTACGGGACCTCCGTATTCCTGGCCACCCAAGACGTTTCCGAAGCCGAGCATTTGTGCGATCAGGTGGGCATTATGGACGCCGGTGCATTGCTCGCGGTAGGCACCGTGCCCGGGCTGATCCGCAGCTGCGTTGGCGAGTCCGCGGCGTTTTTATCGCTGGACCAACCGGCGGGCCAAGCGCCCAACCTTACTGAGCTCGAGGGCGTAACCAGGATCGTGCAGGAGGGCCTTTCGCTTACCGTGTACGGCCAGGGCGGGTTCGTGCACCGCATCCTCGCGCACTTGGCCATGCACGGCGTTCAGGTGACCCGCCTAGAGGTAACGGAACCGAAGTTTTCGGACGTATTTTCCAACCTTACGGGCCGCGATTTGCACGAGGATTCCGCATGAGGTTCCCGCGACTGTTCTCCATCTTCGCGCGCTCCCGTCTGCGCCACCCCACCGGCGTATTTTCGCTCATTTTTGCGCCCGTGCTTTTGCTCGCCATGGGCCTGCTTTTCGAACGTAATCTCCCCGTCCCCGCCTACGCTTCCCTCACCCTCGTAATGTATGGCGCGCTACTGATGCCCTACAACCTGCTGTCTCTCCGCGAATCCGGCGTATTGCAGCGCCTCCGCTTCACGCCCCTGCGCCCCGCCACGATTTTGGCCGCCACGTTAACAGTGGATTGCGCGGTGTGCTGCGTGGGCAGCGTTGCAACGTTGGGTTGCGGTTGGGCGCTTTTCGACGCCGCGCCTACCGGGAACATATTTGCGATCCTCGGCGGGGTGCTGCTCGCGGTAACCGCCTTTGGCTCCTTGGGCCTGCTGCTTTCGAACGTCTATCGATCCTGCAATATCGCGAACATCGCGGGCAATATCCTCATGGTCTTGCTGATGCTCACCTCCGGGGTGTTTGACGTGCCGAGCGTGCCCTATCTGCATTATTCCCCGAGCTGGCAGGCCTCCGAATTCTTGCATGGCGTATGGGAGGGCCGCCCCCTCGACGAGCTCATCGTTCCGCTTTGCGTGCTGGTGGGCATGAGCGTGATGTGCGGATTGATCGGCGCGAAAATGTTCCGCTGGCGGAGCTAGCGGAAATCGCGGGAGCTACGGTTCAGCGCGTCCGCCAGTTCGAATGCCTCTAGGTGATCCGCCACCACGGTGACGGCGCCGGAGGCGTTTTGCACGATGCCGCGCACCACCAACGCCTTGGCCGTGGCCGCCAACTTACTGTGCCGGCGCCACAGCCCGGGGCTGACCATCACATTGATCAGGCCGGTCTCGTCTTCCATGCCGAAAAATGTGATATTACCTGCGGTTTGTGGACGTTGCCGGTGGGTAACCACACCCGCAATGCGCACGCGCCGACCATCCTCCACACGAAGCAATTCATTGGCGGGGACAATGCCACGGGCATCCAGTGCCTGCCGCAGCAGGGCCATCGGTTGGATATCGTGGGTCACGCCGGTACTGGCGATATCTGCGGCCATGAGTTCGAATTTGCTCATGCCGGGCAGGACCGGGGCCGCCAGGTTCGAAAGCCCCGGAAGCATGCCTTCGTGTTCCGTGGCGGCGATTCCTGCCGACCATTGCGCTTGGCGTCGAGATACGCCAAAACATTCGAGCGCACCGGCGCGGGCTAGCGCCTCTACTTGCGCCACATTAAGGTTGGCGCGGCGGGCGAGGTCCGCGACGTCGATAAATGGGGCGGCCGCCACGATGGCCTCGGCGGCGCTGCCGAGCCCGCGCACGAGGTTGAGGCCAAGCCGAATGCCGCCCTCCTCGCACGTCGCTTCTACTTTCGATTTCTGGATGCAGATCGGGGCTACTGTTACGCCGTGGCGGCGGGCGTCGGCGAGCAGGGATTGCGGCGAGTAGAAGCCCATGGGTTGGGCGCGCAGGAGACCCACACAGAATTCGGCCGGGTAGTAGTACTTGAGCCAGGCGGAGAAGTATGCCAGCGCCGCAAACGATTGTGAGTGCGATTCGGGGAATCCGTAGGAGGCGAAGGCGAGCATCTTGTTCCAAAGCTTTTCCGCCACCTCCCCGGCAATCCCCTGGGTCTCGCGCAAACCTTCGAAAAATCGGGTTTTTAGCGCGTCCATTTTCGCCGGGGATCGCTTCGCGCCCATCGCCCGCCGCAGCCTGTCCGCCTCCGCCCCGCTAAACCCGGCGGCGTCCCGCGCGATCTGCATGAGCTGCTCTTGGAAAAGCGGTATACCCAGCGTTTTTTCCAGCGCTTTCCGCAGGCAAGGATGGTCGTAGGTGACGGGCTCTAACCCTTGGCGTCGGCGGATATATGGGTGCACCGAACCGCCCTGGATCGGGCCGGGACGGATCAATGCGATCTCAACCACCAGATCGAAGAATCTTTCGGGCTTAATGCGGGGCAACGTGGCCATTTGGGCGCGGGATTCCACTTGAAACACCCCTACCGCATCGCCCCGCGCAAGCATCGCATAAACATTTGAATCGGCGAGGTCGAGCTCCCACAGGTTAAGGCGCGTGCCGTGCTGCTCCTCCACGAGGTCCACCATGGCGTGCAGCGCCTCCAACATACCCAGCCCAAGCAGGTCAAACTTGACCAAACCGGCGGCGGCGCAATCGTCTTTGTCCCATTGCACCACGGATCTACCCTGCATGCGCGCCCATTCGGTGGGCACCACGTCGGCGATGGGACGGTCGCAAATCACCATGCCGCCGGAGTGGATCCCAAGGTGCCGCGGCTGCCCCTGGAATTGCTCGGCGAGTTTGATCACACGTTCGGGTGGTTCTTCGACCCGGCGCGCCCAGCCATCGATGCTGCCCTGCGGGTAGCCGTACGCCCGCGCCGCGTCCCGCACCGCGCCCTTCCAGCGATAGCTGATCACGTTTGCCACCTGTGCCGCGCATTGCCGCCCGTAGGTGGCGTACACGTATTGGATGACCTCCTCGCGGCGGCCCGATTCGATATCAATATCGATGTCCGGCGGCCCGTCGCGGTCCGGCGCGAGAAAACGTTCGAATAGCAGCCCGGCCTGCACGGGTTCCACATTGGTAATCCCGAGCGCAAAGCACACCGCAGAGTTCGCCGCCGACCCTCTCCCCTGCGCGAAGATATTGCTCTTGCGGCAGAAATCCATGATGTCGCACACGATCAGGAAATACCCGGGAAAGTCCAGCTCGGCGATCACATTAAGCTCGTGTTCAATCTGACGTTCGGCCCGCTTCTTGATTTCTTCGCCGCGGGAAGCGTAACGGCCCACAGCGCGCAGACGGGTGAGTTCGCCGAGCCAGGAGGCCTCAGTATGGGGGGCGGGGATATCGCACTTGGGCAGCTTCGGCGCCACCAACTCAAAGGGGAACGCACATTCGGCAGCAATATCCATGCTGGCCTGCAGGTACGGCCCGGCACCCGGGCACGCACGCAACAAGGTCTCACCGTTGCGCAACCACATGCCCCCAACGGGATGCAATTCGTGCCGCTGCCCACCGCGCAATACGTGCTTCGCCGCAGCCAACGAGGAATCCGAACGTGTGGCCGCAACGGGATTGGCGCTGAGCACGCGCCGCAATCCGGTCACCGCATCGAGGGCGGCGTGCGTATCCACGTCGCGGGGCATGCCCGTGACACGATATTCCAGCGCCACATTGGCGTCACCGAAGCTATCGCGTAGTTCGGCGAGGTGCGGCAGCCAGGAATCGTCCGCCAAAACCTGCCACGATTCGCACGCTTGTTCTGCCAGCTCGGGGAGCAACGGGTAGCTCACGGCGCCCTTTTCTCCACCCGCCATTTTCGCGCTGGCGATGGCGCGGGACAACCGTTGATAGCCCTTCGGGCCCCGCGCCAGAACGGTAAGCACACCTTGGGGCAGGGTCAATTCGGCGCCGAACACGGTGGGCAATCCGTACCTACCGGCAGCCTCGGCAAACTTTACGGCCCCGTAAAATCCATCGCGGTCAACGAGGGCGAGCGCGGAAATTCCCAGCTCAACAGCGCGTTTTACCATCTCCTCCGGGTCGGAGGCGCCGCGCAGGAAACTATAGTTGCTTACCGCATGCAATTCCGCGAACGGCACCGCGCTTTTGGTTGCGCACGGCCGGGCGGCTTCGGCGTGTGCGGGCTCGATCAAGCCAAGGTCACCAACGGGTTTCCCCGAAAGGATTTTCTCCATTTGGGACCAGCTCAAGGAATGGCTGCCGCTCCACCGCATACGAACAAATGTACGCTTTTAGACGGGTATCACAAAGTGACTTCCCGCCTCGAGCGTGTAATCCGGGCTATCGATCGTGGCAAAGATTTCTTCCGCAGCCTTCTTGCTCACCCGGCCGGCTTCATTTACGGAATCAAGCTCGATATCAAAGATGATATACATCCTGCCTGCGCGGCGCGCCCCCGCCACCTCGGCCTTGAGAAACTGATGGTCCCCCTCGTCGGTTTGAAGTGTATCGATTGCGCTCTGCAATTCTCGCATCGCCGCCTCTGACTGTTCTGGCGGTGTTACCGTCACCAACATCCGAGAGCGGACTAGCATCTGGCGCCTCATGAACAAGACCCCTTCCTGTGAAAAGCCTTAAATTCAGCTAAGTGATAACATCTATACCAACGCGCAAACCTGCTATAACGCTACTAAATCGCAAGCATTAGTGATTTGACAACACCCCCGGTCAACCCCTATAAATCGCGCCCAGAACCCGCCCGCAACCTGCAAAAACGGGTTCCTGAGAAAACGTCGCCCACAATGCTATATCAAGTTGTCTACCATCTGCCCGCGTCCTCAAACATGAGAATGCGACTTAGGCCACAGCGATAGGCTTTAGGCGCCCATATCATTCCTATATCGAATGATGCAGATCACTTTACTTCCGCGATGTGATCACCTTGGATGGAAGGTAGGAGACCTGTGTTTCCGCAGGCCATCCCCGTATTTCATACCCGCCTATGAAGGGACCTAGACATGCTCAAGAAACTGACCAACCTGGAAGCATCCGAACTCGACGCCCGCTTGGCCATCGTGATTGTGGTTGCCACGCTGACCGCGATCCCGCTCATCGATGGCGACCCGTTCGCGACCTGGATGCTCCTCCCCCTGGCGCTTTGCGCCTGTGCCGCCGCATTCATTATCAATGCGCGAAGGGGAAAAGAGAGTCCACCGGTGGATTGGAGCTAACTAAGACACCGCACTGATGATCGGAGCCCCCAACGCCATGATCACGTTGGGGCTTCCCTTCGCACGCCCGTGCACGGGTTCCCGCACGCCCCACAACACAAGCCCGCCATGCTCGGCAAAGGTTTCCCCCAAGGTATCCAGGTCCGAGCGACGCCCCTTATCTCCGGTAAGTTTTTCCAACTCGCCGCTCCAATCCTCATCACCACCCCAGCCGGAAAGGTTGAAAATCCCGCTCCGCCCGCCATACAGCGGCAGCGCGTATTTCACCCGCAGGTTCGGCAGGGCGATGGCAAAGAAAGGTTCCTGCTGCAAGGCGTCCAGATCCGCAAGGTACGTCCCAGGATCCTGTTCCTTAACGGTAAGTTCCACGCCCACCTCCTTGAGCTGATCCACAAGGAGGAACGCGGCGTCGTTCATACCCGGTGAAAGCTCGGCGGTGATCAACGTCAACGTTTTCACGCCCGCCGCCGCAAACAGCTCCTTCGCGGTGTCCACGTCGCGCTTGATCCGCAGCCCACGCGGGAAACCCTCCAAACCCTGGCCGGGCAGGTCATTGCCAGCCTTGCCGTGCCCATCGAAGATCACCCCGGCCAGTTTTTCGCGATCGACCACCAGTTTCATCGCGCGGCGCACCTCCTCCTTATCAAAGGGCGCGGCGTTGACATTCATCACAAAACACAGGTTCTTAGTATCAGAGGGCCCAAACGACCACGCCTCCGCATCCGCGGAAAACCCCTGCGAAGCGCCCGCGGGCAGGTCCAACGCCAAATCCACATCGCCTTCATTCAATGCGCGCAGGCGTTTGCCCGCATCCGCGATCGCCCGCACCTCAAGGCCGCTGGACAGACGCCACGCCGGCGGGTAGTGCTGATTCGCCTTAAGCACCCAGCCTTCCGCCCCATTGCCGGAATCCAACACATACGGGCCCGAACCGATACCCCCGGCGGGGTTACCGCCCTGGAACACCGGGCTCAGAATCGCCAGCACGCTCTCCACGAAATCGAAGCGCGATTCCCGCAACCGCAGCACCGCCGTGGTTTCATCGAACGCCTTGCTTTTCTCAAAATCGATGGGCGCAAGGATGCTTTTGGCAATCTCCCCCTCGGACAAATACTCCAAGGAATCTACCACGTCTTGGGCCACCACGGTGCCGCCATTGGAATACTTGGCGTTGTCCCGCAGCACCACGGTCCAAATGTCCGCCTCTTCGTTGTGTTCGATTCGCTTGGCCAATTGCATAATGGGGCCATTCGGCCCCGTAATCACCAAAGATTCGAAAATCGCATGGATCGCGGTCCACGCGGCGACCCCGGTAGCGGTCTTCGGGTCGAGGGCGTCGTCAGCACTGCCGGCCGCGGCAATGCGCAGCAACCCAGCCTTTGACGGGGAAGGTTGCGTTGCGCTGCCGGTGTTTGATGCGTCTAGTCCGCAGCTCACCAAAACGCTGCCGGCTGCCCCCATAGCGGCTGTTTTTAAAAACTGCCGACGATCCATAGTCTGAGCCTCCCTCACAATAGGTCACCACGAGGCTAGTCCAATCTCGCTGGGAAAACAGGGCAACACCCCCAGAAAACCCACCGCAACCACCAAAAATAGACCGAGCTGTACAGATTGCTTCCTACCTGTTAGAGTACACAACCAACAGAAAGCTCTGTCTATTCATGGACTAACACCTAAGGACACAAACACATGTTTCTCCGTCGCTTCACGGCCATCGCGGCAGCCAGCGTGATCGCCGCCACCAGTTTAGTCGCCTGCGGTAGCGGTTCCGGCTCCGACGAAGTCATTCGCATCGGCACCACCGATAGCAGCAAGAAGGCGTGGCAGGTCTTTGAGAAAAAGGCCAACGAAAACGATATTAAGCTTGAGATCGTAAACTTTGGCGATTACAACACGCCTAACCGCGCCCTCAGCGAGGACCAGCTAGACGTAAACCTGTTCCAACACCTGCTCTTCCTGGCGGAATATAACAAGGGCGCTGGCGATAACCTGACGCCGATCGGATCAACCGAGGTAGTTCCCCTAGCGCTGTTTTGGAAGGACCACGATAGCGTAGACGGCATCGAGGGCCAGTCCGTTTCCATTCCGAAGGATTCCTCCAACCAGGGCCGCGCGATTAACGTGCTTGCGGACGCCGGCCTGCTCACGCTGAAGGAAAAGGACCTAGTCACCCCGACCCCCGCCGATATCGACGAGGCGAAGTCCAAGGTCAAGGTCACCCCCGTAGACGCCGCACAAACCACGACCGCGTACGGCGAGGGTACCCCCGCGATTATCAATAACTCCTTCTTGGACCGCGCCGGCATCGACCCGAATTCGAGCATTCTTGCGGACGACCCCGCCTCCGCCACCGCCGAGCCGTTCATCAATGTGTTCGTTACCAAGGCCGAAGACAAGGACGACCCGAAGATCAAGAAGCTCGCCGAGCTGTGGCACGACCAGGAGGTTCTGGACGCCGTTGCGGAAGATTCCGGCGGCACCTCCGTCCCAGTGAAGCGCTCCGCCGAGGAGCTGCAGCAAATCCTCGACCGCATTGAGGAATCCCTGAAGTAAGCTAATTTTGCGTATCGACGCCCCGCGCCACCACACGCTGGGGCGTTCGGCGCGTTCACCCCACAAGGAAAAGAGGCACCGTGTCCGAGTCCCGAGGCACCCGCATTGAATTCCGCAACGTTAGCAAGGTGTTCCAGAACGGAAAGGCGACCACCAAGGCGCTCGACGACGTGTCCCTTACCGTTGAGCCAGGTGAAATCCTCGGCGTGATCGGCTACTCCGGCGCGGGGAAATCCACGCTGGTGCGCATGATCAATGGGTTAGACACCCCCACCTCTGGCGAACTTCTTATCGATAACGTAGATATCGTAAAGCTCCCAGAGCACAAGCTCCGCGTGCTGCGGCGCAAGATCGGCATGATCTTCCAGCAATTCAACCTATTCTCCTCGCGCACCGCGGCGGGCAATATTGCGTACCCGCTGAAGCTCGCGGGCGTCGCAAAGGAACAGCGCGAAAAGCGCGTGCAGGAATTGCTGGAATTCGTAGGTTTGGGCGATAAAGGCAAAAGCTATCCCGAACAGCTTTCCGGCGGGCAGAAGCAACGCGTAGGTATCGCGCGGGCGCTAGCCACCTCGCCGTCGTTACTCTTGGCGGACGAGGCGACCTCGGCGCTGGACCCGGAAACCACGCATGAAGTGCTGAAATTGCTGCGGCGGGTCAACGAACAACTGGGCATTACCATCGTGGTAATCACGCACGAAATGGACGTTGTGCGCACCATCGCAGACCGCGTCGCGGTGATGGAAAACGGCCGCGTGGTGGAGCACGGCAGCGTCTTCGAGGTGTTTTCAAACCCCCAAACCGAAGTAGCACAAAGATTCGTAGCCACGTCCTTGCGCAATACCCCGGACCAGGTGGAATCCGGGGACCTGCTCGCGCACGAAGGACGCCTGTTTACCATCACCCTGACCGAGGAATCCGGCTTTTTCACGGCCAGCGCCCGGGCCACGGAAGCCGGGGTGAGCGTCAGCATCGTCCACGGCGGCATGACCACGCTGCAGAAACGTTCGTTCGGTAAGGTCACGGTGCGGCTGACGGGGCCCGCCGACGCCATCGAAGAGTTCTACACCGCAGTATCCGCCACCACCGAAGTCCAGGAGATCCAGCGATGAACACGATGACACTCGCCACCGACTGGTCGCGCCTCAGCGGCCGCTTCGAAGACGCGATCTGGACCACTCTGTATATGGTGAGCATCACTATGGTGGTCGGCGGCCTGATCGGCCTCGCGCTCGGCATCCTGTTGTACACCACCCGACCGCAAGGCGTGCTGCGCAACAAGCCAGTGTTTACCATTCTCAATATTCTGGTCAACCTCGTGCGGCCCATTCCATTTATTATTTTGGTCACCGCGATCGGTCCGGTGACGCGCTCGGTGGTGGGCACCACGATCGGCACGGATGCGGCGGTGTTCGTGATGTCCATCGCCGCCTCCTTCGGCGTCGCACGCATCGTCGAACAAAACCTTGTTGCTATCGACCCTGGGGTGATCGAAGCGGCCCGAGCCATGGGGGCCTCGCCGTGGACGATCATCACCACAGTGATCGTTCCGGAAGCGCTCGGACCTCTGATCTTGGGCTACACGTTTATCTTTATCGCGGTCGTGGATATGTCGGCGATGGCCGGCTATATCGGCGGCGGCGGGCTTGGCGACTTCGCAATCACATACGGCTACCAAGCCTTTGACTGGCAGGTCACATTGGTGGCCACCGTAGTGATCATTGTGATCGTGCAGATCGCCCAATTTGTGGGCAACTGGCTCAGCGCGCGCATCATGCGACGCTAAGCGCGCATCGCTCCATCTACCACGCCGTCGGCTAAGCTAGCGGCGTGGATTATCGTTTTAAACCAGCGACGAGGGTTACACAGGTCGCGGCCCTCGCGCTGGTGTTTATTTTTCTTGCGACCCTGCCGACCATACTCAATGCGATAATTCCGGAATCCGCCGACGCAAAGGAATACTCCGCGATTGAGTTGTCTGGGCCGGATTCCGAATGGAAAATCCCAATCCACAACGCCGACGATAGCGAGATCGTGTGCGAGCGGCTCTACGACGACCCTGCGTCGCTCGAATGGAATTGCAATGGCACCATTGTGGCCTCCAAGGTGGTCATTTCCACTGGGCCGATGGAGACGATCACGCGGCGCATGCTGCGCTCGACCACCTTTTCTAATTCCGCCTTGGAGGCGCAGGTGATCGAACGGAACCATGTGTTCCGCGCGGGCACCCACCAGGGGTTTATCCAGGCCGCCGCGATCACCATGCAGGGCAGCGGGGAACACAGCGATGAGGTGATGGTCGCATTGGTCTACGGCGAAAACTACGAGATCATGGCCGATCTGATTTGGAAGCGGCTGGCCAAGGCCGATGACCTGCCCCAATTCAACCCGGACACCTCCGGCGGCTCGGAGATCCCCGAGCGCCCGCACCTGCCCGCCGCCCCGGAAGGATTCGGTGACGCGATATGACACGCCTGATTCAGATCATCCTCGCCATTGCAACACTTTTGCTTTTGCCATCGGCGGCGCTCGTGGCCATTAACGTGCTGGTGGTGGACCCGCTGGCCTCCGCCACAAACCTCACATTTACGCTGATCCAAGCGGGCATTGTCCTCCTGGTGCTACGGTTCAGCCCGCTGTGGCCAAAGGACGCGCATTGGATGTGGCCGATCGCATGCATGGCGTGGGGCGCGATCGGCTCCGTTGGCCTCAGCGTGATCATCGCCATGCCCACCACGGAGGTGGTGCTCAAATTGGGCTGGAGGGATTTGGTGTATTCCTTTGCGGGCGCGTACCCGGAGGAACTCACCAAGGCCATCGGGGTGCTCATGATCCTTGCATCCTTCCGGGGCATGAATCGCCCCTGGCACGGGCTGGCCACCGGCATGCTCGTGGGCATGGCGTTCGATGTGTTCGAAAACTTCGGCTACGCCGGGCAAGGCGCGCTCACCGACCCCGATTCGGATCTTCTTGGCGTGGCCATCACGTGGGGTTTCCGCACCGTGTTCGGCCCCGGATTGCACATGATGTTTACCGGCTTTGTCGGCTTTGGTATCGGGCTGGCGGTATTTACGCTGGGCCGGAGCATGCTGTGGCGCATCGGGGTGGCCACATTCTGGTTCCTGTTCGGCTTTGCCTCGCATTTTGTGTGGAACCTTGTGATCGGCCAGTCCCTGTTCGGGATTATTTTCGCGGTGCTGGTCGCCTACCCCACCTTTATCTCGGTGATTGTTACCAGCTGGCGGCAGGCCCGCCGGGACACTGGCTACCTCACCGTCGAACTCACTTCCGGATATTCGCCGCGGTATCAGGCCGCGCTGCCGAGCCAGCAACCCCAACCCGCCGCGCTTCCCGCAGCCCCCGCGACGTCGACACCGATGCCGTTGGCGCAGGTCGTGCCTGTGCCCGCGACCATAGATTCGAAGTAATCATCGGGGGTGCGCGCGGCCCGGCCATAATAAAAGACACATTTTGGGTGCATGATTTCCGGATATAATGGAAGCCTCACCTAGAATAAGGAGTCATCATGACGGGATCGAAGCACCTCCAGGGGCACTGGCTACTGGCAAAACTCGGCAAGCGGGTGCTGCGTCCGGGCGGCCGTAAGCTCACCACATGGATGGTGGAAACGGCCAACCCGAGCGGCAAACGTGTTGTCGAACTCGCACCGGGACTGGGGCTTACTGCGGCGCAAATCCTCGAGCGTCACCCGCAGTCCTATATCGGCGTCGATGAAGACGATCACGCTGTCGAAACCACCCAAAAAGCCGTGGGCAACCAGGGCAAAGTCATCGCCGCAAAGGCCGAGGCAACCGGGCTCGAGGCCAATAGCGCCGACCTCATTATCGGCGAGGCCATGCTCACCATGCAGGGCGAAAAAGGCAAGGCCGCCATTATTTCCGAGGCGTGGCGCATCCTGGCCCCCGGCGGCCAATACGCCATCCACGAATTGGCGCTGCGCCCCGACGATGTGGCCGAGGAAACCGCCGAGGACCTCCGCAAGGCACTGGCCCGCAGCATCCGCGTCAATGCCCGCCCGCTAACGGTCGCCGAATGGACAAAACTTTTCGAATCGCAGGGCTTCAAAGTCACCTCCGTGCGCACCGCCCCCATGGGCCTGCTCGACCCGAAGCAAATGATCGCCGACGAGGGCCCGCGCGTGGCACGCATCCTGTTTAACCTGCTACGGAACCCCGAAGCCCGCGCCCGCGTCCTGGACATGCGGCGCACCTTTACCAAGCACGCCGACAACCTCGCGGCCGTGTCCCTCATCTGCGAGAAACAAGAACTCACGTTCCAACCGCCCGCCGACGACCGGGGCGAGGAATTGCGCGGCTTCGACGTGCTTGTCGACGCCCCGTCCCCCATCGAAGGCGACGCCCCCGCCGTGAAGCGGCTGGCCACCGCCGATGGCGTCAACCTTATCGCCGTGAACTTTAAGGCCGGCCAGGTGCTGGACGATCACCGGTGCGCGCACCCGATCACCGTGCAATGCCTGCGCGGCGAGGTCACCTTCCAGGCTGGCGACCACCACGAGACCCTCACCCCCGGGCGAATCGCACACCTGCCCGCACAGATCACGCACCGCGTGGAGGCCAAGGAAGACAGCATCTTCCTGCTCTCGATGCTGACCTCCGAGGGCTAGTATCAGCCCAATTGTTCGACTCCAAGGGCCACCCATGCGTGGCCCTTTTTCGGTTCGTCCCCACAGGAGGCGATCACCCCATCCACCTCTTGCCGCTCCAATTGGACGCGCCAGCGCCGACCGTCCGGATGCCCAACCACCCGGGTGGTTTCGCCGTCTGCCGCCACCATCAACGCGCCTGGGGCGAGGGGTTCCGCGGCGTCGAGAAGCTTCTTCGCAACGGCGAGTTCGGCCACTTGTCCGAGAGCGTCGAAGGTGCCGCGGCCGCGATTTCCCTTGATATACATTTCGCCGAGCGTGGCACGCTTTAACATTTCGATCGCCGACGGCGCATTCAAACGCCCATACGAATAGCCCCAGGGGAATAGGAGCATGGACGGGGCGAATCGGTGGCCCTTCGTATGGGAGGACTCCCAGATTTCATCGCCGAAGAAACAGGTCTGCATGGCCGCCGCGACCGGGCGCCCCTTGAGCGCGCAACACATGTCGCGCTTGCCGTGTGTGCACACGAGTGCGAGTGGATGGTCGACAGGCTCCGCCCCATTGCGGCCCGGCCCCGTCAAATCCAGGCGCAAGATGGCAGCGGGGCCCGGCACGAGCAAGGTTTCAATCACGCCGAGCTCGCAAAACACCAGATACATTCGACGTTGTGTGCGATGCCGCGCCGAACGCCCAGGTTTGCGAATCAGCTGCAGCTGCGCGCCGGTCTTTTTCAAATGCGCCTTAATATCGGCGGTCAGCTCCGCCCCGAAAGCCACGCCATCGAGCACATCGCGCCCCCAGCCCTGCAGGTGTTCCAGCAGCACATACACCCCACCAACCTTTGCGGATCCGGGAAGCGGTTCATGATGCGCGGCTGAACAACGCGTACTAGTGCTCATATATCAACAGAATAGCGAGATTTTTGCAACGATTCGTTCACAATCCGGACGACCAAACAATGTTGCCCGCAATTTGTAGATACGCTAACAACATGTCCGTGCGATCACCTCTTGGTCTCCCCCATGGATTCCTTGCCTGCACCTTCAGTGCGTGCGTCCTCGCAAGCCTGGTTGGTGCCTGCGCACCGAACCTGGAGACCCAAAACTCGTCCGCTCACTCTTCCGCATCCCTTAGCTCCGAAAACTCGTCCGCATCCAGCTCCGCCGCGGGCAGCACGGAAGCCACCAGCCACGCCGGGCTATCACCGCTTGGCGACGCTTCCCTGGAGCGGCACGAACAGCCCGCGAAGGAGCAAACCGCCCTCGTGGTCACCTCGGTGCGCGCCGCCAGCCACCACGGCTTTGACCGCATTGTGTTCGAAGCCACGGGTTCCGGCGAGCCGGGATGGTTCTGCGATTACACCGACAACCCCTCCCAACAGGCAAGCGGCAACCCCATCGAGGTGCCCGGCGATACCGCCCTCGAAGTGCTGGTCACCGGCACCACATATCCGTTCGAACTCGGCCTTGAGGACCCGCAAATCGGCCGCGTGGAAATGAACACCGAACTGATCACGGACGTCCTCGACGCCGGCAGCTTCGAAGGCCAAACCCAATTCGTGATCGGCATCAAAGGCGAGCGCCGCCCCTATTCCGTACAAGTGTTGGAAAATCCCACCCGCGTGGTGATCGATATCCTGCATAACTAGGCGTAGCTCGCCTCCGCGCGCCAGCCGCCCGCGACCCAACACACCAGGTAGGCATTCCCGCCCGCCACGACCTGCAAACGGGCGCGCGTCCCCTCCGGCCAAGGGCCCGCCCACGCCGTGACCTCATGCCGTTTCCCGCGCACCTGCAATACCGCCGGAACCGCGCTGAGCAGGGATTCCTCATCGATTTCCACGGTCGCCCCGGCGGCATCGACGAGCGTCACCTTGCCGTCCATCAGCCGCGCGGGATGGGGTCCCGGCAGGGCCCCGTTCCACTGCGGCGCATGAGTGACCGGCTCCCCGTAGGGCGCGAATTGCACGCGTCGCGCCACCCCGCGGCCTCCTGCGAGGACCGGTTGCAACACCCGATCGGGCCCCAGCGTCGCCTGCACGCGCTCGATAACTCGTTTGATTCGCTCTTCGGGCCGCGCATCGCCCCACAGCCCCGCCGTATCCGGAGCGCTCACCTCCAGCGGATCCAGCGTCAGCGCAACAATTCCTCCCTCCTCGCTTTTCGACGCCCCGCCCGCCAGCCACCCATCCAACTGCCACCGCACGCGGTCCGCCATGCCCGATTCGGACAGAGTTTCGCGTGTCCGCCAAATGCGTTCCAGGCTTTCGCCATCGCCAAACTCCGCTCGAATACACAATCGTTGGCACGCCACGCCGTAATACTCCAGTTTGGTATGCAGCTCGTGGGCCAATTGGCGGCCCGCGAACGCCGCCGCGTCCACCCGGACCATGGGTTCCTCCGGACGATAATGCACCGGCAGGTACACCCCCGGCAACGAGGGCGCTATTCGACGCTGTGTTTGCCCCACAGAAAGGCGATAAATATGTTCCCCCGCAGCCCCGAAACGCGCAACCATATCGCGAGGGCCAATATCCGCGACGTCTCCAAGCGTGCGTAAACCCAGCTCAGAAAGGGTTTGGACGGTACCCTTATCCGCCGCAAGCGCCTCTTCCGCGGCCAATATCCGCAACGGTTGCTGGCGCAAAAACCCCTGCGAAGCCCCAGCCGGGACCAGAGCAGGTGTTCGAGCGGCGATAATCGCGGTGGTGATTTCATCGGCCACGCCGGCACACGAATCCACCCCCCGAAGGGCGGCGGCATCCACCAGCAACTCCACGGCGCGGTCCTCGCTGCCGTGATATTTGGCGGCCGCGCGCGCATCCACGGCGACCAGCCCGGGGCGCAAAACCTCCACCCCGGCGGCGAAATCATCCAGGGCCGCCACCACTTGTTCGAACGCTTCTGCGTCTCGACGCTGATCTTCCGCAACCACCTCCAACCGTGGGCACAACGCCTGCGCATGACGCACCCGCACCCCGCGCCGCACCCCCGCTTGCCGAGCCCCATGACTGCACACCCAAACCTCCCCTGCACGCGCCACAGCCACGCATTCCGCCTGGTCAGGCAGCGCCTGCACCGGCCAATCCGGAAACCACAACACCAGAAACCGCATCGCTACACCACCCGCAGCAGCGACATTTCCGCACGCCGAACGGGCTCACCGACATGCATCGTAGCGGTATTGCGCAGGCCCCGCGCGGACACTTCCACACTTAGCTCTACCGTTTGAATCCTGCCGGTGCCGCGGCCGACGCCATGAAAGCCACGAACCGTCGCACGCAACCGTACCGCCGGATTTGACACTTCCGCACCCACGACGATTATCGACGCCGTGCCCCGCCGCAACTTCCCCAGCAACGGACGCGCGCGGCTCGGCGTTACCTCCTTTTGGGGCAGATAGCAAAACACCAAATCCAGCCCCTCACTGAGGGTCGCGGCAACGGAAAGTGGCTCTATTCCGGGGTCCGGAACGCATACCACGCGGGCGAACACATCTTCGTATTCGCTCATTTCGGCGAAACAGAGTTCGGGCCAGCCAACCACCCCTACGGTCTCTCCGTGGCGCGCCGCATGCACAAGCAAGTGCACCACCAGGGTCGGACACTCGTTCATGCAGGCCATGGTTCGGCGCGCCAATCCCCCGCCCGGAAGTAGGCCCGACAATGCCTCCGGAACTGGGATTATTCCTGCGAGGGCTGGTTGTTCGGCGGCGATGCTAGTCTGTACTCCCGCCACCCCGATGGCCGCCATGCGCCCCCGAAGGGCACGGATGCGTTCGTCTCGAGGCAATGCCCGTAATGCGGCATCGCCCCTCTCTCGAACACTTGTTCCCTTCATGGGATCCAGTATCCCCGTTCGAACACACGTGCGCAACTGCGGTGGGGGGTAGAACGGTTGGCGACGAAACCATAACCTTCCGGTGACACTTAGCACTGAATCCATAACGCTTCAGGCAACTTTTCCCCAACCCATAGCATGTTCGCTCACAGGCGTTATAGCATCACCTCTAAGCTTTTTAATAGATATAAAACTCGGAGCACAGGACATGTCGTTTGCCAAACGATCAATCAAAGTTTTCATCGGCGCCACCCTTGTTTCCGTAGGGCTCTTATGGTTCCTCCAGGGCACGCACCTCATGGAGGCCGCGCCACTTGTGTGCGCCGGAACCTGCACCCCCATCACCGAACGATCTCTCACTTGGACCATCATCGGTTCGGCCACCATCGCCCTCGGCTGCGGCTTCCTCTCCTACGCGGTCACCCAGCCCCCGAAGCATCAACCATAACGCCACACCCAACTTGCCCAATATATTTTGGCTGCGAAATCGAAATTGGCAAAACGCCGTAACAGCCCCTCTGCGGCCCCATTCTCCCAAACCCTTACCGCGCTATGGGCCAAAGGCGTTACAGGAGCTCAATGCGTTGCCAGCAACTTTTCCCGAGTCCCGAGTTGAACGTTGTCTACCGATATTTTTTACATCAAAATCCCGAAATCTGTGTAAAAAATATCGCGGCTGCGGCCCTGGGCGGCCCCGAACGATGAAAATTACACAGAATCGGCGTTTCGTGTGTAAAAAATTTCATGTGAAGTGCACTACCTAATTCCTAGGTCCGAAATCCGGCCCAAAATCAGCCATCCCCTCGCCGACCCTCACCAAACCCGTCCCATCCCCCCGCCGACCCTCACCAAACCCCCGATAATCCCCGCCAACCCCCGCCGACCCGCCTAGTCCAAGTCCCTCGACCGCGCCCAGCGCGTCAACGCGTGCCGGTTTGATTGTTGGGTTTTCCGCAAGATATTGGAAGCGTGCGTTTCCACCGTCTTCACGGATATAAAAAGCTCCTTACCTATCTCCTTATAGGTATAACCGCGCGCCAGCAAGCGCAAAACTTCCAGCTCGCGGCGGGTCAAGGCATCGATCACCGGGTCGGACACCGCAACTTTCCCAGATTCGGTGGCGCTATCGGCATCGGGGGCATCCACAACACCCACGCCGGCCACCCGATCGGGTGCACAAAACGCATCTAGTACAAAACCCGCCAAGCGCGGCGAAAACACGGCGTCACCCGAGTGGACGCGCCGCACTGCGTCGATAAGTTCGGGGCCGGAAATCGTTTTGGTTACGTAACCGCGGGCCCCGGCGCGGATCACGGAGATCACGTCTTCCGCAGCATCCGAAACACTGAGCGCCAAAAATTTGGTCGGGACGTCAACCGCGCGAATCACCGCCTGCCCGCCGCCCTCCGGCATGTGCACGTCTAATAGCACCACGTCAGGGCGGCTATTTCGGATTCCATCTATAGCCCCTCTCACGCTGCCTGCCTCTCCAACGATCTCCAATGCCGATGAAATTTCCGCTCGAACACCTGAACGAAACACCGAATGATCATCAACCAGAAACACCGTGCACATACCGCCTATGCTACGGCACTTGCGTCACCTGGGCCGCTCCCGGTGGGCCAGCCGGGGGGAAGTGCAGCAAATCTTCGGCAACTTCCGTGGATCCCTGCGCGACCTGGATGCGCACTTCCGTCCCGGATTCCGAAGAGCGGATTGCCGTCGTGCCGCCCACGCGTTGAATCCGCCCGATTATCGAGTCCCGCACACCGTGGCGATCCTCCGGCACGGCCTCGATATCAAAGCCGCAACCGCGATCGCGCACATAGATCTCCAATCCGCTCAGGTTTTCGGCGTACACATCGAGCTGCCCCACCTGCGCGTATTTCGCGGCGTTGACCATCGCTTCCCGCGCAGCCAGCACCGCAGCCTGGGTTTCCACGGTCAGTGGCGAATCCGCGCCTACCGTCACGGGCGCAATATGCACCCCAAACATATCTTCGACTTCAGCGCAAGCCCGCCCCAGCGCGGTAAATGTAGTAGTCGGCCCGGTCTTTTCGGATTCGAACAGCCATTCGCGCAACTGCCGTTCCTGCGAGCGCGCCAGCCGGGCCACCGCCTGCGGATCGTCCACCTGCTTCTGTATCAGCGCCAGCGTCTGCAGCACCGAATCATGCAGCCGCGATGCGATTTCGGCGCGTTCCACCTCCGCCCGCGTAGCCGCCCTCGCTTCGGTCAGCGCATCCCACATGCGCAGCCACAGTGGCAACCCCAGCACCAGCACCCCTGCCAGCGTGAGCACCACCGAGATTATCGACGCCATGAACACCGCCGGGGTTTCCCAGTTCAGCATGGCCAGCACCACGCCCGACCCAAGGAGTATGACTCCGGAGATAATCGTTAAAATCCCCCTCGAAGATGTGAACGAATCCACGCCGCTGTCCATGGCCCGCCAGGCAAAGACCGCACCCAATCCCAGCGAAGCCACGGCCAGCAATGCCCCGCCCTGCACGCCGGTGGCAAAGGAGAAGGACGTGATCGCGCCCAGCAATCCAAGCGCCACCAATGTCACGGAGCCGAACTTCCGCGATTTGCGGGTGTTCACCTCCGCGGGCGTGTCCTCCAATTTGGTGGAAATCCACATCAGCGAATAGAACAGCACGCCGATGCCGCCGAGCAGCATGGTAAACATCAGCACTAGCCGCACGAGCAACACATCCACACCGAGGTGCCCGGCCAGGCCGTTGGCTACGCCGGCGACCACCCGCCCTTGGCGGTAACGCACGTAAACCGGATACGGGGATTTCATAGTATCCATCGTGGCATGCAGCGTGTCGCCCAACAACCATGCACCTGCAAGACCAGGGTTTTCTCAGGGCAAACCCTGATGCCGGGCGGCGCACACCGCGGGCACCATAAAGGTGAGCGCGGCCGCACCACGGCGACTCACACCGAACATTACCCAACTGCATTACCCAACCGAGAACAAAAGGACTTTGAATCATGGCAACGAAGAAGCACCGCAGGTGGCCGTGGGCACTCTTGGGGCTTTTTGCGCTCTTTGTGAGTTTGCTTATCACTACGGTCGGCGACGGCACGTACATCGTCACCGATGCCAGCGATATCGATGTCCGCGTGACCGATCAATCCAACCTCGAGAAGAGTTACATGACCGATGTTGGCGATATCACCCTCGACCTCAGCGAATTGAACACGCTTTCGCAGGACACCGAGGTGGAGCTCATGAGCAATATCGGCAGTATCAATGTCACCCTGCCGAAAAAGGTCACCACCATTGTCCGCTGCGATTCCAATGTGGGTCAGGTCGATTGCCGGGACGCCGCCGGCGACCGCAGCTCGCCCAAATTGACGCTCATTGTTTCCACCGATACGGGCCAGGTCACCGTCAAATAGCCGCCACCAAGAACCCATCGCCCCCAAGGCAAAATTCACAGCGCATCGAATAATATACCCCTGCACCCCCTCGAAATTATGAGGTGAAAGGGTTTGACCCTAAGTTAGTATGCATGAATGCTGTATTACTTGCGGTCATCGTCATGCTTGTTCTCGCCCTTGCGCGAGTGCATGTGGTGCTCGCGCTGTTTATCGGCGCGCTCGTCGGCGGGCTGGTCGGCGGCCTCGGCCTCGATGGCACCATGGTGGCGTTTCAGGATGGCCTGTCCCACGGCGCGAAGATCGCACTGAATTACGCCCTGCTTGGCGCTTTCGCGATGGCGGTCGCTTCGTCCGGCCTGCCTCGCCTCCTGGCGGATTGGCTGATTTCCAAGTTGGGGTCCGCGGATGACAATGTAAAGGCCAAGGCCCACGCCGTCACGAAATGGGGCTTGCTAGCTGGCATTATGGCCATGGCGATCATGAGCCAGAACTTGATCCCGGTGCATATTGCATTCATTCCGTTGCTGATTCCGCCGCTGCTCACGGTGTTTAACCGCCTGCAATTGGATCGCCGCGCGGTGGCCTGCATCATGACTTTCGGCCTTGTAACCACCTATATGTTCGTCCCGCTGGGTTTCGGTAGCATCTTCCTCAACGATATTTTGCTGGGCAATATTCATAACGCCGGCATGGAAACCTCAGGCATTAACGTGATGAGCGCCATGGGCATCCCCGCGCTCGGTATGTTCGCCGGCGTGCTCGTGGCGGTGTTCTTTTCTTATCGACGCCCCCGTGCTTACGAAAACATCCCCATCGTCGCCGCCAGCGCGCGCGAGGACCAACCGGTATCGCGATACAAGGTGATCGTGGCCTTGGTCGCCATCGTGGCCACTTTTGGCATCCAAGTGGTGATGCAATCCATGGATCTGGAGGCGGATTCCCTGCTCGTGGGCGCCCTCGTCGGCTTGAGCATCTTTATTGTCACCGGCGGCGTGAATTGGCGCGAGGCCGATGATGTGTTTACCTCCGGCATGAAGATGATGGCGCTGATCGGCTTTATTATGATCGCCGCCCAGGGGTTCGCGTCCGTCATGAACGCCACCGGCGAAATCGAATCTCTTGTCGACGCCTCCGCCGCGCTATTCGCAGGTTCCAAAGCCGCCGCAGCCATGGCCATGTTGATCGTCGGTTTGATCGTCACCATGGGCATCGGGTCTTCCTTTTCCACCCTGCCGATCATCGCCTCCATCTACGTGCCGCTATGCGTCTCGCTGGGCTTCTCCCCCTTGGCCACGGTCGCGATCATCGGCACCGCCGGTGCCCTTGGCGACGCCGGCTCCCCCGCCTCCGACTCCACCCTCGGCCCCACCGCCGGCCTCAATGCCGACGGCCAACACGACCACATCACCGGCTCCGTGGTCCCGACCTTCCTGCACTTTAATATCCCCCTCCTGATCGCCGGCTGGATCGCCGCCATGATCCTGTAGCAGAACCACCCCACCGCAGCAGGTTTCCGGTATTTTTAGCGTAGGAATATCCGCACATTCACGGTGGTCTTACATGCATCGCTTCTTGCTTCCCGCCCTCGCAAGCGTCTTGCTGTGCACTTCCTGCGCCTTGCTGCCCATTGGCGGGCCCGGCACCACAAGCCCCGAACCGGAGGTTGTCACCGTGACGACGGCCGTGCCCGCCGAGCGGGACGAAACGAGCGACGTCGCCACGCTGGACGTCGATACGCAAACGGAGCCGGGGGCCACCTTAACGCCGAATGCGCACCGCAACCCCGGCTGCCCCGGCGAACCAAACTCCCCGGAAATCGCGCGGAATATCCCCAATGTGCCCAAGCCGCACGACTCTCGGCATAGCGGCTGGACCTACCACGGCGACAGCAACTACGACACCTGCTCCGACCTTACCTACGCCACGCTCATGCCGATGGACTACCCGTCCGTGGAATTTGAGATGCAACTCATGCTGTTCCATAAGGGCGAGTACCTTGGCGTCGGGGCGCTGGTGCCTGCACAACACGTGGTGATCGCCACCGACAATCGTTCCGTGACCGTCCGCTATAAGGATTGGGAAGCCTTCTACGCCAGCGAGGACCCCAACGCGAAATCGGAGGATTTTATCGCCGACGTCACCTATGTGTGGGCCGGCGACCACGTGCAGGCGGTGGGGCGGATCCCCAACCAAAACCTCTAGGCGTTGCCGGCGCGCGGAGATTGAACGTTTATTCCCATTCGATGGTGCCCGGCGGCTTGGAGGTGCAATCCAAGACAACGCGGTTGACGTCGGCGACTTCGTTGGTGATGCGGGTGGAGATCTTCTCCAGCACGTCGTACGGCAGGCGGGTCCAGTCGGCGGTCATGGCGTCCTCGGAGGAGACGGGCCGCAGCACGATCGGATGCCCGTAGGTGCGGCCGTCGCCCTGGACGCCCACGGAACGGATATCGGCGAGCAGAACCACGGGGCATTGCCAGATCTCGGCGTCCAGCCCGGCGGCGGTGAGCTCGGTGCGGGCGATCAAATCCGCAGCTCGGAGGGTTTCCAGGCGGTCCTCGGTCACCTCGCCGATAATGCGGATCCCCAACCCGGGACCGGGGAATGGCTGCCGGTTGACAATCTCCTCGGGGAGCCCAAGCTCGCGGCCCACGGCGCGGACCTCGTCCTTAAACAGCAGGCGCAGCGGCTCCACGAGCTTGAATTCCACATCGTCCGGCAAGCCGCCAACGTTGTGGTGGCTCTTGATATTGGCGGTTCCGCTACCGCCTCCGGATTCGACTACGTCGGGGTACAGGGTGCCTTGGACAAGGAAGTCTACGCTGGAGCCGGCCGGGGCATCGGCAAGCACTTGGGCGACGGCACGTTCGAACGCACGGATGAATTCGGCCCCGATAGCTTTGCGTTTCGCCTCGGGGTCGGTCACGCCGGCAAGCTTTGCCAGGAATGCCTCGCGCTCGTCGAGGGTGACCAGGTGCGCGCCGGTGGCGGCGACGAAATCCTGCTGCACCTGCTCGCGTTCCCCAGCGCGCAAAAGACCGTGGTCCACGAACACACATGTGAGGCGGTCGCCGATCGCGCGTTGCACCAAGGCAGCGGCCACCGCGGAATCCACACCGCCGGAAAGCCCGCAGATGGCGCGCCCGGTGGGGCCCACTTGTTCGCACACGGCGTCGATGAGCTCTTCGGCAATATTTGCGGGCGTCCAACTTTGCTCAAGGCCGGCGACCTCGGTAAGGAAGCGCACCAGAACTTCCTGGCCATGCGGGGAATGCAGCACCTCCGGGTGGTATTGCACGCCCGCCATCCGGCGCTCCTGACATTCGAACGCAGCTACGGGAGCACCCTCGGAACGGGCGGTCACGCTAAATCCGGCGGGGGCCTCGGTCACGGCGTCCCCGTGGCTCATCCATACCTTGTGCGTGGCCTCGAGACCGGCGTGCAGCACACCGCCCTCAACCTGCAAATCCGTTCGCCCATATTCGCGATTCCCCGTGTGCGCCACAGTGCCGCCCAGCGCGTGCGTCATGGCCTGAAAACCGTAGCAGATACCAAACACCGGCACCCCCAACTCCAGAATCGCGGGGTCCAGCGCGGGGGCGCCCGCCGCGTACACGGATGCTGGGCCGCCGGAAAGGACCAGCGCAGCAGGGTGTTTCGCCGCGATTTCGGCCGCGGTTGCGGTGTGCGGAATGACCTCGGAATAGATGCGGGCTTCCCGCACGCGGCGGGCGATGAGCTGGGCGTATTGCGCCCCGAAATCAACGACAAGGACGGGGCGATGGATCTGCTGAGTCACGCTACAGCATTCTACTGCATTGCCTGCGATTCAATCGCAGCGATGTCTCCGCCTATTGTTTCGATCTCTAGGGTGAGTATCCCGCTCGCCGCCTGCGGGTTGTGCAATTCGTTCGTACATTCGGCGATGGCGTGGGTGGCGGTGCATTTGGTGCGCACGCGAACCTCGGTGGGCAGGTATATGATCACCGCCGCGCCGTCCGTATATATGTTCACGGTGCGGTCCGCCGGCAGGGGCGCCAGGCCGCTTAAATCGAACTCCACCGAGTCCCCGATCGAGGCGTAGCCATCGCGCAATTGTTCGCCCGTTGTTGCGGTGACCGTGTAATCGCCCGCATATACGAATCCCGTGTGGAGCGGGTTAAAGTCCGGCGGGGCGGGGATCTGCGCGCCGGTGCCCGCTATGGCGGCCGCACGGGCCTCTTCCAGGGCGGCGGTTGCCTGGGCCGCGGCGGAGCTGGCCTCGGATTCCACGCTGGCCATAACGCTGGATTGGACGCTGGAGGCGGAGGATACGGCCGTTTCCACATCGTCGGGTGTGGCATTGCACCCAGCGAGCAGCGCGGCAATGGTGGCACCTACCGCAGCACCCGCGACCTTCCTACGCATCGAACTCCCTTTCCACTGATTCGCGCTTGCTTTGCTTTGCGACGCCGCGCCCTAGTTCGCCGCTTCCAGCTCAGCGACCTCCACCTTCCCGCCGGTGACATCGAGTTTCATCCGCAGCGCTTCCCCGGAGGCGTCCGAGTTATAGCGATCGGTGGGGCATTCGCCCTCGCCGTCTTTGATATCGCACTGCAATTCCACGGGGACATCTTTGGGCAGGATCATGCTGACGCCACCGTTACGCACATGCACATTGACGGTGGTTTCTTTGTCTAGGGGCGCGAGGTCCCCTAGGTCAAAGTACGCGGTTCCGTCGACGAGTGCGTAATCGGCTTTCAGGTCGCTGCCTTTGGTGGCGGTGACCGAAAACGCACCGCTATAAACCTTACCGGTGCCCAAGGGGTCGAATCCTTCGGGGGCTGGAACCTCCTGCCCGCTATCAAGGAAGCTGGTGTCCAGCTGCGTCGTCTGTGTAGCCGACGATTGTTCCTCCTGGGTGGCTGCGCCGCCGCAGGCGCTTAACAGGAATGCGGCTGCCGTGGCGCACCCGATGACCGATAGTTTCTTCAGCATTGTTCTCCAATTACCCAAAACCGATGTTAGGACCACCCTCAAGCTACCGAAGTTGCTACGGGGCCCGCCGCCCCCTTGCCCTCTCTTGAGGGCAATCGGTTAGCCGCCGGGAGTCACCGTACCCGCACATTCTAAAACCACGATCCCGGACTCGGATACCCGCAGCTGCGCGTCAATGCTAAACACGCGCCGCAGGTTTTCGGGTTTCAGCACCTCCAGTGGCGGGCCTTGGTCGAGCACCCCACCTTGGTGCAGCACCACGATGTGATCGCAAAAGCGAGCGGCTAGGCCCAGGTCGTGGATAGCGGCCAAGACACACACCCCGCGCTCGTGCGCGAGTTTGACGCACAGGTCCATCAGTTCGTATTGGTGGTGGATATCCAGGTGATTGGTGGGTTCATCCAGCACGAGGGTCTGGGCGTCTTGGGCGAGCGCGCGGGCCACGTGGCTGCGTTGTTTTTCGCCACCGGACAGGCGGCTCCACGGTCGATCGGCCAGGTGTTCGATGTCCACATCGACCAAAGATTGCGCCACCACATCACGGTCGTGCTGCGTCATGCTCGCCCATGGCCCTTTGCCGGCCACCCGCCCGAGGGACACGATTTGCCGCACCGTCAGGTCGGTTTCGGAATCGGTGTATTGCGCCACAAACGCGAGTTGGCGCACCCGTTCGCGCCGCGGATAGGACGCCAGCGCTGCACCATTGATGCTGATGCCGCCGCCGTATTGGTGCACTCCGGCGATAGCGCGCAGCAGCGTTGATTTGCCGCAACCGTTTGGCCCTACCAGCGCGGATACGGTGCCGGGCGTGCAGGTGAAATTGACGCCGCTGACTACGGTTTTGGGCCCGTACGCTACCGACGCATCGCGTAGTTCTATGCTCACAACCGTTGACCTCGCTTCAGGATCACAAAGAACATGGGCACGCCGATAATGGCGGTAAACACACCCACGGGCACTTCCTGCGGGTTAAACACGGTGCGCGCCAGCGCGTCTGTGATCACTAGGAACGCGGAGCCTAGCAGCGCGCTCACCGGGATGAGCTGGGCGTGCGCGGGCCCGATCATCATGCGTACGGCGTGTGGCACGATCAAGCCGATAAAGCCGATGGCGCCCACGGAGGATACTGTGGCACCGGTGAGCAGCGCCACGGTGATCAGCGTGATGGAGCGGACTCGCGCCACGGGCACACCCATGGATTCCGCGGTGTCGTCGCCGAAGCTGAGGCAGTCGAGGTAGCGGGACATGGCCCACAGCACGAGGCTGCATAGGGTGCATACCAGCGCCACGACAGTCAGCGAGTCCCACCGCGATGCCCCGAGCGCGCCGAGCAGCCAGAACATCACGCCGCGTACGGAGTCTGCGTCGCCGCGCGCCATCAAGATCAGCGAGGTCAGCGCGGAGAACAGCTGCCCCACCAGCACGCCCGTGAGCACCACCCGGGTGGAGGAAAAGCCGGATCCTTTGAGCAGCGCCATAAGCAGGCCGAAGGATGCCAGCGCGCCGATTGCCGCACCGCCGGTGAGCCCCAGTGCCGCACCCCCGCCAAACGACGCCGCGGAGGTGAGCACGATCACCACTACAGCGCCGGTTGAAGCGCCGGAGGACACCCCCAAAAGGTAGGGTTCCGCCAGGTCATTTCGGGTGATGGCTTGCAGCGCTGCACCTGCCACTGCGAGCGCGCCGCCGACGATGGTACCCATGAGGATGCGGGGAATGCGCAGCTCAAACAGGATTGATTGCCGCAGCACGGAGGGTTCTGGGTATGCCGCGCTAATAAACAGGCCCGTTTTGTGCGTGATAGCGCCCCACACCTCCACCCAGCTTAACGACGCCGCGCCCAGAAACAGGCTCCCAGCCATCGCCGCCGCAATCGCTAGGATGCCAAGGATCCATAGGATTGCGGGGTGGCGTTGCTTCCTCATTCCTGCTTGGCCAAGCCGTCGGCAATAACCTGCAGGGCGTGTGCGGAGCGCACGTTAGCGTCGAGCTCCACACCGGGGACGATGATGAAGCGTTCGTTTTTCACCGCGTCCAATTGGCTCATGGCGGGGTCTTTTTTCATGGCTTCGATCTTGTCTTCGTAGCTATCGCCGGGGGCACCACGTTCCTTGAGGTCCGCTAGCACGATCACCTCGGGGTTGCGTTCCGCGATTGCCTCCCAGGCGACCTCGGGCCACAGCTCGTTGGTGTCCTCGAACACGTTCTTTACGCCTACGATGTCGCTGATGCTCTGGCCAACACCGGTTTTACCCGCGACATAGGGGGCACCCTTATACACGGAGTATAGGTACAGGACGGATAGTTTATCCGCGTCTTTAATGTCCTTGCCTTTGGCATCTTCGATGATCTTCTGTTGCTCCTCCACGAGCTCCTTCGCACGACTTTCAGCGCCAAAAATAGTGCCCAACTCGGTGATGTCTTTTTCGATCAGATCGAACGCGTTCTTGCCCTTGTTCGGCTCGTAATCGCGGCATTCCACATTGCTGTAGTATGCGTTTACCCCAAGGTCTTTGAGTTCTTCGCGGGTACCCGCACCATCTGCGGTAAATACCGATTCGAATGGCGAATAGACAAAATCCGGATCCACCGAACGCAATTGTTCCGAGGTGGGTACCCGTTCGGCGATCTTTTCAATGGCCTCGTACTTGTCTTGGTATTCGGGGAGCACGGCGGTCTTGAGGTTTGCGGTGCCTACCATCTGCTTTTCCACGTGGAGCGCCAGGAGCGTGTCGGTTGCCGCTTGCTCGGTGGATACGGCACGCTGGGCGGTGGATTTGAATTCCAATTCAAATCCACAGTTATCAATCGTAAAAGCGGAACCGGAGCCCGCCGCATTCTTGTCCGATTCCACATTTCCACCGCAGGAAACCAACAACCCAGAAATCGCGGCCATTGCCACGGCGGAATAAATATGACGCTTCAACATGGTGACCCTTCTGCACATGTGCACGCTTTTCGAAAAAACTTTTCAATAAATTAGACTACTAGAGCACGCAGAAGAAAGAAGCATAATGCGCCAACTTTTACGCAACGCCATATTTATCAAATTATGGTCGGGATCCACCGCCAGCGGGCTGGCAACATGGGCATTACCATTTATCCTCGGGCTGCAATTGATCACCAAAGAGCTCGATGCAACCCAGTTGGGCATTATTCTCGCGGTGCGCACCATCGGTTTCGTTGGCATTATGCCCCTAGCAGGCGTGATCGCGGACATCGCATCCGCAGTACGCACTGTGCGGATCGCAGGTTTGATCGCCGCCATTGGCAGCGTTGGCATTGTGGTGTTCTCGCCCTCGCTGGTATTGATGTCACTCAGCGCAGCCGCGATCGGCGCTGGCCAAGGCGCCTGCCGCCCCGCGTTTCAATCGCTTATCGCTGCAAATATCGTGGGCCCGCAACGGCAGGCTGCGAACGCGGCAAACACCCTTTCGGTGCGTTTGGTCATGGTGGTTGCCCCAACCCTGGTGGCCATCGGCAGCCGCACCCTCGGCACCGAGGTGTTATTGCTGGTCACGGCGGCCCTGTGGCTTATCGTGGCCGCAAGCACCGTCGGCGCCGCCGAGGCCCCACGTAGCGAGCACCAATCCTTAATCAAGGGCTTTCGGGAAGGTTTCCAAGAGGCCCGCAGGCACCGCTGGTTTATGGCCGGCTTGGGATTGCTCGTGGTGGTCATCATGCTGGGGTATTCCGCCACCGGCGTGCTATTGCCGCTGGTCAGCGTGGATATTACCAGCACGGACACGCTACTAGCTGTGGCCACCACCGGCTACGGCCTAGGCGCCATCATCGGCGCCGTATTGGTGATCCGCTGGACACCTAAATCCCAAGGTTGGTGGGCCTTCGCCGGGCTCGCCGCCTATGGACTAGTAGCAGGCGCAATGGCCGTGGCCCTAAACGGCTGGAACTGGTGGATCGTCGTCGCCATCTATGTCCTCGCAGGTATTGGCATCGAGGTGTTTAATGTCCCCTGGTTTACCTGCGTCCAACGCGAAATAAAACCCGAGCTTATCGCCCGAGTATCCTCCATCGACTTCCTGATCTCCTATGGGCTCGCCCCCGCCGGGCTCGCGCTCATGGCCCCGGCCGTGCAACACTTCGGGCTCGAACCCGTATTGTGGGCCACCACCATCGCGTGCCTCGGAGCTGGGGCCTTGGCCGCCACCGTCACCGGAACCCGCACCTTCCACGACCCCCGGCTCGACCGCGACCCACGATAAATCTCCGGCCCAACGATCCAGGGCAAAGCAGGTCAGAGATAGCTGTCCCCCGCCACGGATGCCCCTCGCGAAATCGATCGTGCACTTCGCATGAAGTTTTTTACACCAGAATCGCCGATCCGGTGTAATTTTCATCATCCAGGGCCGCCCAGGGCAGCCAGCGCGATACTTTTTACACAGAATCGCCGTTATTCGTACCTTGCCATTGAAGATGTGAACTTTCGGAAGCTTCCCCGTGATGGTCATGGGGATGAGGAAGGAAGGTTCAAGATGTCTGTACAGATCCCTCCGGTAGATCCGGACCGGACGTTTACTGCGGAGCAGCGCCGGGAGATCGTGTTGGCCCATGCGGAGACCAAGCATGGTCTGAAGGGAGAGTTCCTCCGGGCGGCCGGGGTGACGCCGAGGCAGTTGTATTTGTGGCGGCGGCAGCTTGCGGCGGGCACGCTCGACATCGGGTTAACACCGCGAGAAAATATTCCTATGAGTGATGAAAATATCGTGGAGTTTTCTCGGCTGACACAGCGCAATCAGGAGTTGGAGGCGCTTAACGCCGAGCTGGGGCGGAGCGTGCGAAGTGGAGACCGAGCGCGCGAAGTGGGAGACTGCGCGCGCGCGAAGTGGAAACACGTCACGCCAAATTGGAGGCGCGGATCGCTGAATTGGAAAAGGTGGTTGCGGATAAGGATGCTGCCACCACTGCGCATGCCAAGGCGGTGGAGGCGATGGGAAAAGCTATCGCCGCCATGCAAAAATATACCGATCGTTGATGCGTGGTGGCCGGAAACTTTCCCCAGAGCAGCAAGCCGATTTCGATGAGTTCGTTAAGCTTGAAGACCATATTTTAGAGTTGCTTGCGGCGGCTGGCTATACCCAAAACGCGGCATTGAAGCTGCTTGGGCTTGCGAAAACAACCCTGTATTACCGGCGGCATCCGCGGCCGAAGAAACCACAACACCAAAGGCCGCGCCGCCGAAAACGATTAGCGCCCCGGAGCGTCAACGTATCGCCGCATTGCTTCGCGACGGTCGTGAGCAGGGATTATCGGTCTATAAAATCTTTTTCAGCCATGTCGATTCCGAGGAGCCCTTGCTCGGCTCATTGCGGACGTTTTACCGCGTGAACAATGAAATCAAAACGGTGCCAGCACCGCTGCGCCACGGCGCGCCACGGGCGCCGCAACCACCACGAATAGTGACCGCGACACGGCCCGGCGAAGTCCTGTGCTGGGATATCACCTGGCTCCCCGGATCCTTTATGACCAAGGGATTTCACCTCTACACCGTGCTGGACTTGCACTCCCGTAAAATCGTCGGCCACACCGTACAACTGCGCCAAGACAAACACATCGCCACCGACCTCATCGCCCAAGTCATCGCCGCCGAGCAGCTCAACCACGCCAAGGTCCGAGTCCTGCACACCGACAACGGTGCTGTCATGACCTCCACCCAAATGCGCCAAATGCTCGACGCCAACGGCGTAGAACTCTCACTCATCCGCCCCGGMGTATCCAACGACAACCCTTTCGAAGAATCCTCCCACCGCACACTCAAACACCACCGCTACGCCTTAACCAGCTACCCCAATATCAAGGCCGCCGCCAACACCATGGCCTCCATCATCGACGCCTACAACAACCACGACCCACACAGCGGCCTCGCCGGATTCACCCCACAACAGGTCTACACCGGCGAATGGAAACCACTACTCAAACACCGCAAAGCAAAGGAAGAAATCTACTACAACACCTACCCCCAACGACGCCCACCACGATCCATGTTCCAACCACCACCAGCCACCGTCGGCATCAAAATCGGAACACCACCACCAACCCCACAAAACCAAGTACAATAAAACCAAGAACAATCAAAGAAGTTCACAACTCAATGGCACGCGGCGATTTGTGTAAAAAATATCGGTAGACACCGTTCAACTCGAGCCCGGCGAATAGGTTGTCCACAACGAATAGCTCAAGGTTTTCGTCACTGTGACGTAATTCGCCCATACCGTATATCGCGCGGGCGAACTGATGCCTCCAGTGGCCTAGTTATTGTTGAGCACAAAATAGTTATAAACGACATTTCTAAAAGCTCTATAGCCACACCCACCCGCGTGGCATACATCTACATCGAGGCACCCACCGCGCAACAGAAGCCCGCCAACGAGCCCAGACGGAAAGGTCGTGCACTTCGCATGAAGTTTTTTACACCAGAATCGCCGATCCCGTGTAATTTTCATCATCCAGGGCCGCCCAGGGCCGCCAGCGCGATACTTTTTACACAGAATCGCCGTTATTTGTGTAAAAAATATCGGTAGACACCGTTCAACTCGACGTTTAGGGATTCGTTGCGGGCAACGTTATGGGTTGAAATGACGCCTTTTACGCCACTCGCCAATATCCCAACAAGGGTAACGAGTTTCAAGCGCTTAGCGGGGCAGCTACGGCGGGGGCCAGATGGTTCGAAGAATCTCGAACTGTGCGGGGGCGGTTCGAGGTGCGGAAGTCCAAGGTTTCGCTGGCGCTGCGCGTCTGGGCCGGTCAGGCCGCAACCCAGAACACGGCACTAGCAGCTAGCGGCACACCGTCAAATCCACCTTTTGGAAACTCTTCAGATCCGTGTAGCCGCCCTTGGCCATGGCGCGCCGCAGCCCACCAACGAAGTTTCGGTCGCCAAAGGCACTTGAGGTCGGGCCGAGCAGGATAGTCTCCAACGAGGGGCTGGTATCGTTATCCTCCGCCGCAAAGACCGCGCTGGAATACACCGCACCTCGGGGGAATCGAGGATGCCCGGCGGTGGACGGCCAGAACAATCCGTGGGCGGCTGATTCCGCGGCGTCGGCAAGCGGAAGGCCGAGCATCACGGCGTCGGCGCCACAGGCAATCGCTTTCGCCGCATCTCCGGAGGTGAAAATGTCCCCGTCGGCGATGATGTGCACGTAGCGCCCCTCGGTTTCGTCGAGGTAATCGCGGCGGGCGGCGGCGGCGTCGGCAATCGCGGTGGCCATTGGAACATCCATGCCAAGCGTCGGCTCGTTGGTGTTCGTGCCGCCACCGACGATCACGCCCACTGCGCCCGTGCGCATTAGATGCAGCGCGGTGGAATAATCGACCACGCCGCCGACAATCACCGGCACGTCCAGCGCCCCGATAAACTCCTTCAGGTTCAGGGGCTCGCCGCCCTCGGCCACGTGCTCGGCGGAAATCAGGGTGCCCTGAATGATCAGCAATTCCGCGCCCGCCTGGATCACCAACGGCGCCAGTTCGCGGGCCCGCTGCGGGGACACACGCACCGCCAACGTCGTACCGGATTCGCGCACCTGAGCGATGCGTTCGGTGAGCAACGTTTCATCGATCGGCGCGGCGTGGAGCTCCTGCAATACGGCGATGGGGCGGGTGGATTCGAAATCGAAATCGCCGTCACCGCCCATCGTTGCCTCCCGCACTCGCTGGATCGCCGCGTCTAAGTCCGCGTGGCGGCCCCACAGCCCCTCCGCATTGATCACGCCCAGCCCGCCGAGGCGGCCCATTTCGATCACAAATTCGGGGGAAGCCAGGGCGTCGGTGGGGTGCGACATTACCGGGATATCGAACGAGTATGCGTCGATATGCCAGGAGGTGTCCACGTCCTTAGAGGAGCGAGTACGGCGATTCGGAACGATCGACACATCGGAGAGACGATACCCTACTCGGGCTTCCCGGCCTTTGCCGATTTCCACATAGTTACGCATTGCGGTCCTTTGAGCTAGCGCTGGTAATAATTCGGGGCTTCAACGGTCATTTGAATATCGTGCGGGTGGGATTCCCGCAGCCCAGCCGCAGTGATCTGCACGAACTTCGCGCGCTGCAGCTCCTCCACGGTAGCAGAGCCGGTGTAGCCCATCGCCGCCCGCAAACCGCCCACCAGCTGGTGGGTAATGGAATCGATGGACCCCCGGAACGGCACCCGCCCTTCGATGCCTTCCGGCACGAGCTTTTCCTCGCTTTTCACGTCGGCCTGGAAATAGCGGTCCTTGGAAAATGAACGCTTCTCCCCGGACAAGCCGCGCCCCTGCATGGCCCCCAGGGAACCCATCCCACGGTACATCTTGTACTGCTTGCCGTTGACCACCACGGTTTCGCCCGGGGCCTCCGCGGTGCCCGCAAGCAGAGAGCCCAGCATCACGGTGGACGCCCCCGCCGCCAAGGCCTTGGCGATATCGCCGGAGAATTGCATGCCGCCGTCCGCGATGATTGGTACGCCCGCCTGGTGTGCCGGCACCGAGGCTTCCATAATGGCGGTGATCTGCGGGGCACCCACGCCGGCCACCACGCGCGTGGTGCAAATGGAACCGGGGCCAATGCCCACCTTGATGGCGTCCGCCCCTGCCTCGATCATGGCTTTCGCCGCGGTGCGGGTGGCTAGGTTGCCGCCGATCACATCGACGCGGTCACCGAACTCCTTTTTCACGCGCGCGACCATGCTCAGCACGCCCTGCGAGTGCGCGTGTGCGGAATCCACAACGAGCACGTCGACGCCCGCATCCACCAGCGCCGCGGCGCGGTTCCAGGACTCCTCGCCGGTGCCGATGCCCGCACCCACCAGCAACCTGCCGGAAGCATCCTTGGAGGCGTCCGGATATTGTTCGGTCTTTACAAAATCTTTCACGGTGATCAGGCCGACAAGCACGCCCTGATCGTCCACGATGGGGAGTTTTTCCACCTTATTGGCGCTCAGCAGGCTCAGCGCATCCTTTTTGGATACGCCCTGTTTGGCCACAACGAGTGGCATGGGCGTCATCACCTCGGCGACGCTGCGGCCAAAATCCGCCTCAAAGCGCATATCCCGGTTGGTGCAAATGCCCACCAGTTTGCCTTGATCGTCCACCACCGGCAGGCCGGAAATGCGGTAGCGAGCGCACAGGGCATCGACTTCCCCGATGGTCATATCGGGGGTGCAGGTGATCGGATCGGACACCATCCCGGATTCGGAACGTTTGACCAATTCCACCTGCTCGGCCTGGTCTTCCACGGAAAGGTTGCGGTGCAGCACCCCCATGCCGCCCTGCCGGGACATGGCGATGGCCATGCGGGCTTCGGTGACGGTGTCCATGGCTGCGGAGATCAGCGGGATATTGAGCCGGATATTGCGGGTGAGCTGACTCGACGTATCCACTTCGCTGGGAATCACATCGGACGCGTCCGGTAGCAACAACACATCGTCGAACGTCAGTCCAAGCAAGGCTACCTTGTGGGGATCGTCGCCACCGGTGAATACGCGCGTATCAGTCATATGAGCCGTCCTTATATGAATGCATTTTTGTGCTATGCCTGCGGGGTATAGGTTGCATCAAGCCTAGTCCTTTTGCGTACCAAGGAGGTAACCGCCGGGACGGTTGCCCGCACAAGTGACCAACCAATACTGTTGCAGTGTGTACTACAACGACCGCATGCCTCCCGATCCGTTTGCCAACGACCCCAACGATCCGGCATCGTTTTTCGACGATGGCGAAACTCTGCCCCCATTAAGCCCAGAAGAACGGCTCGAGGTGATTCGAAACCTCGAACTGCTGCACGAATTCCGGAAAGTGCTTGAGCCCCGCGGCATCAAGGGCATCTTTTTCCTCTGCGAGGATTGTGAAGAAAACCATTACTACGACTGGGACATTATTGACGCAAACATGCGCGCCACCTTACGGGGAGAACTCGCACCCGTGCATGAACCCAGCGCGGAGCCCACGGTCATGGCATATGTACCGTGGGACTACTGCTTAGGCTATCTCGACGGGATGGAAGCGAACCGCTAGTTCCCGCCGTTATTGTCTCCCGGGGGGCTCGGCTCAGCCGTGGGCTGAACCGGATCCTGCGGGTTCGGATTATCCGGGCCGCCCGGCGTGGGGGCCTGGCTGGTCGGCTGTTGGGCCGGAGCGGGTTGCTGCACAACCGTCACCGTTGCGGTCACGGTCACGGGCGGCGGGGGTGCCGCCGGTGAGGACGGTTCCTCAGGTTCCTCCGTCTTCGGCTTCTCCGAGGTGGAGGTGGCAACCGGGCCTTGGGTCACCGTCACGGTGGTCACCGGGCCGGAATCACTGCCCCGCTTGGACTGGATATCGGCCGCCATACTCCTAGCCTGGTCCAGCAATTCCAGCGCGCCTTCGACATCGCCGCGACTCCGGGAATCATCAGCCTGCTCCAGCGTGGAGGCAAGCTCGACCACAGCTGCATGATCACTAAACAATGCGACATGAGCGCCCCATAAGGGGGAGCCGGGGCCAGCATTATAAATGGCAATGCCGGATCCCGCGATGGCCAGCGTGGCGGCCGCCGCACCGATAATGCCGTGCATCAACGCCTGGCGGAAGCTACGTTTGGGGCGGTGGGCGGATAGGTCAATGACCTCCGCGTCCTCGTACTCCTCTTCTTCGAACTCCTGTTCAGAAGCGGGGACGACGTTACGCAGCGGCGGCATGGCGGTGGTAGGTGCGTCAGTGACCAACGGGGCAGGCGGCATCGGCGCTTCAACCTCAGCCTTGAGGCCCAGCAGCAGCCCTGCCAATTCGTCCGCGCCGTCCGACGGATCCACACCACGAGCCAGCTCATCCAAGAACGCGTCATCAGCGAGCACGAGGTCTTTCTCGTGCCCGTTCGCGCCTGAGCCTTCGACTCCGCGAAGATGGTTCATCTACGCTCTCCCACGTTTTCCAATTGCTTCCTGAGCGCCGTGAGTGCGCGGTGTTGCGCAACCCGGACAGCACCAGGGGTACTTCCAACAATATCCGCAGTTTCTTCCGCAGATAGTCCGACAAAAACTCGCAAAATAATAATGTCGCGAGCCTTATCACTTAAACCATCGAGAAGATGGCGTACTCTGTTACTTCCATCGCTGACCAGCGCATATTCCTCAGGTGTATCGTGCTCAATTGATTGCTCAGGGAGCTCTTCAGTTGGGTTAGATAAATCCCTATGGAAGCTTCGGTGAGCGTCAGCGACCTTGTTGGAGGCGATCCCGTACACAAAGGCCATAAATGGCCGTCCACGATCCACATAGGAGCCGACCGATGTGGAAACGGCTAGGCAGATCTCCTGCGCCACATCCTCCGGAGTGGGATGGCGCCCACCACCCAATCGCGCACGACAGTATCGCAGCACTTGAGGGTGGATGATCTGCATGATTCTTTGCAGGGCCCTCCGGTCACCATCAGCAGCAAGTGGCACAAGCTCAGCAAGCTCAGCCTCAGACTCACTCACCGGCGAACCCCTTCCTTTGTTCATGCGATGCCCACTGGCATATGACAAGGTCCAATCGTACCGCGAAAACCTAACGACTGTGTCTCAGCTTCCCTATAAGTGTAAAGCCCCAGCGTCAACAGTATAAGTAGTGCACAATCGCAATTTTCATGGCGCGACACTAATCCAAAAAACGCGCAAACCCGCCGACCTTTGCGTACCCTAAGTTTAGTGAGGTATGCAAAAGTGACGGGTTTCGGGTGTGAAATATTAGCTACCCATGGGTGTGCGCGTGCGGGGCTGCGGGCGCCGGCGGCTCCGGCTTATCCACAACCGACGCCTCCGTGGTCAGCACCATGCGGGCAACGGAGGTTGCGTTCACCACGGCGGAGTGGGTCACCTTCACGGGGTCGATGATCCCCTGCTCCACCAGATTGCCGTATTCCAGGGTGGCGGCATTCAAGCCCTCGCCGTTGGGCAGCTCGGCCGTCTTGGCCACCACCACGGCGCCATCCAGGCCGGCGTTCTCGGCGATCCAGAAGCACGGCTTTGCCAATGCGCGGGCCAGCGCCAGCACGCCCACCCGAGCGTCGCCTTCGAACTGGTCTGCGTATGCGGCGATCTCCTGCGCGATCTGCACCAGCGCGGAACCACCACCTGCGATCACGCCTTCCTGAGCGGCGGCCTTCGCGGCATTGATGGCATCCTCCACGCGCAGCTTCCGCTCACCAACCTCAGTTTCCGTGGCGGCACCCACCTTAATAACGGCGATGCCACCTGAAAGCTTGGCCAGGCGTTCCTCCGCCTTTTCGCGGTCCCAGGTAGAGTCCGTACGCTCGATCTCGCGGCGGATCTGCGAACGGCGGTTTTCCAAGGCTTCGGCGGTGCCCGCGCCGTCGACAATAATGGTGCGGTCCTTGGTCACGGTGATGCGACGAGCGGCGCCGAACGCGTCCAAGCCAATCTCGTGCAAGTTCACGCCCACCTCGGGGTCCACCACGGTTGCTGCGGTGACCACGGCAAGGTCGTCCATAAACGCTTTTCGACGGTCGCCAAAATACGGTGACTTCACAGCCACCACCTTCAGCGTCTTCCGAATGGAGTTCACCACCAGCATTTGCAGCGGCTCGCCCTCGATATCCTCGGCGACGATAAGAACTTGCTTTCCAGACTCGACGATCTTCTCCAATACCGGCAGGAAGTCGGGGAGCGAGGAAATCTTATTGCGGACAAGCAGCACCAGGGCGTCGTCAAGCACGGCCTTTTGCGCGTCTACGTCGGTAATAAAATACGGGGACAAGAAACCCTTATCAAAGGAAACGCCCTCCGTAATATCCAACAAAGTTTCGATCGACTGCGATTCCTCGACGGTAACCACGCCGTCCTTGCCAACCTTTTCCATGGCGGCGGCGACCATATCGCCGATCTCCGTATCGCGGGAGGACACGGTGGCAACATTGGCGATATCGCGCGCGCTCGACACCTCGGTGGCGCGCTCCAGCAGCAGCTCCACGGTACGGTCCGCGCCGGCCGCGATGCCGCGATTCAGCTCCACCGGGTTCGCGCCCGCCGCCACGTTCCGCAAGCCCTCACGGATCAGGGCCTGCGCCAACAACGTTGCGGTGGTGGTGCCGTCGCCGGCGATATCGTTGGTCTTTACGGCGACGGACTTCACCAGCTGCGCGCCAAGGTTTTCGAACGGATCCTCGACATCAATATCGCGGGCGATGGTCACGCCGTCATTGGTTACGGTCGGGCCGCCGAAGGGCTTATCCAGCACCACGTAACGGCCGCGCGGGCCGAGCGTCACCTTGACCGCATCGGCGAGCGTGTCCACGCCCGCCTGAATGCCCTTGCGGGCCTCCTCATTAAAAGCAATAAGTTTTGCCATGTTTACTTCTCAATGACAGCAAGCACGTCACGCTGAGAAAGAATCAGGTATTCCTCACCCTGGTACTTGATCTCGGTGCCGCCGTACTTGGAGAAGATCACAACGTCACCCTCCTTGACGTCCATGGGGATACGGTCGCCGTCTTCGTCGAAACGGCCAGCACCCACGGCGATAACGGTCGCCTCCTGCGGCTTCTCCTTGGCAGAATCCGGGATGACCAGGCCGGACGCGGTGGTGGTCTCAGCCTCGTTGATCTGAACCAGGATCTTATCCTCAAGGGGCTTGATGTTGACTTTCGCCACGATGAATTCCTCCATTGTGAAAGCAGTTGAATACGTGCCGGTTGCAACTTCCCAGCACAGCCGTCGTCGCGGGTGAACAACTGTGTGTGTCAAACAACCTATTGGCACTCTACCCTTGCGAGTGCCAGCCTTCAAGGCGCGCTTAAGGATCCTCGCAGGGTGCGGACGGTAGCGGGGGTGAATCCCGGCATGCCCACCGCGCAATCGCAGTACCGTGGGCACCATGAGCACTGATGAAGCATTCCAGGTGAAACTACCGGCAAACCTCGAGCCCTACCGGCCCTACCTGCAATCCCACGCGCGGCGCGTGGCGGCGCTATTTCCCCACGGCATGACCGTGCAAAATGAAAACCACATACCCAAGCGAATCGTGGCCAACCCGACGGGGTCCCGCCTCGGCGGCGCCGCCTTTATTACCAAGGAACACCCCTGGCCGCGCGACCGGCTCGGGCGGCGCATGCTCTTTGTGGCCCAGATAAATTTGGCGGATATGCCGCCGCTGGAGGGTTTCCGCTCCGAGGGCCTGCTGCAGTTTTTTATCGGCGATCACGGCTACTTCGGCATCGACAACGCAGACTTTGATACGCACAATTACGCGAACCCGCACAACTCCTGCGTCCGTTATATCCCCGTCAAGGAATACTTAAACGGCCAGCTGCTGGGCGGGATTAAAACCCAAACCAACACGATTGAAAACGGCTTTTTCGAGCTGTCCGCCAAGCCTTTCGACCAATACCCCAGCCGGCACGACAGCACCTTTGTAAACATGGTGTGGTCCGACCCCAGCGTCAGCAACGGGCTTATCGACGCCACGTCTGAACTGCCCCACATCGGCCCACCCGCCGTTTTTGGTGGCGGTTGGGCCGCGTTTGCGCAGCGAGATCCCGTAGGCTTCTGCCATAGCCACCGGCCCCTGCTGCAGATCCGTTCGAATCACGGGCCGCGCAATAAGCCCCGCATCCAATGGGGCGATTGCGGGTTTGCCACCTTTTTTATCCGCCCCGAAGACCTTGAGCGGTGGGACTTCAGCGAGGTGGCCTATTACTGGGACTGCTACTGATCGAACATGAGCGCGGGGTGTCATGGGCGTTATGTAAGGTTTTCAACCATGACATCCGCTGAAGTTTTTCGCCCTGAAATCCCCGCAGAGTTCGAGCGCTACCGCGATTTCTTAACGTCCAATTGTCGGCGCACCACCATGCTGCGCCTGACGGGAGTGGCCGTGGAGGATACGAGCGTGGATACGCTCACCGCAACCGCGAGCCTGACCGGGTCCCGTATCGGCGGCCCCGCGCTGATTACGAAGAACCATCCCTGGCCAACCGATAAGCAGGGCAAGAAGATGATGCTGCTTGCCCAGCTCAACCTGGCGGAACTCCCCGCGCGCCCCGGGTACCCTACGGATGGCATGCTGCAATTCTTCCACGGCGATGATGATTGCTATGGCTTCGAATCCGGGCACCATGTCCGCTATATCCCGGCGGCGGAATTGGCGGCCGGGCACCTCGAAGGCACGCTCAAGAACCAGACCGATGCGCTGTGGGGCGGCTACTTCGAGGTGCACGGGCAATTGTTCGACCAATTCCCCACCTCGGAGGATTACGAGGTGGAGGATCTTACGCTGCCCGCCGAGCTCGCCACGGAAGAAACCGAAGACGCGCTGTATGACGTGCTCGGCCTCAACCCGACCAATACCATTTTCGGCGGCGGCTGGGCTTATTTCACCCAAGGGGATCCGCGCACCGACCTCAGCGAAGAGGCCGCCGCGGCGGGCGAAGAAAAGTACGAATTGCTGCTTCAGGTGGATACCGAGGATTCGGCGGATTCCCAAGTGACCATTATGTTCGGCGATTCCGGAATAGCGAATTTCTTTATCAAGCCTTCCGATCTGGCCGCCCTGAACTTCGATAACGTGCTGTATACCTGGGACTGCTGCTAACTCCGGGGCTACAGCTGGCCGACCTCCACCTCCAAGGCGGGATCGCAACCCACCGCCAGGGAGGAGGGCGCGGCACCGGCGGCGACGCGTTGGGCGGCGTAGGTGGCGATCATCACCCCATTGTCGGTGCAGAGTTTGAAGGATGGAACACGCAATCGCACCCCCGCGGAGCGGCAGCGTTCGGCGGCCAGCTCCCGCAACCGGGAATTCGCGGCCACCCCGCCGCCCAGCAAGAGCACCTCGGCGCCCACATCCTGGCACGCCCAGATGGCCTTTTTGGTAAGCACGTCGCACACCGCCTCCTGGAAGGAAGCGCACACGTCCTCTACCGAAACCACCTCGCCCGCGCGTTCGGCCGCTTCCACATAGCGCGCCACGGCGGTTTTTAAACCGGAAAAGGAAAAGTCATAGCGCGAATCGGACTTTTTCATCAGCCCGCGCGGGAAGTCGATGGTCACCGCGCCCCGCCGCGCCAACTTATCCACCACCGGCCCGCCCGGGTACCCCAACCGCAGCAAGCGGGCCACCTTGTCATAGGCTTCGCCCGCGGCATCGTCCAGGGTGGAGCCGAGTTCCCGCAGCTCCGGACCACGCACCTCCAGCAATTGGGTGTGCCCGCCGGACACCAATAGCGCCACCGCGTGCTCCAGGGCGTCGCCCTCCAGACCCGCGACGGCCACGTGCCCGCCGAGGTGATTCACCCCGTAGAAGGGCACGCCCCAGGCGGCGGCATAAGCCTTGGCGGCGCTGGCACCCACCAGCAGCGCGCCTGCCAGACCGGGGCCGATGGTAGCGGCAACCACGTCCGGACGTTCGATTCCCGCCTCGGCCAATGCGGCCCGCATCACCGGCACGATGGATTCTAGGTGCGCCCGGGATGCGATCTCCGGAACCACGCCACCGAAGCGCGCATGCTGTTCCATGGAGCTAGCCACGACATCGGCAAGCACCTCGTATTGGGGCGCGCCGTCACCCCACGTGACGCGCACAATGCCCACCCCGGTTTCATCGCAAGAAGATTCCACACCGAGAACTATTGTGCTATTCATTTCCGTCCTTCGCGCATCATCGTGTATGCATCCGCACCCGAGGGGTGATAGTAGTTTTTCCGCGTCCCGGTGATGGTAAACCCGTACGATTCATACAATCCAATGGCCGCAAGATTATCCGTACGCACCTCCAAAAACACCGGCCCGCCATACTCATCCGCTGCGGCGATCAGCTGATCCATCAATTGCCTGCCCAACCCCTCGCCCTGCCGCTCCGGGGCCACCCCGATCGTGTGCACCTCAAATTCCGGACTGCTCGAAGGCCCCAACATAGCCAGGCCCGCATAGCCAATCAGTTCGGGATCAAATAACCCGATATAAAAGTTAAACGGACTGCGGATTTCCGCCCGAAACGCCGCCGCAGGCCACGGATCATCCCCGGGGAAAAGGATCCGCTCCCAAGCGGCGCAGGCGGGCGCATCCTCCACGGTCAAGCGACGAATATGCACTAGTCGATCACCACGTCGGGGACGGCAGGGCTCTTGGGCTTCGGCTTCGGTTCTTTCGCGTCGGGGCGTCGTAAATAAAGCGGCGTCAACGGCGCAGGCGAGCCGTCGAACACAGCAACGGAAACCAACGATTCCGGGGTGGGGTGCATGTCCACGCGTCGGCCCGCCGCTGGGATCGCATCCGCATAGCGCGCAGGCACATTCACCACCTCCGCGGGCTCCACCAAACTCTGCGGGGCGGCAACCTCAGGGCCCACGACCCGCTCCCCGTTTATATACCTCGCCCAATATACTTCTCGACGCCGCGCATCCGTGGCCACCAGCAGCGTCGCGGCGTCGATACGCTGTGCGATCGCGTCGAGGGAACAAACCCCGTACACCGGAATCTGCAGGGCATCCGCCAACGCCGCACCGGTCACCATGCCCACGCGCAGCCCCGTAAACGGGCCGGGACCGCAACCCACAACCACGGCATCAAGCTCGGCGAACCCCGCCGCGGCCTCCGCGAGACACTGCTGAATCGCGGGCACCAAGGACTCATTGTGATGGCGGCAATCCGGAAGAATACGCTGCGCAATCGTGTGGCCATCGCGCACCAAACCCGACACCACGGTCGGCGTAGAGGTATCAATCGCAAGAACGAGCACGGCTAACAGCCTAGCCGCCAGTAGCCGCCGCCACGTACTCGAGGAAATCCTCCGCCACCGCATCGCGCTGCTCCTGGGTGGAGGCCGGGCCCTTGAAATAGTCCTTATGGTCGCCGCCGAAACCTAGGACGAAATTCTCGGAATTGTGCTGATCGAAATTGCAAACGAAATCAGTTTCGATGCAATACTCGGTGCGATGAGCCTGGGCGATCTGGGCTGCGGGGGCCAGCAAATCTGGGTCGAGCACCATCACGCCGTCGCGGAGATCCGTGCCGATGAAATGGCTACGCGGATCTGCATGCACCTTTACCGGGCTGCCGAGGTAGATCACACCCGCGAATTGGCCGCGCTGTTCGAGCTCCACCTCGATGGGTTGGAGCGCCAGGGCGCCCTGGGAATAGCCGGTGAGCAGGTACTTTGGGTGGCAGGCCGAGGCCGCCTCGTAATCATCGATGGTGTGGAGGGCGTTATCGCTACCCAGCTGCGAACTCTTGTGCATGCGATCGAAAGGGATGCTGCCGTAGCCCGCGTCCGAGCCGAGGACGGGCACCGCCGGGTAGCCCTCATCGAGCGGCAGGAAGCTCACCTGGGCGAACGGGTCGATATCGTAGGTGGAACGTGCGTACGAATCGATGTGCCGGTACATGAAGTGCAGCGCCTTGCCCTCCCAGCCTTGGCGGTCCGGCTGGGTAAACGTCCAGGGCTCTGGGGGGAGCGTCTCGTCCAACCACCGCGTCTCGCTGCTTCCGCGGGCCGCAAGCACCACCACCGCCGGGCATGGCGTGGGCGTCTCAGATTCTTGGAACATAGACTCGGCCGTTGCAAGCGCCGGCTGGGTTTCGGCTTGGGCCAGCGCCGTCGCCGCAAGAATCATCGCGCCAACTGCGGCGACGCGTCGCCTGAGAAGAATTTGCGTACCCATGTGCATGAGCTTATTGCTGGTCGCGCGGGGATCAGGGGCAGGAATTGGTAACAAATTGATCGCAAATCTCAGCGACTGTATCGTGTGCCCCCTGAACACCGCATTGTTAGATCCATACAGAAAGCTTATGGCGCTATCTACCCCTCATACGGGGGAAAACTGAGCTTGCGTGGCTAGGGGTGCGGGCCGTGATCGGCTGAGCGGGCGGGTTTAAGGCTGGTCGGGGCTACGGCAGATGGATTTGGCACAACCCCTGACCTGCGATCGTCCGGAATTTCTTCATTGGGGTGGTCAACGAAGAATGGAAAGACGAGCTGCGGCCTTTTCGGCCTTTTCGGGCCAGATTCGTCCGGAATTTCTTCGTTAGGGGCCCCAATGAAGAATAGAAAGACCAGCCCCAGGTCGACGGTTGCACACAACCCATCGGCGGACGGGGCAGGGCGGGTTTAGTCGACCCATTCCCAGGTGATATAGCGCGCCTCGGAGGTGGGGTCTTCCTGGACTGCGGTTTCGCGGTCGAAGGTGACGTGAAGGTGCCGGTCGGCGATTCTTTCCACTAGGCCGCCACCCCATTCGGCGACGAGGACGGCGTCGTCGATTTCGGAATCGAGGTCCAGGGAATCCAAGGCGCCAAAGGGATCGCCTTCTTGGTCGAGAAGCCGGTAGGCATCAATGTGGATCAAGGGCGGGCCGCCGACCAAGGATCGGTGTTCCCGGGCGATAACAAACGTGGGCGAGGTGATCTTGCCTTTGACCTGCAAGCCCCGAGCAAGGCCCTGGGTAAAGGTGGTCTTTCCGGCACCGAGCGGGCCGTCCAGAATTACCACATCTCCGGCGCGCAGGGTGCGGCCTATTTCCTCGCCGAGGGCTTGGGTATCTGCGGCGGTTTCCAAGCGGCGTTTCATCTTATCCTCCCAGGTAGGCGCGGGTGGTGCGGCCGTGTGGGCTGCAGATCACTTCATAGTTTATGGTGCCCAGGGCGGCGGCGAAATCATCGGCGGTCAGGGCGCCGGTCTCGGCGGGGCCGAACAGAATGGCGCGGTCGCCGGGCTGGACAGGCGGAGCCTCTTCCCCACCAGCGCCTAGCCACAGGACGATTTGGTCCATGCAGACGCGGCCAACCTGCGGGTAGCGGCGGCCATTGATCGAAACTTCGAGCGATCCTTGCAGGGCTCGGGGCAGGCCGTCGGCGTAACCGCAGGCGACCACGGCGGTGTATCCATCGCTTGGCGCGCGCCAGGTTTGCCCATAGCTCACGCCTTCACCAGCGTGGATCTCTTTCACCACGGTAATCCGGGACTCCCAGGTCATGGCGGGGCGCAGCCCTTCCGCAGCCGCACTCAAACCCGGGATCGGGCTGTACCCGTAGAGCGCGATACCCGGGCGGACCATATCAAAGTAGGCGTCCGGCCGGGTCAGCAACCCCGGGGAGTTGACCAGGTGATTCACGGGCACATCCAGGCCCGCACCGCGCGCTTGGTCGATTGCCTTGCGGAACAGCGCAACCTGCTGATCATTGAGGGGGTTTTCCGGCTCGTCCGCGCATGCTAGATGGGAGAAGAGTCCGGTGACGGTGAGGTGCGGGGCGTCGATAAGCATGCGGAACGCGGTATCCCATTCCGCAACGTCAATGCCTGACCGGTTCATCGCCGTATCCAATTTCACGCTCACGCGGGCGGGGCGGCGCAGGGACACCAAGTGCGCGGCGTGGGCAAGGCTCGGAACACCCAGCTCGATGCCAGCATCAAGAGCAGCTACGACGTCCTGATCGGGCGTCCAAATCCACGCAAGGATCGGCTGTGTAATTCCCGCTTCCCGCAGCGCCAACGCCTCCGCCAACGTGGCCACGCCGAACTGGTCGGCCCCGTGGGCGGCCATCGTTGCTGCCACCCGCGCCGCACCATGATTATATCCATCAGCCTTGACCACGCACATTAATTGCGCCCCCGCAGCCTTTTGTTTGAGCAGGCGGGTGTTGTGCGCGATGGCGTCTAAATCAATGGTGATGGTGAGCAAGTTCATGATTGCTCATTGTGCCACTCGTGCATACGTCATCCAATATGCTTTAGGTATATCCCACCACAGCAAGGAGTGAGAGCAATGGCAAAAATCGGAGTCCCAGAACTGCTCGCTTTTGCGCAGGTGCTATTTTTCCTAACGTTTCTTGGCGTTGCGGTATTTGCGTTTACCCAGCGGGACCACATACTCGAGCAGTAGCGGGGCGGATCGCGTCGATGATCAGCGAGGCTGAGGTCGGCGCGTGGCCGTATTCGGTGCGGGCGGCGATTTCCGCGGCCTGCCCGTGGATAAGCGCGGCGAGGGTCATCACCTTGACGGCACCCCATTTGTCCAGCAGCGGGGTGGCCAGCCAGGCGCCGGCGAGGCCGGAAAGCACATCCCCGGATCCGGGGGTAGCGGCCCAGGAGGTGCCGAGGTCCACAATGTTCGTGGGATTCACGCCGTCGGTGATCACCGTGCGTCGGCCCTTGAGCAGGACGGTGGTGCCGGTGTGCACGGCGAGCGCGCGGGCCGAACCGACCCAATCCTCGAGGTTTACGGGCAAGCGGAACCCCTCGACCAGTTGTACGAACTCACCGACGTGCGGCGTCAGCACCGTGGGGAATTTGCGTTCGATCAGCTGCTCGCGGAGTGCGGCGTCGCGGGCGAGTACGGTAAGCCCGGAGGCGTCGATAAGCAACGCTTCCGGGCGGGCGAGCAATTCGGCGAGTTCGTCGCGTTCGCCCCGCCCAGGGCCGTAAACCCAGGCTTGCACGCGGGCGGCTTCGGCGATGCTGGGGTGCGGGACGATTTCGGGGAGCGGGCAGATATCGCCGATATAGCGCACCATGCTGGGGGTGGCCCGCACCGCAGCGATCGAACACATGATCCCGGCGCCGGGGTATTGCGTGCTGCCAGCGCAAATGCCCACGACGCCGCCGGTGTATTTATCGTCGGATTCGCCGGGTTCAAGCTTTAGCGGGAGGTTATCCGTGAGGGCGTTCCACAAAAAGGCGTCGGCGGGTTCGAACTCCAGTCCGATGTCGGCCACGGTCACCTCGCCGCACGCCGAGGCAAACGCATGTGCGTATCTCAGTCCGCTGAAGGTAATGGTGCGGCGAGCCTTGACGTGCGCCCCATGCGTGGCACCGGTATCCGCATCCACGCCCGAGGGGATATCCACGGAAAGCACCGGCGCATCAATGCTTGCGACTATCCCCGCCGCCCAATCGCGCAGCGCTCCCGTACCACCGATACCGGTAATACCGTCGATAACCAGCGCGTATTCACCTAGCGGCTTTTCGACGACCGTCCCTCCCGCAGCCTCGAACGCAGCTAACGCGGGCTGGTGGACGCGGCCGCCCATCAGGACCGCTTCGAGCGAGGCGGCTTTAAGTTCGGTGGCCGCATAGAGCGCGTCTCCGCCGTTTCCGCCCGAACCCGCGAGCACCAGGATTCGACCATACTTACTATCGAGCATGTCTTGGGCGGCGCGGGCGACCTGGTGCGCGGCCTTGCGCATGAGTTCGTCTGGGCGTTGCTGCGCCGCGAGGAGAGGCGCCTCCGCGGCACGGACCTGTTCAACTGTGTAAAGGGGGCGCATACTCCTAGGTTAGGCGCACAGAATGACGAACGGAATGAGATTTGCTATTTTTGTTGTGCGCAATTTGTTTTGGGGTGAGATATTGCTGCGGACGGGGGTTGACTACGACGCAGCGTCACACCTGAGAATGGTGGCATGACTGATTCCTTCCCCATTGAAATTACTGGTTTGGTGAAAAAATACGGCGGCGTGCCGGCCGTTGACCATTTAGACCTGCGGGTCCGAACGGGCACCGTACACGGATTCCTTGGACCGAACGGTTCCGGAAAGTCCACGACAATCCGCTCCCTGCTGGGGCTGATCCGCCCGGATGCCGGAACGCTGCGCCTCCTGGGGCACGACCCCACGGCACACCCGGCGGCGGCTACGCGAAGGGTTGCATACGTGCCGGGTGATGTCGCGCTGTGGCCACACCTGACCGGCGCGGAAGCGCTGGCGACGCTGGCGCGGCTGCGGGATCGGCATCACGGGGACAACCCGGCCCGGCGCGCCGAATTGATCGAGCGTTTCCAATTCGACCCGTCCAAGCGGATCCGGGCGTACTCAAAGGGAAACCGGCAAAAGGTAATGCTGATCGCCGCGCTGGCCGCGGACGCCGATGTCTTGGTCTTTGACGAACCCACCTCCGGGCTCGACCCGCTCATGGAACGCGAGTTCGGTGCATGCTTGCGGGAACGGGTGAACGAAGGCGCGTCGGTATTATTGTCCAGCCACATCCTTTCGGAGGTCCAGGAACTGGCCGATGACATCAGCATTATCCGCGCCGGAAAGCTCGTAGAATCGGGACGGTTGGAAGACCTGACCCACCTGCGGGGCTCAAGAATCGTGGCCACGCTCCCCGATGGCAGCGTGCACGACCACCTCTACCCCGCCGCCGAGGTCCCGAACCAATTGCAAAAGCTTTTGAATGCCTCGGCCACCGGAATCACGTGCACCAGCGCCGGTTTGGACGATATCTTCCTAGACCATTACAAGGAACAGGCATCATGAACACGCTGATCAGGGTGTTTTTCCGGACAAACCTTGGGTTTCTGCTTGGGTGGATCGTGCCGCTGATGGTGCTGCTCGCGGCGTCGCCAAGCGCCTTGTATGCGGCGAATCCCAGTTCGGCTGAGGTGGCCGCGCTCGGGCGGGCGATCAGCGCAAACCTGGGCACGTTGGTCATGTACGGCCACGCGCCGGAGCCGCTCGGGTACGCGACGTGGATCCTGTGGGAATTATGGATCTGGCTGGGATTACTCGGCGGCGTCATGATCATCCTGCTGGCCGTGCGGCTCACGCGCGCGATGGAGGAAGACGGAATCGTTGAATTGATCCGCGTCACGGGGATCAGCAATCGCACACCAGTCGTTGCCGCGGCGCTCACGGTGCTCTTGGCCAGCGGTTTATTCGGATTCTTGTGCGCACTCATCCTGTACGCACAAATGTTCAAAATCGAGGAGTTTGAGCTGGCCCCAAGCGTACTGAGCGGGATCGGCATCGCAGCAATGCTTGCGGTTTACGGCGGTATCGGGCTGCTCGCCGCACAGCTCACCCCAACGGCACGTGCCGCACGCGCCACCGGGCTGAGCGCGCTGGCCATTACCTACGCCTTCCGGGTAATCGCCGATGTGTACGATTTCGCCTGGTTGCGGTGGCTGTCGCCGCTGGGCTGGCGGCATATCCTGGACCCCTACCTGGATAACAACGTCTGGCCGCTCGCCGTATTCGTACTGGCTATCGCATGCCTGTACGCCCCAACGCTGGCGTTCACCCGCGATCTTGGCGCGTTCTGGGGAGCCCGCGCGTTTCGCCCTCAAACCACCCGCGTAAGCGAACATGCATTCAATCCGGTATCGCTGCATTGGCGGCTGAACCGAGCCATAGTCCTGTGGTGGGCGCTCAGCACTATCGCCATCGCGATCTGCCTATTTGCACTCATAGGCGAAATGGATTCGCTTGCCACCACGGGCACCGAAATGATGGACTCCATGGCGCAGCTTCTCGGCGATACGGAACTCAGCAGCATATTTGTGCGCATGATGGGCACGCTGCTGGGGATCCTGCTCAGTTGCGCGGCGATCCAAACGGCGCTGGCAACGCTGCGTGATGAAACCACCGGCACGCTCAGCCTAGAGGTCACCTCGGGCGGTCCACGCTACCGCCCCTTGGTGGTCGATTGGGCCACCGCAGTGCTCGCCGGTGCCGCAACTGCACTCGCGGCAGCGCCACTTGCGGCACTTGTCACCGATTGGAGCATGCGTTCAACGTATGGCGATGCAACCAACACCAGCGAGATCGCACGCGCAGCGTTTTGGGCGGTGCTGGACCAATTGCCGCCGGTGATCGCCCTCGCCGGATTCGCAATTTTGTGTGTTGGCCTATCTACCCGGCTCGCCCCCTTAGCATGGACCGTGCTTGGCATTTCCGGCGTGATCACCTATTTCGGCGAACTATTCCAATTCCCCGACTGGCTGCTCAACGCATCCGTGTTCGCCTGGGCCGCGCATCAGGAAAGCGCCACACAGTGGACCGGCGCGCTCACGCTCGTGGGTATCGGCGTCGTCACCGCCGCGGCCGGCACGTTGTTGCGGAGCCGCCGCGACCTCGTGTGCACGTAGGGTGAACATATGCGCATTTCGGAGATGGCTAAGATTGCGGGCGTTTCCGTGCGAACGATCCGCCATTATCATAGCGTAGGGCTGCTGCCGGTCCCCGAGCGGCAGGGTCCGTGGCGCGATTACAGCATCCAAGACCTTGAACGTTTGTTGTATATCCGCGCGCTCGCGGAGGCCGGCGTTCCGCTGCAAGAGATCGACCCCAGCACGGACTATCACCGCACCTGCACGGCCGCGATTTCGCGCATCGATTCCCAGATTGCCAAGCTGCAGAAGCAGCGGCAACGGCTCCAAGCATTATGCGAAAATACGGACGCTTCCGGCGAAACCATACTCCCTCCCAACATCGATAGCCTTTTCGATCGCGCGGAAGAGTTGCTGAGCACCGAAGGCTACGAGCGGGCATTGCCGTTCCTGCGGCGTAAGCGCCAGCTCGATCGGCTCGCCATCCGCCTCGGCCTTTTCAATTCGAATTATTACACGTTTTTTGATCAGATAGACGAGGCGGACATCATCGGGTTTTACCGCCGTTTTCTCGCGCTCAGCGGCCCGCATTGGACCGACCAACAATGCCACGAACTCATTGACTATACGTTCGAAATTCTCGAGCGCAACGGCCCCCTGCCCCGGCAGCTGATCGGCCCCACCCGCCGCCTTGCACGGAGCAAAAGCACACTGCTCCTCGCCCGCGTCGCCTACCCCGCCGCCGGGCATCAGCGCTACATTCAGCTGGCCCTACCCCGCGTGCAGGAATATCTCGATCGCTGCGCCACCAACCCTTGATTGCGACGCTACGTCACACCAGATAATCGCATTATGTTCGAGCTTATCCGCTGTAATTTCCGTTCCACCCGCTGGTTCCTCGCCGCGTGGATTGTACCGCTGACCGCCCTGATTGCGGTGGTTCCGCACGCGTACCACGACACGTACCCGAACGCCGAGGAGCTGAAACGCCTCGCCGATCCGATGCGCGGCCAGCTCGGCCTGCGGGTGCTGTACGGCGTGGTCCCGGACCCGCTCACCATCCCCAGTTTCACCATGTGGGAGACCGGGATGTGGGTGATCCTCCTGGGCTGCATCATGTCCCTGCTCCTTGCCATCCGCCTCACGCGCGCCGCCGAAGAAGACGGGATCCTCGAGTTGGTGCGCGTGACGGGCATGGGCCGGGCGACCCCGAACCTGGCGGCGGCGGCCACGGTATTGCTCACGTGTTGCCTCTTGGGCGCGGCCAGCACGTGCGCGTTGTATGCGCAGAACCTTCACCTGGAGGGTTTCGATTTCTATGGTTGCCTGCTGCTCGGCAAGACGGTGACGCTGGCCACGGGGTGTTTCGGCGGCATCGGCATGCTGTGCGCGCAATGGTCCCAGACCGCCCGCCAGGCGCGCAGCGCGGCGTTGATTGCCCTGGCTGCGGCGTTTTTCCTCCGCGTGATTGCGGACGTGTGGGATTTCCCCCGCCTGCGCTGGGGCTCCCCGCTCGCTTGGCGCGACCTAGTCAAACCGTTCGAACTTAACGACGCCTGGCCGCTCGCCGCCGCGCTCGGGATTACGCTGGTCTGCTACGCGCCGCTGTTGGTTCCGCGCGATCTCCATGCCACCTGGACGCTCCGCACCCCGTACCTGTTCCGCGTGCGAAACCAGCGCAGCGTCATCGCAAATTGGTTCGTAGCCGTCGCCGCCATCACCCTCGCGCTATTCGCACTCACCGGCGAGATGAATTCCCTGCTTGAAGGGTCCCCAAATACCGCCGCACTTATGCAATCCATCACCGGCGATGCCGAGACCGAGGCGAGCTATTTGCGCTTTATCGCCACACCCGTGGGCATCCTGATTGCCTGCGCCGCGGTGCAGCTCGCGTTGGCTACGGCGCGCGATGAGCGGAGCGGCGTCGTCACGCAAGAGGTGGTTAATGGGAATCCGCGCCATCGCCCGCTGCTTAGCGATTTCGGCACGGCGGTGGCGGTCACACTGTGCATCGTCGCCATTATCGCTCCCCTTTCCGCCATTGTTGCCGACGCCTCCACCGACGCAGAGGTGTTCGAAGCCGCATGGCAAGCAATCCTCGACCAATCGCCCCCAGCCGTCGCGGCCGCCGGGTTTGCCACGCTGTGTACGGGCTGCTCTTTGCGCTGGTCAGCACTAGCGTGGGTACCGGTTGCGGCGTCCGGCTTTATTACCTTTTTCGGCGAGCTTATGGATTTCCCCTCCTGGCTCCTAGACGCCTCCCTGTTCGCCTGGCCAGCGCACGAACATACGTTTGCGGCGGTGACGCTTGTGTGCATCGGCTTCGGCTGCGCGCTCGTAGGCGCCATCGCTTATCGACGCCGCGACCTGCACTGCTCATGAAAAACCCCAGCGGCGGCATGCGCTCACTGGGGTCTTCGGTTACAAGCTTGGGCTACGCCGCGCGGTCGGTATTGCGAACCGGAACATCGGCCTGGACGGCCTCGCCAACATTGGCGGGCTGGCTGGCGGCGCGGGCGGCATTACGGAACCGCTCATAGAACTTCGCATACAACCGAACATTCTTATTGTATTGCGAAGTGCCGCCCCACTGGTTTGACAGGTACAAAACGAACACAAGGGCGAAATATCCGAGCACCCAGAATTCGGGGCGCTCGACTCCCCACAAGAAATACAATGGGGTTCCAATAACTAGGACCAGCAAGCCCTCAAAAACTACCGCGTAGAGGGCTGCCATAAGAAAATTGACGATTCTGCTGCACTGTTTCTTCCGCTCCAGAACATTAAACTGCTCTGGCGGGATAAGCTCAGTCACTTTGCCGGAGGCAATGGCTGTGATCAGCTCCTTGTTGCTGATCTTTTCGCATTCGACCATGCAAGATCGTGATGCTTTATACCAAGCTTTAATCTCGTTCCCCTTCCCGTTATGAGTGAGTATTGAAAGCGCGCTTCTCAGATGCTACACCGTTTTTGTACAGCCTTCACGCATTGTGACACAAGCGCCAAAGGTGCGGGACTGAGGCCAATCGCTCAGTAACATTACGGCCCTCACCGCCGATTGGCCGGGCGACAACACACCGCCCCTAAACCCTAAAACTGTAACCCTTGACTGTGACCCTGCGTCACACCCCACAATGGTGGCATGAGGGTTTCTACCGTGGCGGAGATCGCGGGCGTATCGGTGCGCACGATCCGCCATTATCATCAGATCGGCCTGCTGCCGATACCGCCGCAGCGCGGCGCGTGGCGGAGTTACAGCTTTGAGGATGTCGCGCTGCTGGTGCGCATCCGCACATTGACCACGGCGGGCATCCCGCTCGCGCAGGTTCCGCGCCATTTGCAGGAGGCCCCGCGGGAGATCCCAGCCGACGATGTCGGCGCGTTGGATGATGCGATTGACTCCTTAAACAGCCATATCAGTTCCCTGGAGGCGCAGCGCCAGCGGTTGTTGGCGCTCCGGGAGCAGGTGGCGGCGGGCAAGCAGTCGTTTTTGCCGGATCCGCTGGCCGCGAGCTATGACGAGATCGTGGCCCGCATTCGCGCTTCCGGTTCCACAAAGGCGCTGCAATTGTTTAACCGGGAGCGGATGCTGGTGGAGCTCGCCGCCCAGCGCGGGTTTATCGACGATGATTTTTCCTATTACATTTCCCGCGTCGACCACCAGGAGATCGCGGATTTTTACGTGGAGTTCGCGGACCCCACCGGCGGCATCCTCACCGAACAGGTGTGCGAGAAGCTCGTGGACAGGCTATTTGCCATCCTCGAAAGTTATGGCGATCCGCCGCAGTCGACGCTGGAAAACGCCCGCCGCCTTGCCAATAATCGCGCGGTTCGCCTGCTGTGCCTGTCCGCCGCCCCTTCCGCCGGGCACCGCCGCTTTATCAACATGGCCTTCGATCGCCTGCAAACGCACCTATAGCTTATCGACGACGCGGCTCCCGGAGACAAAGCGCCAAGGCTCACCCACCGCAGCAACGGCCTCCGCCCATGCCTGGACCGCCAACACCGGATTGTCGTTCACGGCGAGCAGCCCCAGCAGGACATCCTGTGCCCCTGGGCCGAGCACCCGCTGCAATTCGGTATCCACCACGATGGTTTGGTCCGCGCTGCGAATGGTGGTGATGGCGCCGGGAAATACCTGGAAGTCTGGGCTGATTATGCGGTCGCCACGCCCGTCCCACCAGGACGCCCCGCTACGTTTCACTTCCGCGACTTGGGCGGGGCTCGCGCCGTCGACAATCACCCAACAATCGGGGCCGGAGCCGCGAATCTGTTCTAATGTGCCGACAACCTGCGCCTCCGGAATCCCGGTCGGCGACTCCTTTACATGGCCCACAATGCTTACCTCCGCGCCCGCGAAGCGCTGCGCCGCCAACGCCGGAAGCACATGCGCGGCCGAGCGATGCGGCGTCCCGCCGACGATCCCAATGCGGGACGGAAACACCGAAACACGATTGCGCGAAATGAATTGCAGGCGGGGTTCCCGCAGCTCCTTGACCCCTTCAATGCCCAAATACGCGGCATCGCGGCGGGCCACGCGCACCCCGTACGTCTCCGAACGGCCCGGGCTTTCCACGGGTACTTGAGCGATAAACACGCGGCCGCCGAATTGCATGTGCTCCACGGTGGCCCATCCGATGGCCACCGAGCACTCCGCCTTCCACTGCGCGGTAGGCACCCCGATGGCCACGGTGGGGAGCGACAACACCGTGTGGTATTCGAACTCATCGCCGAGGTCCAGCGCGTTCACGGCGAGGTCGAATTCGGCGCCGATAAAGTCGGTGTCAAAGGCCTCCAGCCAGTTAAACACCTTGCCGCCAGCGTCAATGTAGCGCTGAAATTCCCGGCTGCGTAATTGCCTTGAAGCGCCCGCCGCGAAAAACACCTCGACGGCAACGCCGCGGCCCAAGAGCTCCACGGCGCTGATCAAGCCGACGCTGCCGCGCCAGCCGGAGCCCGCCACGAGGAGCACGCGGCGGGGATAGAGCACGTGTCTGCCGCCGCTCATTGCGGCCACTACGACATCGGCAATTCTGCGCTCAATGGGGATGAGTTGCCCGGTGACCTTTTTGCCGCGATCCAGAACCCCAACCCCATTTTGGGCAAAGCTTTCCTTTAAAAGCGGGTCTACCAGTTCTGCGGGAAACAACGGCTCCATAGCAATGCATCATAGTTTCCAAGGGCACAAAGTAGGCGATCATTTAGGTCTTCGGCGTGCCAAATTTGCGCAATGTTGAGGCGGCATATACGCGGAACTCGGCGTACACTGAACTTATTTTCACATGGAGAAACGCGCTGGTAAAGGGCGTGCTTTGGGGAAGATCACACACCAATGGGGCGGCATGTGGGCAAACTATCTCGGCATAGTTCAATGTAATTTTAGGGGCTTATAAATCCCCTCTTTCATTGTTTCTATGCGGGCTTCAGCAAAAGTCAATTCATGGCCATTGCTTAATGCACCGCGAAGTGCCGCGATGGGCGTCGGACAATATAATTTCGGGTTCATCTCACGCCAGAACACACCACCTACAATGAGGTCACTGACGCCACACCAACGCCCATGTCGATCAAGGGATAACGATGATCACAGAGACTCGTAGTTATGAACTGGACCTACTGCACATGCGCGCCTGCCTCGCCGGGGACGCCTACTACGTAGACCTCGACGACGAGGACTTTCATGAGGAACTCGAAGACTGCGATATCAGCGAAAACAGCGAGGAACCATCCTGCCGGGTTCTCTTTGCGGCGCATTTGCGCCAGCGGCAGCTCGGGTTCGACGAATACCAGGAGGAAATCAAGGCCGAACTCGCGGCGATCACCAATCCGGAGGAATTGCACTACTTAGCCAAGGACTACAACTTCGACGACGGGTTTTGGGCGCTCGAGCAGATCATCAACAGCCCGTTTTGCGATATCCGCACCGCCCGCATGCTCTTTTGGTTATCCAACCCGCAATATTTCGCCGATTCCTACGGCCACCCCGCCCACGCACCGGGCGAGATCGTAAACAATGACCTCGCGCGGTTTCTCACCCAGCTCGATGCCAAGGCGCACAGGGGCGAATTCCTGCACTCCCTGCCAAAGGAATTCGAATTCACCGAGGTGGAGGCCGGCGGCGAGCTCTGGGGAATCGCCGATTCCCTGCAGCCGGACCGCAGTTAGCCCGGCTTGCGCTAAAACGGCACGTTGAAGTTCTGGAGCTTTTTGGAATTAAAGGCGTAAAGCTTCGCCGGGCGGTGCGCTCCCTCGCGCCAGACCCCGCCGGTTTCGTGGATAACGTTAAGGCTTAGGAATTTCTTCCGGAAATTGCGTTTATCCAGCCGGCGGGCGCGCACGGCCTCGTAGGCGGTTTGCAAATGGGACAGCGTAAACGATTCAGGTAGTAGGCCGGCGACGGCATTGCTATAGGACATTTTGGAGTTCAGCCGGTCGCGCGCATAGCGGATAATGTCGGCGTGGTCGAACGCCAAGCTCGGGAGTTCATCAACGCGCCAGAATTGATGGACGTTGTCCCCGTCTTGAAGGTTGAATTCGTATCCGCAGCCGAGGTAGACCACGGACACGGCGTGGCCGCGCGGGTCGCGGGCCACGGTGTCGAATGTGTATAGCTGCTCCAGAAAACCGAGGTCCGAGTCCAGATCAAGACCGACCTTTTGCTGGGCGACGCGCGTAAGAGCCTCAATGGTGGTCTCACCCTTAGCGTTGTAGCCGCCGGGCAACGCCCATTCGCCTTTGAAGGGTTCGGCCGCACGTTTGAGCAGCAGGACCTCCAGATGCGCGTCGTAGACACGGAAGGCGACAAGGTCAACGGTGAGGACGGGAGGCTGGTATTCCGATTCAGAGCTCATAGTTGTAGCAAGCCTAACATCTGCGATCGGCGTTATCCCTCGTTGGCTGGGGTTTACGTCGCCCGCCGTGCACGGACGCTACGCGGTCGGCTGCCTATGCAATTGGATCACGGTCTTATCCGCCGAAATCATCGACGGCCCGTACACAGCGGTGATACTGTCCGGCCCGAAGCCACCGATGGAATCACCATCCTTGATCACCAGGCCGTTTTCCATCAAGTAGCCCGCCATCCGGATCAGCGTTTCCAGGGTTTCGCGGCCGGGTTCGTTGACTTCGGGCAGCTCCACATCCATCAACCCAAGCCGTTCCAGGCCCACGGTCAGGGCGGCGATCTTGCCGTTAGGCCCGGGGCCAATGTTGTAGGAGACCCAGATGGCGGGCAACGGCCGCGGAAGTTCCTGCAGGGCGATTTCGCGGACAAAGCCGGGGTATGCGAGGTGTTGGGCGCCTTCCCAGAACACTGCGAAACCGTGCGGGGCGATCGCGATAAGCGATGCGATGACGCGGGTGAGAATGGCGGATGCTTCCATCTCGTTGCCTTCCCCCACCCCTGCGACGCTGACTAGGGTGTGCGCCTGATAGTCGGTATCGAACGCAACTTCGTCCGGCCAGAGGCGGCTCGCGGCGCAGAGTTCGCTGATGTGATTGAGTTCCTGCATGGGGCGCTGCACCGAACTCACCATGATCACGTAGGTGCCATAGGTGAACGCGAGCACGCCGGTTTCGGATTCGGTGCGGGTCAGCTGGGAGACGTCAAAATCCGGCCAGTCCTCAGCCAGTTGGATTTTCAGTTCTTCCTCGTTAACCCCCAGGTCAGCTTCGTGTTGGAGCAGCATTGCCATGACCACAGCCACTAGAGTTTTCCTTCCGCGTAGGCGAGTTTTCGTACCCCACCACCCTTATCAAATTTGGCGCACTAACGATGCACTCACGATATTGGCTTTACCCCCGCAAACGCGAAACCCCCCGCACCGGGGTGCAGGGGGCTGGGCGTCGAAAAGCGTTACTCCACTGTAACTGACTTCGCAAGGTTACGTGGTTTGTCAATATCGTCGTTGCCGCATTCGCGCGCAATAAACGCAGCAAGGAACTGCAATGGCACGGTAGCGAGCAGCGGCTGCATAATCGACGAGGATTCCGGAATGCGAATCAGCCAGTTCGCGTAAGGCTCAACGGCGGTATCGCCTTCCTCCGCGATCACGATGGTTTTCGCCCCGCGCGCCCGAATCTCCTGAATGTTGGACACAATCTTGGAGTGCAGCACCTTAACGCCACGCGGGCTAGGCACCACAACGACCACCGGAAGATCGTCCTCAATCAAGGCGATCGGGCCGTGTTTCAGCTCGCCGGCCGGGAAACCCTCGGCGTGGATATACGCCAACTCTTTGAGCTTCAACGCACCCTCCAACGCTACGGGATAGCCAACACCGCGCCCCAAGAATAGCATTGTTGGTATCGGGCCGAGGGTTTCGGCGATCTGCCGGGCCTGCTCCTCGCAGCTCAGCAGGGCGTCGATCTTGGCGGGGATAGCCTCCAGGTCCGCCCAAATATCGGCGATCTCATCCGGGTATTTCGTGCCCTTCGCCTGCGCCAATGCCAGGCCCACGATGTAGTTCGCGGCCACCTGTGCGAGGAAGGCCTTCGTGGAAGCCACGCCGATTTCGGGCCCGGCGTGGGTGTACAGCACGGCGTCGGACTCCCGGGGAATCTGGGAACCGTTCGTATTGCATACCGCAAGCACTTTCGCACCCTGCAGCTTGGCGTGGCGCACGGCCTCGAGGGTGTCGGCAGTCTCCCCGGACTGGGAAACTGCCACCACCAGCGTGCGGGAGTCCAACACCGGGTCGCGGTAGCGGAACTCGGAGGCCACCTCGATTTCCACGGGAATGCGCACCCAGTGTTCGATGGCGTACTTCGCCAGCAACCCGGAGTGGTACGCGGATCCGCACGCCACCACAAAGATCTTGTTCACGGCCTTCAAATCCGCGTTCGAAAGGTTTTGCTCGTCCAGCACGATTCGACCATTCACCAGGTGCCCGGCGAGCGTATCGCGTACGGCGGCGGGCTGCTCGTGGATCTCCTTCATCATAAAGGAGTCATACCCGGCCTTCTCCGCGGCGGCGAGGTCCCAATCGATCACAAACGGCTTGCCTTCCGCCGCATTGCCCTGGAAATCCAATAGCTGGTAGCCATCCGCCGTGATGATCACCACGTTGTCCTGGTCCAGCTCAACGGCGTCCCGGGTGTATTCGATAAAGGCCGCGACGTCGGAACCGAGGAACATTTCCCCCTCCCCCACGCCCACCATCAGGGGGGTGGAGCGCCGCGCGGCGATGATTTTATCGGGGTGATCGGCGTGCAGGAACAGCAGCGTAAAGGCGCCTTCTAGCTGGTTCAGCACGGCCAACACGCTGGCCTGGAAGTCCCCGGCGCTGTCCCCTTCCGCATACGCCAAGGCCACCAGGTGCGCCGCCACCTCGGAGTCCGTTTCGCTCTGCAGTTCTACCCCGGCGCGCGTGAGGCGTTCCCGCAGCGGCGCGAAATTCTCAATAATGCCGTTGTGCACCACGCTCACCTTGCCATCGAAGGACAGATGGGGGTGGGCGTTTGAGTCGGTGGGTCGCCCGTGCGTCGCCCACCGGGTGTGCCCGATCGCGGTGTGGCCTTGCAATGTGTCCGCGCCGATTTCCGCGATGCGGTCCTCAAGGTTGGCGAGTTTCCCGGCGCGTTTCACTACGTTGAGGTGGCCTGCGCCGTCCGCGACCGCGATGCCTGCGGAGTCATATCCGCGGTATTCCATGCGGCGTAGCGCGTCCAGTCCGATTTGTAGGCCGTTGCGGCCACCAACGTATCCAACGATTCCACACATGGCCCACAGAATAATGCAAAGCAGCTAAGATTCAAGGAATTGCTCATCGTTACCCCTTATTGTTGCTGAGTAGCCGGGGTTCGCCGCCGAAAGATGCTTATCGACGCCCCCGCCAGCCCACGTTGCACACAACATTGACCGCCGTTATCCTGCGTTTCTTTCCGGATTAGCCCCCGCCCTCCCCGCATTGTTTAACAAGCTGGTCACGGGTTTGCGTACGTCTCCCGCGGGGGCCGCAGTTGAACTATTCTTAGGCATGTGGCTGAGAATCTAAAGAAGCAACTTCCTAAGCTAAGTAAGCGTGGTCCCCATCGTGTCCTGGTTGGTGACCTTGAATTCGCCGGCCTGCCAGGCAAAGTGTACACACCCGCCGAGGGTTCGGGGTTGCCAGCCGTGGCGTTTGGGCATGATTGGATGACGGATGTTTCCCGTTATCACAATACCCTAAAACACCTTGCTAGCTGGGGTTTTGTCGTTGCCGCGCCGAATACGGAGCAGGGTATCGCCCCGAACCATCGCGGCTTTTCGGCGGATTTAGAGTCGGCATTGCAGATCGCCGCCGGCGTGAAATTAGGCAATGGGAAGATCACCGTTTCCCCCGGCAAATTGGGTTTCGTCGGGCACGGCATGGGCGCGGGTTGCGCGGTGTTGGCGGCGGCGGGGCGTCCAAAAACGCGCGCAGTGGTCGCGCTGTACCCGGCGATGACGAGCCCGTCTTCGGAGTCCGCGGCCCACAATGTGGATATCCCGGGGCTGATTATCGATTCCGGCAAGGAATCAGTATTTACCAGCGGCAATGCCATCGCCCTCGCCAAAGCCTGGAAGGGCCCGGTGGTGTACCGCAGCATCACAAACGGTTCTCAGCACGGATTTTCGGAGGCTGTGCTGCTCAAGGCGGTGGCGGGCCTCGGCTGGCCGGAGTTCTCGGCCCAGGAAACGGCGCGCGGCTTGATCACCGGGTTCTTGCTGCACCGCCTGGCGGGCGATAAGAAGTACGCGCCGTTCTCCGCATTGGAGGTGCACGCGAAGCACGTGACAAATATGGCGGAGGTGTCTTCGGCCTCCCCGCTTGCGGGTTTCCTTTCCGCATAGTTTTATAGCCGCCTTCTGCGCAGCACGCTCTGCACGGGGCCGGTGCGCAGCGGCGCCCCTTGGGCCACGGGTTCTTGCCGCGGGGGTTGCATGGCCCGCGTCGTTGTGGCGCGGGTTTTTTCCATTTCGGCCTCGAATTCCATGAGGCGTCGCGCCGCGCGTGCGCGGAATTGTTCTATAAATTCGGCGAATTCCGGGCTGCCACTCACCACGCACCTGCTTTCCTGGCTCCCCCGCTTGTCGACGCCCCGCCTCCCCCAGACTCCACCTCAGCCGCGGGCACCGTCTGTGCGGGCGGCGCTGGTTCTGGTTCTGGTTCTGGTGCTGGTTCCGGCGGTTGTGGTGCTGGTTCCGAAACAATTTGCGGCTCCGGTTCCGGTTCGGGTTCGGTAGCGAGCGCGCCCTCCTGGATTGCTTGGGCGATGCCCGCTAGCGCCACTCCGATATTCATCACTCCCATCAGCGGTTGCGCGAGTGAAAACGGCAGGGTGGGCGGGGGCTGGTTTGTCACTTCGCTCCCGATTCCAAGGAGGGTGTCGTAGCACTGCCCCAGGGCCTCATCGCGGTCTTGGCACACCCCAAGGATCAGGGTGCCGGAACGATCGATCAGATCGGCGGCGGCATCGATGCAAGCGCGAAACGCGGCGGCGTGATCTTGGGGGTCCAGGGTGTGCAGCTGAGCGCAGAGGACCGCGATCAGGCGTTGCAATTCCTCGCACATGGCAAGCAAGGTTTGCCCGGAATCCTCCGCAATGGTGTGGATGGCGGCGGCGCATTCGGTGGCCTGCCGCTCCACGTTCTTGCTTGCCTGGTGGTACTCCTGCAGGTCACAGGACAGGATTTGCAATGCCTCACGGAGCACACCGTCGGCGACATCCCCCAGCTCTTCGAACGCACCATCGGAATCATCCATTGCCAGTTGGTCTCCGGCGGCGAGCTGAGCATGCGCTATCAACGCTTCCGGATCCGCACCATCGACGGTGGCGGCAGCGCTGGCCAATACGGTAGGACTCAGCGCGGGACCGGCCCAAAAGCCCCGGGCCGCAGCATGCAGATCATCAACGGCCGCGGAATAGCCCCCGATCAATTCGGCAGTGTTCGCCATGGCCGTCACCGCAGCCCCTTAAGGCTCGTGCCAAAATCAATATCCGTTTCCTGCAGCTCAGCGACCACCTGGCGGGCGAACCTGCAGCCCTCCGCGAGCGCCCCGGCGCGCTCCCGGCCCGCCTCGTGGACGGATTGCAACATTTCCGCGATGCGCTGCCCATGCCCGCCAAAGCCCTGGCCGGTGGCGCGCTGCGGAAAGCTCGGCGAAGTGGATTGGTAGGCGCGCTGGCGATCCTCATACTCTCCGATCAGGCGGTCTAGCTGCGTGCCCGCCGCGTCTGCGTCAAATGAGAAACCTGCCACCGCAAACCCCTTGTTCCGCAATCAAGTCGTTTCCCCTTAGACGTTGCGGACCACCCCACAGGTTCCCAACCCACGCCGCCCACTACCCCCGATCGGGCCTGGCTACACCTCGGCAACCACGGCCGCGAGACGGCCTGCGACCCGGCGGGCGGTTTCCTCCGTGGGGGCTTCCACCATCACGCGGAACAGCTCCTCCGTTCCGGATGCGCGCAGCAGAATACGGCCGGTATCGCCAAGTTCCGCCTCCGCCGACTCGATGGCGCCGCGCACATTGGGGTGATTGACTATAACAGCCTTGTTCGCCACCGGGACGTTGATAAGCACCTGCGGCAGTACCGTCATCACGGTGGCCAGCTCCTTCAAGCTCTGCCGGGACTCGGCCATGCGCGCCATCAACGCCAACCCGGTAAGCACACCATCGCCGGTAGTGCCGTAATCCGGCAGCACGATATGCCCGGACTGCTCGCCGCCAAGGCTAAACCCGCCGGCGTTCAAATCGGCGAGCACATAACGGTCACCGACAGCGGTGGTACGCAGGGTAATCCCGGCCCCCTCCATCGCCAGCTTCAGGCCCAGGTTGGACATCACGGTGGCCACCAGCGTATTTTTGCGCAGCTCACCGTTTTCCTTCATCGCTAGGGCAAGGATCGCCATGATCTGGTCGCCGTCGACGATATTGCCGTCGGCGTCCACAGCCAAGCAACGGTCCGCGTCACCATCGTGGGCAAGACCGATATCGGCGCCGTGCTTCACCACGGCCTTTTGCACCTGCTCAATATGCGTGGACCCGCAATGATCGTTGATGTTATAGGAATTCGGGCTGTTATGGATCGGGATCACCTCGGCCCCGGCGGCACCGTACGCCAGCGGGGCGACCTCCGAGGCTGCGCCATTTGCACAGTCCACAACCACCTTAATGCCGTGGAGCGTGTGGGGAATCGACTTCGAAAGGTGCTGCAGGTAGCGCTCCGTGGCGTCCGTGGATTCCTCCAACACGCGGCCAATGCCGTGGCCGGTCGGGCCCTCCTCCGGCAGCTGATCCATCGCCGCCTCAATCTCATCCTCAACTTCATCGGCGAGTTTGTGCCCGCCCGCCGCAAAGAACTTAATGCCATTATCGGGCATCGGGTTATGGCTGGCGGAAATCATCACGCCCATATCCGCACCATAATCATCGGTGAGGAACGCGACGGCGGGGGTGGGCAGGACGCCGACCCGAAGGACGTCAACACCCTGGCTCGCCATGCCAGCGGCTAGGGCTGCGGCAAGCATCTCACCGGACACGCGAGGATCGCGGCCAACGATCGCAACGGGCCGCCGCTTAGAGGTTCGGTTTTCGCTTGTAAGCACGTGAGCTGCCGCAGCACCCAACCGCAAGGCCAACGGAGCGGTCAGCCTTTTATTAGCCAATCCGCGCACACCATCAGTTCCAAAAAGTCGAGTCATGCCGTCTATTATGCCTACCGCCCGCACGCGCACGAGGCGCCGCCCCCAAGTGTGAGCAATAAACGCATAAGCGGGCGCGAAAAACCTATAGGTATGTTGCGATAAAGGGTGCTGCGGGGCCGCGGGCATTGGTGCGGCTAGCGGGCCGAGGTTTTTGGAGGCGCCGTAGGAGCCCCGCTGAGGCGTTGAATTCGCTTACCCATATTGGGACATGGCCGGAATACGTGACTTAACGTCGCCCGAGCTAGATCCGCACCCCGAGGGTCAGAAGATTGCGCACAGTTGAACGTTGTCTACTGATATTTTTTACACACGAATCGCGATTTCTGTGTAATTTTCATCGTTTCGAGCCGCCCAGCGAGCCCGCCGCGATATTTTTTACACCGGAATCCCAATTTTTGTGTAAAAAACATCAACAGCACACAACCGATATAGGTTGCCGCCGCGTGCCATTGAGTTGTGAACTTCTTTGATTGTTCTTGGTTTTATTGTACTTGGTTTTGTGGGGTTGGTGGTGGTGTTCCGATTTTGATGCCGACGGTGGCTGGTGGTGGTTGGAACATGGATCGTGGTGGGCGTCGTTGGGGGTAGGTGTTGTAGTAGATTTCTTCCTTTGCTTTGCGGTGTTTGAGTAGTGGTTTCCATTCGCCGGTGTAGACCTGTTGTGGGGTGAATCCGGCGAGGCCGCTGTGTGGGTCGTGGTTGTTGTAGGCGTCGATGATGGAGGCCATGGTGTTGGCGGCGGCCTTGATATTGGGGTAGCTGGTTAAGGCGTAGCGGTGGTGTTTGAGTGTGCGGTGGGAGGATTCTTCGAAAGGGTTGTCGTTGGATACTCCGGGGCGGATGAGTGAGAGTTCTACGCCGTTGGCGTCGAGCATTTGGCGCATTTGGGTGGAGGTCATGACAGCACCGTTGTCGGTGTGCAGGACTCGGACCTTGGCGTGGTTGAGCTGCTCGGCGGCGATGACTTGGGCGATGAGGTCGGTGGCGATGTGTTTGTCTTGGCGCAGTTGTACGGTGTGGCCGACGATTTTACGGGAGTGCAAGTCCAGCACGGTGTAGAGGTGAAATCCCTTGGTCATAAAGGATCCGGGGAGCCAGGTGATATCCCAGCACAGGACTTCGCCGGGCCGTGTCGCGGTCACTATTCGTGGTGGTTGCGGCGCCCGTGGCGCGCCGTGGCGCAGCGGTGCTGGCACCGTTTTGATTTCATTGTTCACGCGGTAAAACGTCCGCAATGAGCCGAGCAAGGGCTCCTCGGAATCGACATGGCTGAAAAAGATTTTATAGACCGATAATCCCTGCTCACGACCGTCGCGAAGCAATGCGGCGATACGTTGACGCTCCGGGGCGCTAATCGTTTTCGGCGGCGCGGCCTTTGGGTGTTGTGGTGGTTTCTTCGGCCGCGGATGCCGCCGGTAATACAGGGTTGTTTTCGCAAGCCCAAGCAGCTTCAATGCCGCGTTTTGGGTATAGCCAGCCGCCGCAAGCAACTCTAAAATATGGTCTTCAAGCTTAACGAACTCATCGAAATCGGCTTGCTGCTCTGGGGAAAGTTTCCGGCCACCACGCATCAACGATCGGTATATTTTTGCATGGCGGCGATAGCTTTTCCCATCGCCTCCACCGCCTTGGCATGCGCAGTGGTGGCAGCATCCTTATCCGCAACCACCTTTTCCAATTCAGCGATCCGCGCCTCCAATTTGGCGTGACGTGTTTCCCACTTCGCGCGCGCAGTCTCCCACTTCGCGCGCTCGGTCTCCAGCTTCGCACGCTCCGCCCCCAGCTCGGCGTTAAGCGCCTCCAACTCCTGATTGCGCTGTGTCAGCCGAGAAAACTCCACGATATTTTCATCACTCATAGGAATATTTTCTCGCGGTGTTAACCCGATGTCGAGCGTGCCCGCCGCAAGCTGCCGCCGCCACAAATACAACTGCCTCGGCGTCACCCCGGCCGCCCGGAGGAACTCTCCCTTCAGACCATGCTTGGTCTCCGCATGGGCCAACACGATCTCCCGGCGCTGCTCCGCAGTAAACGTCCGGTCCGGATCTACCGGAGGGATCTGTACAGACATCTTGAACCTTCCTTCCTCATCCCCATGACCATCACGGGGAAGCTTCCGAAAGTTCACATCTTCAATGGCAAGGTACGTGCATGCTGCTTATCGACGCCGCGACACCCCCGACGTTGCCCGCAACCCCCGCGCATGGTGATGATCTGGAGGTTGCGAGCCGTGAGAGCGGTTAGCTCTGCTTGCGTCCGCGGCGAATCAGGAACACGCCAGCCGCCACTGCCAGCAAGGCGATGATGGCGATGCCCAGCACGGACGCACCGGTATTAGCCAGCGTGCGGTTCTGCTGCTTTGCGTCGGAAGCGGCAGGGGTGGTCTTGCCCTGGTCGCCTCCCTGAGCGGTCTGATTGGTCGCATTATCGGCGGGCTTGTTGTTGGTGCCGCCGGATTGCGAGGAACCGGTATTGGAAGAACCTGCGCCGAGGCTACCGAGTGCGAACGGCACGAGCAGCAACCACCACGGCACATCGCGGGGACGCGGCGAGATCCCGCCATCCTCGTAGGCGTTGGTGAAGGTAAATTGCACCACCGCGCCGGCATCGGGGCCGAGCTTCAGGGTTTGCTTCAGCGTGCTCTTTTCGGTGTTGAGGTCAACGCCGTCAATCTTCGCGGTTTCCACATCCTCGGTGATGGTGCACTCGGTGCCCACGGGGAAGGATTTGCCCACGGCGACCGGTGCCCCATCGCCCTTGACGGTAATGGTCCCAACGCCATCTTCTTCGGTGCCGCACTTGTAGTCGAAGGTGTATTGCTTGGTGCGCGCGTGATCGGCCAGTTCGTCGGTCAAGCCGGCGATGTTCTTGGCCACGGAGAAGGATGCCTTATCGGTCACGGCCTTGTTGGTCACCACAACCTGAACGTTCTCGCTATTGACCACGTTGACCTCGGCCTTTGCGCCGTCGTCAAGGATCTTTACGTTCGGGTCGTTCGGGTTCAGCGGGGCGAACACCGGCTTTTCAAAGGTCAAGCCAGCCACGGTTGGGAAGCTAGGCTCGCTCAGCACAACCTTGGTGCCCTTGGGAAGCTCCTGCTTGCCCTTCGCGCTGCCGTCCAGCGGAACCTCGAGGTATTCCTTGGTGTCCTTGCCATTGACCTTGTATTCGGCCAAGACGGAAAAGACGGTGCCTGCGGGAACCGGCGCGGAATCGGCGGCGAGCTTCTTGTGCACCTCCACGGAGCGACGATCCACGCCCTCGATGGTGCCCTTGCCGGACTGGGAGCGCTTCACCCCGCGCTCGAGCAGCTTAATGCCACCGATATCCGCCTTGTTCTTGGTCTCGGCTTCGAAAGGCGCAGGTTGGCCGTCGGCGGTAACGGTCTTGTAATTGATCACATAGTACTTTTCGGCCTTCCAACCACCCGCCGGGGCGGTGATGGTGACCTTAGCCTGAGCCCCATTGACCTCTACCTTGGAGTCCAATACAACCTCGGGCTCACGAGTGCGCAGGTCAGTGTCATTATCAATGGTGCCGATAATGCCGTATTCGCCGGCCACCAGCGTACCCTCAATGTACTTGTGGGCGTGGCCAGTCAGGGCGTCGTCAATGACCATGGGCTTGTCGCCGAGTTTGGCGGCTTCGGTGCCCGGGACGTGGATACGCCAGCTAATAGTCTTCTGATCATCGTTGTACCAGCCCCACTTCACGGGATACTTGGGGGCCTCGTCGAGCTGCCCAATAATGGTGCCCTTCGGGCCGGGCAGCCGCACACGCTTCACCTCGGACCCGTTCACCCGGAAATCCACGCCCTCTTGATCCCACGCTTCATAGGCTTGGGCCGCGAGCGACGCTTCACCCTTGACGTCATCCTTATTCACAAACCTCTTGCCAAAGGTGCACACAACCTTGCTCGGCGAAGCGGCGGTGGCCACACAGGTGCCATTGTCCTTGTTCGGCATCCCCGGAGGATCGTCGAGCGCGGTCAAGGTGAACGTCTCATCGTGGTAAAGGCGGAGCTGCGTTGGAAACTCCAGCTCAAACGTCTGGCCCTCAACGATCGGGCCGGTGGCCTCCCACTTCCACTTCACGGTGGTGTGCTGCCATTGAATCAGCGTCTCGTCCTGGCTGTGCTCCCGGCGATCATTGATCACCTGGATGTCGGAGATAACTACGGGGCTAGCGGCCTCCACAACGGCCCGTTCCGCGGGCTGGATGGGAGCTGCGTCCTCCGCTGGGAGCGCATCCTCCGCAGCATCCCCCAGCGGCTTCTTATCGGCCGGCTTTTCCTTAGTGGGTTCTGCGGTGGATTCTTCAGTGGGCTCGGCGGTAGTTGCGGCGGTGGTCTTCTCTGCGTCTGGTGCTTCCTGCGCGTGCGCTGGCGGCACGGTGAATAGTCCCGCGACCAGCGCGAGTGCCGCCGCGAACGCTATGAGGTAGCGCAGTAGATGAGCCACGCCAAACGGTGCTTCGGCGCGAAGATCTGTTCTCAATGTGCTTCCTTTTCGTTTTAACTTGCCCTAAGGTTTTCTTCCATACGGAAAACCGATGTGCGCTCGAGCTTTTCCGAGGGAAAAGCTACAAACCAGGGCTAGCCATAAGTTTTTACATTGAGAGTTTAAGGGTTTTCCAAGAGTCGCACCAGCGCGACCACACCCACACACCAATCAAGCGGGAAGCTACTGCATATATTTTTAGGAAAAATCGCAGGTCACAACTCGGCTTCGATTGGTTTTAGTGTTCAATTCAACACCCCCGCGAGAGTTTCCGTATTACTGAGAGGCGGCTGCCGACGCCGCCTTAGCGCGGATAGCCGGGTTTAAGTCCTGCAGCGGCGGGGTCCGCACCTAACGCCCATGTACGATCTGCCTCGCCCGGCGATAATGTAATCTGCCACCAAAAGTTCCATTATGTGTGGCTGAGTTATGCTGACGTACCGCCGTCAGGGTGTTTGCAGAGTTCAACGCATATTATTCGCCACTATTTTTCTATTTTAAGGGCTGCAGCTTCCGAAGATTTCACGCCGACAATCCCCCAAGGACAGTCATCCACCGCGACGAATGCACGGTCGGGGAAGATTTTATCAAGGCATGTTCCGAGGACTGCCTGGATACCAGTCCCGCAGATCGCTTGTGGCAGATCCCCCACGGTTGGTCCTTAACGCCTCCGCCGCAGCAATAAGGTCCCCGCTCTCCCCACCAACCTAGAACCTAGACGCACAAAAGGGCCAGCCGCTTGAAACGGCCAGCCCCGAAGTTACACGCCGCACTCCCCGATGGGGATCTTCCGGTGGTTCGCCCACTGGTCTAGCGCGTATTTGATTGCGTCCACGTAGGCGTAGGTGCCTTCATCGGAGGGGTGGATCAGGTCGCTGCGCAGCAGGGCGTGATCGGCGCGGGCACGCTGGCACCAGTCGGCAACGTAGAGGTTCGGGTAGGTTTCCTCGCCGATTTTCACTTCCTCGTGCGAGTTCGGGATCCAGGAGCGATCGCCGTACGGCATGACCAGCACCACCACGCGCTCTGGACCGGCGATTTCCATGACTTGTTTCAGGTGGTCTTGGCTAAGGTGCGCATTAGTACCAAAGCCGAGCACAAGGAACGGGTCGAGGGCCCCGGCGTTTTTCAGTTCGGTGACTATTTCCGGGGCGGCGCGAATGGTTCGGGATACCGCCGCGTCAACGTGGATGCCGGGGAATTGTTCTTCCAGCGCGGGCAGGCTGGCCAGCATCACGGAGTCGCCGACGGCGGTAATGCGGTCGCCGGTAGGAATTAGTTGCGGGCCGGTGATTGGCTTGGTCACGTCCGCCGCTTCCGCCGCAGGCACCAACGAGGAAGCGGCTTTCGACGCCGCCTCCTGCTGCTCTGCGAGCGTAACCAGGTCGCGTTCCAGCTCGGTTTCGTTCGGGGAGCTGGCCACCGCCAGGCCCGCCACCACCAGGATCGCCGCGCTGACGGCACCGGTGAGGCCGCGCAGCATGATCGGCTGGGCTTTCCAGCTGTCCCACAGGATGGCTTTGTAGCCGCGCCGCCGGATCGGGGTTTCAATCCACTGATACGACCAGTGGCAGATCGGCATGCTGATACCAAATGAGATCAGCCCGATAAGCCACGCGGGCACGGTGAGCGCCAGGTTATGGATCAGCTGCTCCAGCAGGATAATCACGGGCCAGTGCCACAGGTACAGGCTGAAGGAGCGCTCGCCTAACCAGCGCATAAAGCGCAGGTTCATGATCTTGTTCACCGGCCCGGCCTCGTGCACCACGGTGGTCAGCACGATGGCGGTAAGCACGGAGGCCAGCAGCAGCCCGCCGCGATAGGTGAATGGGTGCGTATCGTGCACCAGCATGACCATGGCGATCAGGCCGATCAGGGCGATCACGCCCACCCAGCTGGCGGTGCGGCGCAGCGGCACGCGTTCCCGCGGCCAGCTATCCCCATCGGGGTTGCCCACCGTGGTGGTGGCGGTCAGCGCGAGCATCACGCCAAGCAGCAGGCCAAAGGAGTGCGTGTCCGTGCCGTAGTAGACGCGGGTGGGGTCCTGAGCGGGATCGTACAGGTACAACATCCAGCAGAAACTTCCCAGGATCATCGCCGCGATAAACCACCGGATGTGTTTTCGCACGAACCGGTTCGCGGTCAGCGCCACAAAGAGCAGCGGCCAGATCACATAGAATTGCTCCTCGACCGCCAGCGACCAATAGTGCGCAAAGATCTGCACCCCGGAGTCCGCAAAGTAGCTCGCGGATTCCGCGACCTGCACCCAGTTGTTTACAAAGGCCAGCGTGCCAAAGAACTGGGCGACCAAGCCGACGGCGGGATCGCCCCCAACCATGCCGGCCAGCGCCGTCACCATGACCAGGACGGTGACGGCGGCTGGGAGGATGCGCCTGACGCGGCGTCGCCAAAAATCTTTCAGGTCAATCCTGCCGGTGACGGCCCGCTCCCGCACAAGCAGCGAGGTAATCAGGAACCCGGACAGCACAAAGAACATGTCCACGCCCAGGAACCCGCCCGGCATCGCATCGCCAAAGAAGTGGTAGATCACCACCACGAGGACGGCGAGCCCGCGCAGGCCGTCAATGCCCGTGACGCGACGAATTCGGATGCGGGGTTTCTTGCCTTGCGGCTTGCGTGCCGGAGGCGGGGCGTCCACCGTCGGGGCAACCGAGGGCGGCTCCAACGTGGCCACCGCCGTCCCACCCGCACTCAAACCGACTTCAGCGCTGGCGGCCGCGAATTGCCGCGTGGGCGCGCCCGATGGCGTATCCAGCGCCGCCGCGGATGTGGATTTCCCCGGGGCGGGTTCCGTGGAGGCCTCCACCGCCGCGGCGCGCGCCTTGCGCGTGGTGCCGTCAGGTTTGTCCGAGGCGGCGGCGGGGAAGCTTTCCGTGGGCGCTTCCGGCGCGGGGAAGCTCACCGTGGGCGCCTCGGAGGGCGCCGGCGCGGCGGGAACCTCCGCAAGCTCCAGCTCAGGGATATCGGATTCTTCTACCAGGTCCTCATAGTGCTCTGTTTTGTGCAACGCCGCCGTCTGATGGCGGATTCGTGATAGTCGACGCGCCCGAGCCTCTACGAGGTTATTCTTGCGAACCCGCGGCTTGGGTTGAACTCGCGTTTTTTGCCTAGGAGACCGTTTCTTGGCCACTCGTGTCCTACCTCTGCCCTTTCTTTATTCAGGCTCGCCGCGGCGGGCGAGACGCTACCTGTGAACCCCCTGTGCTGAATCGTGTTCCACAGCGAGCACATATGCCCGTGGAACTTTACACTGCAATCCTGAAGGAATTCTAAAGTGTGGTTGACACAACTACACGCCCGTTTCATGCCCACCTACAGGCGCTCTTTTGAAACCCAACGTAACCCATTGCTCCCCACCAATCATATAGCTTATTATCTACCCTCAACCTGCGAAAATACCCACGCGCCACCCCCATCGCACAACGCATTTCCGCCGCACGTTTCGCCATCGCACGAGCCCCCGTGTGCTGCGTTTTTTATGCGATTTACACAAGCGATTCCTCACCGGAAGCTGGCGGCGTATGGAAAATCCGCCCGCTGTGTGCTGGGAGTGTCACAAGCTCACCCTGATAGCCAAACGTCGCCTCCCGCTCCCCCAGATTCACCACCGCGAGCCCGTGCTGCAGCCGCCGTGAGAATAGCCCGGCGGCGGGGAAGGACGCGACGTCGCTAAGCGGCTTGCCGAGGTCAATGTCGGGGCGCAGGGGCATATCGTGGTAGCCATCGTGCGCGGTGGCCGTAACCGCGATATCCCGCTCCGGCAGAAACACCCACGCCGCCGCCAGCGCAAACTCGAGGTAGGGGTCTGCGGGCGCGCCGGTGCCGGGTACGCGCGCGATGATCAGCCCTTCCTGGTCCATCTCCGCCACCTGCGCAAGGCAATCCGCCACACTCAGCCAGCCGTCACCCGCCGTGCCCCAGCCGAGCCAGCATTCCTCGTAGCCGCCGCCGTAGCGTGCGTGTCGCGCCCAGCGCCCCGGCTCCACGCGTGATTCGGCGATATTCGGCACCAGCAGCAAACCGTGTTTGCTTATCGACGCCCCGGCTTCCGCAACCAATGCGTCCAGCCCAGCGCGCACCCGCTCCATGTCCAGGCCGTGACCGTAATAATCATCGAACACGTCATTGTCCGCCATGACGCCGTCGAAATCGGAGGCGACGAGTTCCGCGGTGACGGTGTCCACCCAGGCGCGGCGATACTTGGGGTCCCACACTTTTTGTTGGATATGGCCGGGGTAGCCCTCCCATTCGGGCACCGCTACGTTCGAATCAAGCTGCGCGGCCTGCGCCGGGGCGATGCCGGAGGAAAACACCGGCCCCGTCTCGTACACCCGCACGGAAGACAAACACTTGTACGCCAATACTGTTATATCTGGGTCCGCCTCACGGAAGCGGTGCGCGTGCTGGTTTTCCCAGGGTTGCAGGATCACCACGCGGAACCTTCCGGCCGCCTGTGCTATTTCCTCTTCGGTGAGCGGGCCGGCGTAACGGATCCACCCAAGGCGGGGGCGGGGCTTTGGATTAGCGTGCAAAGAAACGGCGCACACCCCCTCCGACCATCCGGAGTTTCCCTTGCTTGGGCAGGCGTTCCCAACCCCCGATCACAATGTCCTGTTCGCCGCGGCCCAGGTCAGCGGTGCGGGACACGTTGGTGCCAGCCCCGAGGCGTCGATAAATGGCGTTGTAGCGCACCATCACCTGCTCCATCAGGAAAATGGTGTGCGGGCGGGACAGTGCGTTGCGGTGCCAGCGCAGGTACAAATCCTTATCAAAGGCGATGCGCTGCACAATATCCGCAAGGCCCGTCACATCGCCCGGCTCCGCAAGGTCGCCGCACGGGCCCACCACGCGTTGCTCCTGGTCTAGGAGCGGGTCCAGCACCATTTGCTCCATGCCGCCAACGCGGGTGCCTATCACCGGCAGGCCGCCGACCATGGCCTCCAGCACCACCACCGGCTGGCCCTCATTAAAGCTGGCCAGGATCAGGGCATCATAATCGTGCAGGACGTCGCGGACGCGCATGGAACCCCGCAGCACCACCTTGTCCTGCAGCCCCAGGTTTTCAATATGTTCGAGACACTTTTCGTAATACTCCGGCAGGTGGTTCGTAGGGCCGAGGACATCCACCACCACATTGTCCACGCCGCGTTTGCACAATTCGTCCACCGTATCGATGAGCTCAAGGATGCCCTTAATGGGCACCACGCGGGCGATGCTGACCAGCCGCCACACCTTCTTTTCGGGCAGGTTATCTATCACCTCCTGGCGCCGGAAGCGGGTGTAGGCGAAATCATCCCACACGATGCCATTGGGCAGGATCTCCGATTTTTCGGGGTCGCCGCCTAAGTCCTTGGCCTCCTCGATGGCGCGCGGATACAGGTAGGTGATGTGATCCGTCATCGGGTACAACAAGGCGCCGAGGCGGATCCACCAATTGGTCCAAAACCATTCGAACGTGGTGCTACACAGCTCCCGGGGCGAATCGAGCGTTATGGGCAGGTTCATGCTGCGATCCAACAGCGTATTCACCGTGTCCTGAACGTACAGGTTGTGCTCGGTAAGCAGGAACCTGCCGTTGTTTTGCAGGCTGGCGGCGGCGGACACCAAGCTCGCATAGCCGGTGGTATGGGCGTGGTACACACGGGCCGGCGGGTGCACGCGATCAAGCAGGGCGTACATCAGGGAGAAGAAATCCCGGATCATCCAAAACAATTCATCAAGGCGGATATCGTCGGCCTGGCCCGCGGCGTCAAGGACGGCCGCCATCAGGTCGCGCCGCGGCAGCACCGACCACAGGCGCCACGAGCGAGTCTGCGGATTCACCGCATTCACATACAAGCGGCGTAATAATTCCGGATTACCCTGCATGCCGGCGCGCAACGCCTGTATCAGCGCGGCCGTATTGGGCTCCCCCGCAGTATCATTAACCGCGGCTTGGAACCCCGCCCGGTGCTCCTCCAAGGAAAGGTAAAGCACATCCACCCACGCCACATTCTCCGGCACGCCGTACAGGTCCTTGGTGGGGGCCTTGGAATCCCATGCGATATGGATAATGCCGAACTTCAGGTCCGGATTATGGGAAATAATATCGTGGACCACGGCGGAAACGCCGCCCGTAAGGAACGGGTAGGTCGACTCCATCACGATGGCAACATCGACCAATTCCAGCGGCGTATCGTCGCCGGGGAACCGATATTTGGTTTTTCTCACCACTTCACCGCTTTCTGCCAGAACATCTCAAACGGGGCATCCTTCATTCGATCCGAGGCGCTGCGTACCGCAACCACCGCCGACACCACGGCCGCCAACATGGCAAACACCAGGCCCGGGATCGCGCCCGCGAACACAAACACCAACGTGACCGCCAGGCAAAACGCACCCGAATAGATGGCGGCCTCGCGGTGCATATAAAACTGCGTCAACTGGAACACCGCAAGGTGGAACGCCAGCAGCGGGATCGGCACCAAAAAGAGCAGCAGGCTCAACACATCGTGCTTCATGCCAACCATGGCGGTAACCAGCAACACCCCCAGCGAAGACACCGCTGCCACGCTCAGCGTCAACGCGAAACACCGCGCCACATTATTGCGCGTCAGATCGATGGACTTCCGCAGCCCGGACAGCGGCGTTCGGTGGATCCCCAACATCAACGAATCCACATTCTGCCTGATCAACGGGTACTGGGAGCTGAAAAACACGGCCAAGCCGATCACCACCGGGATCAAACCCACATACACGGTGACAACGTCGATCTGATTCGAATACAACGCGATCAGGAAGAATTTATCGGCCCACAGAATACTGCCAAACAGCAAGCCCAAGCCAAGGTCCCACACTACGGTGTCACGGCGGGGAGACGTGGCGTCGAAAAGCCCCTGTAAGCCGCCGCCAATCAACGCCAATTGCGGCACCACGCCAGCAACCGGGGCAAAAAACCAAAAATGCGGGAAGAGCGTACCTTGCCATTGAAGATGTGAACTTTCGGAAGCTTCCCCGTGATGGTCATGGGGATGAGGAAGGAAGGTTCAAGATGTCTGTACAGATCCCTCCGGTAGATCCGGACCGGACGTTTACTGCGGAGCAGCGCCGGGAGATCGTGTTGGCCCATGCGGAGACCAAGCATGGTCTGAAGGGAGAGTTCCTCCGGGCGGCCGGGGTGACGCCGCGGCAGTTGTATTTGTGGCGGCGGCAGCTTGCGGCGGGCACGCTCGACATCGGGTTAACACCGCGAGAAAATATTCCTATGAGTGATGAAAATATCGTGGAGTTTTCTCGGCTGACACAGCGCAATCAGGAGTTGGAGGCGCTTAACGCCGAGCTGGGGGCGGAGCGTGCGAAGCTGGAGACCGAGCGCGCGAAGTGGGAGACTGCGCGCGCGAAGTGGGAAACACGTCACGCCAAATTGGAGGCGCGGATCGCTGAATTGGAAAAGGTGGTTGCGGATAAGGATGCTGCCACCACTGCGCATGCCAAGGCGGTGGAGGCGATGGGAAAAGCTATCGCCGCCATGCAAAAATATACCGATCGTTGATGCGTGGTGGCCGGAAACTTTCCCCAGAGCAGCAAGCCGATTTCGATGAGTTCGTTAAGCTTGAAGACCATATTTTAGAGTTGCTTGCGGCGGCTGGCTATACCCAAAACGCGGCATTGAAGCTGCTTGGGCTTGCGAAAACAACCCTGTATTACCGGCGGCATCCGCGGCCGAAGAAACCACCACAACACCCAAAGGCCGCGCCGCCGAAAACGATTAGCGCCCCGGAGCGTCAACGTATCGCCGCATTGCTTCGCGACGGTCGTGAGCAGGGATTATCGGTCTATAAAATCTTTTTCAGCCATGTCGATTCCGAGGAGCCCTTGCTCGGCTCATTGCGGACGTTTTACCGCGTGAACAATGAAATCAAAACGGTGCCAGCACCGCTGCGCCACGGCGCGCCACGGGCGCCGCAACCACCACGAATAGTGACCGCGACACGGCCCGGCGAAGTCCTGTGCTGGGATATCACCTGGCTCCCCGGATCCTTTATGACCAAGGGATTTCACCTCTACACCGTGCTGGACTTGCACTCCCGTAAAATCGTCGGCCACACCGTACAACTGCGCCAAGACAAACACATCGCCACCGACCTCATCGCCCAAGTCATCGCCGCCGAGCAGCTCAACCACGCCAAGGTCCGAGTCCTGCACACCGACAACGGTGCTGTCATGACCTCCACCCAAATGCGCCAAATGCTCGACGCCAACGGCGTAGAACTCTCACTCATCCGCCCCGGAGTATCCAACGACAACCCTTTCGAAGAATCCTCCCACCGCACACTCAAACACCACCGCTACGCCTTAACCAGCTACCCCAATATCAAGGCCGCCGCCAACACCATGGCCTCCATCATCGACGCCTACAACAACCACGACCCACACAGCGGCCTCGCCGGATTCACCCCACAACAGGTCTACACCGGCGAATGGAAACCACTACTCAAACACCGCAAAGCAAAGGAAGAAATCTACTACAACACCTACCCCCAACGACGCCCACCACGATCCATGTTCCAACCACCACCAGCCACCGTCGGCATCAAAATCGGAACACCACCACCAACCCCACAAAACCAAGTACAATAAAACCAAGAACAATCAAAGAAGTTCACAACTCAATGGCACGCGGCGGAGCAGCAGAAAAAACGCGTAACACACCCAGCCAGCAAAAATAAAATTAGCCTTACGCAACTCCTGAGCCGGAATCAACGACAACGCAAACACCAGGTTGGTCAGCAGGCCCAAAAGGTACATGGACACCTCAAACAAACCCCACGTATTAATCGTCCCCATAACCGCCCCGAAACCCACCAGAGGAACAACCGCGTAGCCCATGATCGCTGGGAACAGGCGCATAAGCTGATAATTAAACTCCCCCTCATCCGCGCGGCTCACATCCTGCAGCGGGCGGTAAAACGGCAACGTCACCGCGTGGGAAATCCACGGCACCGTCACGGAAACCATCAACACTATGGCGATCACACCGCGGATCTCAGCAACGATGAACGGGAACACCGTCATGAGCAGCGCGGTAGGCGAAAGCTGAACTAATGCTTGCCACACGCGCCCGAGGATCACCACGGAAGCCAACGCCAAAAGGCAAAAAATAATCCCCAACGCGGTGGGTAGCGCGGGGTTTGGGTCCACTCGCGTCAGCCAGGCCCATGCGCATGCAGTCCCCACAAAGGCAACGAAAGTTACCGACAATAGAACTACAACTGGGACCTGCCTGAAGTGGTTGACTTGAAGAGCCAAGGCCCGTTCCTTTCTCCAACTATGTGCAGGCTCAACTGGACGGTAGCACCATCCCTATCGAGTACCTTACCGGAGCACTTTGAGCGCAATATACTTCGCGACACCCAAGAAACAGCTAAACACCGCTTCAGAACTTGCAGATAGATCACCAAAACTTCGCAGGTAGGTGGCTATAAACTTCCACGTTGCGAGGGATCCTTAAACGCCCGAAAAATTAAATTAGTATTAAAATTCAGCAGCACACAAACTACCTTCGCTTTGGTATACCCTTACTGGACCCCTTGTGCCGCAATAATCGCACGTCAAAGCGCCCCGACCGCCCCCGTCGCCGCCAGGCTCAATGCACCAAAAGCCGATGCTTTACCCGACACCTTCTTACCCCCATTAGTGTTAGTGCATTAGTTGCAGCCATTACCGCATCGGTGCTGTTGCATTTTGATTCAAGGCCTCCCCATTCGGGTGAATTCGCCCTTGCGGAAACAAATGTGATTTCGGTTGGCGCTGAGGGGTTTCGAATCGCGGTGAGGGGCTTCGGGGGTATTGCATATTGCCAAAGGAGTACCAATTCCGGAATGCCCCCTTGTTTCGGCCCACCCATTCTCCCGCGCCGCAGCGGCCTAGCCCCTTCGCGGATCGGTCGTGCACTACGCATGAAGTTTTTTACACACGAAACCCGGATTCTGTGTAATTTTCATCATCCGGGGCCGTCTGGGACTGCCGCAGCGATATGTTTTACACGGATTTCGGGATTTTGATGTAAAAAATATCGGTAGACAGCGTTCAACTCCGGCACCGAAAAAAGGTTGCCCTCGATTGACCTTCAATCCTTTTCGTCACTGTGACGTTATTGGCCCATACTCCATATAGGGCGAGCGAATTGAAGGCCACAGCGGGGATATTCTCATCGGGCACTAAATAGTGATGCACAATGCTTATCGGAACGCACCCCAACCATCCGCAAACGCCTCGAACCAACCCAACAATCCCCGCACGCCCCCACATCTGGCACCGGCACCTAGCCCGTCGGAGCATGACTGCCCCCTCGGCAAGCGCAAAACAAATACGTAGCGCACTACGCATGAAGTTTTTTACACACGAAACCCGGTTCTGTGTAATTTTCATCATCCGGGGCCGTCCAGGGCCGCCGCAGCGATATGTTTTACACAGATTTCGGGATTTTGATGTAAAAAATATCGGTAGACACCGTTCAACTCCGCCACGGACAAAAGGTTGCAAACAATCAGTAGAGCCGCAATAACGCCACCCAAGGTATTTCGGTACAGGGTATCGGATCTCAACGCCTTAGCGGGGCTGCTATGGCGGCAAGCCATTTGCCCGCCCCGCACCCGGATGCCGGCTCGCCCCTTAGCATGAGTGCACACCGCTGTGCAAGCCCCACCGGCAAGGGCCCTTCCGCCCCTGTGCTCGCTTTGGACCCTAGATCGTATAACAAGCCCATTGCTTTCTTAAGTTTTTGTTAGCCCGCGGCAACCCGAGAAAAGGCGAAAGCCGCCACACACGGGATAACCTGTGTATGGCGGCTTTGACTTTTGCGTGAGATCTTAACGCTTGGAGTACTGCGGGGCACGACGTGCCTTGTGCAGACCAGCCTTCTTGCGTTCCACGGCGCGCGCGTCACGGGTGAGGAATCCGGCCTTCTTCAGGGCCGGACGATCAGCCGGGTTGTAGGCGTTCAACGCACGGGCGATAGCCAGGCGGAATGCGCCAGCTTGGCCGGTGGGGCCGCCGCCGCGCAGGTTCGCATGGATATCAAACTGGCCTTCGCGGTCGATAAGCACCAGCGGGGCCTTGATCAGCTGCTGGTGCAGCTTGTTCGGGAAGTAGTCTTCCAGGGAACGGCCGTTGCAGATGAACTGGCCGGAACCGGCGACCATGCGCACGCGCACGATGGCGCGCTTGCGGCGACCAACGGTTTGGATCGGGTGGTCCAGCTCGGCCGGCGCAGCGACGGGGGTTTCCTCGACTGCCTCGGTAGCGATGGCATCACCAATGGTGTTGGTGAACTCCTCGGTAGCTGCCTGAGCTGCGGCGATGTCGGCCGCGTCGGCTGCGAGGTTTTCGGTGTTGTTCAGATCGGTCACTGGGCCACCTGCTTGATTTCGTAGGTTTCGGGCTTCTGAGACGCGTACGGATGTTCGGAACCAGCGAAGACGCGGAGCTTCTTCACGGACGCGCGGGTCAGCTTGTTGTGCGGCATCATGCCTTTCACGGCCTCGAAAACCACACGCTCTGGGTGCAATTCCATGGAGCGGCCCAAGGAGAGGGTCTTCAAACCACCCGGGTAGCCGGAGTGGCGGTAACGGAACTCACGTTCCCGCTTGTTGGAGGAAATGTGCACCTTGTCAGCGTTGACGATGATCACGTAGTCGCCGCAGTCAACGTTGGGGGCGAATTGGGGCTTGCCTTTACCGCGGAGCAGGTCAGCGACCTGGCTTGCCAGGCGACCAAGCACCACGTCGGTAGCGTCGATGACGTACCACTTGCGGGTAATGTCACCGCTCTTCGGGTGGTAAGTAGACAACAGGACTCCTTTAAAGTCTGTCTTGGAACTGCCAGCCATCACGTGCTGTAGAAAGTATGTATTACGGCGGCCGGTGGAGACCCGCAATAACTTGGCTGCCCCCACAAATATGGAGGCCCTACACACAGACAACCAACTCTAGTCCAGCGGGGATTCAAACACAAAACCAAAAACGCTCCGCCACCTGTGGCCCCACATGCGGGGAAATCGATACAACCATGGTATGGCCAATTGGGGGCATTGACATACCTCCATCGAACATCTCGCATGCGGGGGCGCAAGCGGCGGAGCGCCTTCATTTCCTCCGGCCGCGCCCTAGGCTGTTGGTTACCTGTGGGACCCAGGGCGCGTGACCTCGGGCCTCATTGAAAGACCTTATCCCCAGCTCGCCGCCGCTTTCCTATTCACTTCGCCCATGCGGTCATTGCCCTCCAACACGGTGGTGGCGATGGTGGCCAAGATATTGTTCAGATCCGCCGCAGCATTGTCCCACTTGGCCTGCGCCGCCTGATACGCAAATGCGGATTCGCCCTCCCAGGTGGCTACCATCGGCTCAAGCTGGCGTTTCAGATCACCCAGCAGGCCATCAATGCTGCGCGAGGTGTTTTGGATATCCGCCGCCGCATTTTGAATCTCCCCAAACGAATACTTAATCGTGTTATACATACCGCCAACTCATTCCTTCTAGTTATAGGGGAAGGCCCTCGCCGCCGATCGACTTTAAAGACATCGCATTATCCGTTTCCGTGCCTTCAAAGGACCCAGCGTTCTGCCGAATATTGTCCGAGATGCTTGTCAACGCTTCCTGCAGGTTGCGCGCCGAAGTGTTCCACCGTTCCATCAGGGCATCAAAATTAATCTGCGCCTCGCCCTGCCAGCTTCCCTGTAAAGAGTCCACCACGCCACGCAGCCGCCCAAGCTCGCTTTGCACCTGAAAATTCACATCGTCCACGCGGCCGGCGGTGGCCACCATGACATCTGCTTCTGTGCGAAACGTATCGTTCATTGTTAAGTCCGACCCTCCTCAAGCTTCCTTGCCTTCAACCTGTTTCGCCTACTTAGACGCGCAATCAACCTCCCGGGGTTCCCTCCGACCCCGGGCCACCCCCATCGAGGTGGATCCGCAGGGTGCCTGCGGCCATCCGACACGCCGCGAGCTGCGGAATCGTCGGCTCCGCCCGCGTATGGCAACCCATGGAAAACTGGTGATCCGACTCCACCCACGTAACCCAGCTCACCGTCGAGCCGTCCCCAGGCGTTTCCCGATAGTCAATCGTGCGCACCGCGTGATCCCGAAACCCCTGCCCCTCGCGCACCTCCAGGGTCGGGTCGCGCTGGACCATCAGCTCCACCTCCCGATACACTGCGTCCGAATTCACGCCATACACGGGATCCGCCGCCAATAGGATCCGCAGCTCCGAATCCGGACCGGTAGCGGTCAACGCCCCATCCTCCCGCTGCTCCAAGCGGAACCCTTCGGGCAGCCGCACCCGCAACGCACCGTGAGCGAATTCCACCCCCGGCAACTCCGCAACTGGTTGCGCACTGGGCTGCACGGTCTCCGACGAGGGCCTCGCTGTGGCTGAATCCACGCTACCGCCCAATTGCGGTTCCGGCCGCGTACCCCACCAGCAGGCCACACCTACACAGCACACCACTGCCCCGATCGCGGGCATAAACCACGCTGGTCTGCGGGGATTACGTGGACGGGGAATATTAAGGCGTTTCGGTGCGCTTGGTTGCATCGGTGGCTTTTCCACATCCTCCTTCACCAATACCCCAACCCCGGCAAACGCCGCGGTGAGCACCGCGACGACGTTTGCAGGGGCGTCGATAACCACCTCCTCGTGGGGCCATCGCTCCTGCAGCAGGTCACGGGCCTGTTCCACGATCTCCTTGGCGGCTTCCCCGCCGTCTTCCGCGACGGCGCTGGCTGTGAGGTCGTACCTGTACGCAGTTTCATCCGCCTCGAAGACCGTCGCCGTATCCAACACCACGATGTTCACTACGCCGCATCCTCCTGCCGTTGCGCCACCTGCCCTACACCTATGACGTTCCCGCGCACGATCCAGGTTCCCCGCCCCGGCGGTTGTGTGACCGGACGCACTCCAAACAGGGGTCCTTCCTCCCGATCCGCGTCCAGAAGCATGACCGCCGGCGATTGGTCCTTCACCGCCCCCAGCAGCGGATCATACAGCGCGCGACCCGCGCCGCCCGATTTCCGGGCCACCACCACATGCAGGCCAATATCCCGTGCGTGCGGCACGAATTCCAGCAAGGGTTGCAGCAACCCCGCGGGCAGCACATCGTAATCGTCCACAACCAGGACGATCTCGGGCCCGCGCCACCAGGAACGCCGCTTCAACTCGGCAGGTGTCACATCCGGACCCGGCAAGCGCTCCCGCATGGTCACCCCCAGTTGGGAGACCGCCCGAGCCGCGCTCTCGGTGGTGGGGCAATAAGCCGCCAGCATATCCGGCCCCACCTCCCCCAGGTGCGTGCGCCGCAGATCCAAAAGCACAATCCGGTAGCGCTCAGGGTCACGCATCCCCGCCATCAACGCAGAAAGGAAGGTGGATTTCCCGGCGCCTTGCGAACCCAAACACACAGCGTGCGGGCTGGTATCCAAGTTCCACGCCCAGGTTTCCAACCGCGGCCCGCCCACCGCGAAGGGAATGCCCGGCGCGCTTGTGGGCGGGAGCGCCGACAAGGCGATGTGCTGCGGCAGGATACGCAAGGCGGGCACCCGGGGCTGGTCGGCAAGCTGCTGGCACACGTGGTGCACGTCCTGATTCCCGGTGAGCGCGATCAGCATGGGCTCCCCCTCTGCGGTCAGCCCGCGCCCCGGCAGATTCGGCAGCTTCAGCTGGGCCTTCCTATCAATCAAGGAATCCATCGGCTCGCCGAGCCGCAGCTCCACGCGTTGCTGCAGCAGGTCTCGCACAGCCGGCCGAATATTGGTCCACCGCGCAGTGCTCACCACCAAGTGCACGCGCGCGGCCAATCCATCGGCGGCGATGCGGGTAACGGACTCCACCAGATCATCGAACTCGTTGGCGATCACATGCCAGCCATCGACCACCAAAAAGGTATGGCGCGGCTCCGGCACGCTCACCAAACCGAGCACCTCATCCACCACGCGCCGCACGCGTTCGGGGTCCTTGCGCCCAGCGACGCCCGCCACGTGCGGCAGCTTCGCCAGCGCGGCCAGGCCCTCGGCGCCACCCAGATCCAAAATATAAAAACGCAGCTGATCGGTGCCATGCGTGAGCGCCAGCGACAGCACCAAGGAACGCAGGGCGGTGGTCTTTCCCGTGCGTGGGCTACCGCACAGCGCGGCGTGCCCTCCGGATCCCGAAAACTGCAGGATAAAGGGGTCCTGGCGTTGCTGAAAAGGGCGGTCGATCAGCCCTAGGACGCAGCCGAGATGCCCGACGCGCGCGACGATACTGGCCAATGGGATCTCCGCGGGCAGGGGCGGCAACCAAATCCGGTGCGCGTGCTTGCCGCGAGCTGAGCGTTGGGCGGCGGCCACCACGGCGTCGAGAAGCATGGCGGTCGGGTGATACTGCGGCTTACGGGGAGCGTCCTCCACTTCCGGCACGATCCACTGATGGAAACGCCGCACCGAAAGTTTCTTATCGACGCCCGCGACAGGCAACGCGGGCAACCGACCGGAAACGTACGCGGCCTGAAAGCGCACCAACGAATCCGAATCGGTACGCATATAGCCCGCGCCCGGGCGAGCCGGCAGATGATACGCATCCACGACACCCAACACTTGGCGGGACTCGGCGGCAGAAAAGGTTTTCAAACCGATGCGGTACGATAAATGCGAATCCAAACCCCGCAGCCGGCCCTCCTCCAGGCGCTGGCTGGCCAACAAGAGGTGCATATGCAGGGACCGCCCAAGCCGACCCACGGCAACGAACAAATCCGCGAAATCGGGGTGTTGGCCGAGCAGCTCCGAAAACTCATCCACCACGATCACCAGGGACGGCAACGGGGCAAGATCGGAGCGGCCAGCCGCGCGCGCCGCGTTATAGTCGGTAACATTGGCGAACTTGCCGGCCTTCCGCAGCACCTCCTGGCGGCGATTCATTTCCCCGCTGATGGCATCATGCATGCGATCCACCAAGGCCTGCTCCTCCGCAAGATTGGTGATCACGGCGCTGGTGTGCGGCAAACGTTCGACGCCGAGGAAAGTGGCGCCACCCTTAAAATCCACCAGGACGAAATTCAATTCGTCCGGATCATGGGTGGCCGCCAATGCCAACACCAGCGTTTTCAATAACTCAGACTTCCCGCTGCCGGTAGCGCCGATACACAAGCCATGCGGACCCACGCCGCCCAAGGCGGATTCCTTTAGATCCAATAGCACGGCGGCCCCGGAATCCTCCGCCACGCCAATGGGAACGGTCAAATGCCCAAACCGGGCGCAATGCTCCCACAACCCGTCAGAATGTTCTAACTCGGCGGGGCTCAGGCCAATCAGACCGAGGAAATCGCGCGGTAGGTTGGTGCGGTCGGCGGTGGCGGGACGTCGACAAGCGGCGAGAGCGCGCGCCAACACCAGCGACTCGGCGACGCGCATGCAGTCGGGCACGCCTATGCCCTCCTCCCCCTCCACTGTATGAATACGCAGGTCAGCATCACAATGAAACGCCAAACCCTCCGCCTGTGCGCGGGCCCCGAGCTCGCTGTGGGGGCGAGAACCGACGTCGATGATGGTGGTAAAACGAGGATCGTCCAGGCAATCCTCCGCGCCGTCCGCAGTCGCCGAATCCACCACCAGCACCCGGTGCAACGCCGCCTCCGGCGAACGGGTGTGCGGGAGCCACTTCAGCCACTCCCAGCCCGCGCCCAACGCCATCACCGAAACCAGCTCTGGGCCATGATGGAACACCAATTGCGCCACCAGCGCGCGGGCAACATCAGCGGCGGACGGGCCGGAAAACGCAAGGAAACGGAAAGGCCCAAGCTGAATCAGAACCGGAACCATGGGAACGGAACCGACCTCGTGGACCGTGCGGCGAAGCGACACCGCACACACAGGGTCTAAATCCTCGGCGGCACCCGAATCTGGGACCTCGACGGGAGTGCACAACGCCGCCGGGCCGAGGCCGATGCGGACCTGCAAGGCGTCCGGGTCCTCTGCGGCACGCTCCCACAGCCGGCGGGTGGAAACCAGCGAAACGAGGTGCCTAGGATCCGGGGCGCGATACAGCTCGTAGGCGCGCTGCGCGTGGGCATTCTCGTTTGCTTGCGCGCGGAGTGCATCCAGGTGGCGCATATAAACTCGCCGCTGCTCATCGGTGTCTTCCGCGGATTGGGGCAAGAACATGGCGAGCATGCCCATACCCATCATCACCGGGAACATAATCATGCCGGGATTCAAACCTGCGCCGGTGTGCGCTCGGCCGGTGATCACCATTAACGCAACCATGCCTACCACCGCCGACACCATGACCAACGGCATCAGCATGCGCAGCAGCGGCTGCGGCTGAGGCCGCACAGCTGGCGGGACGGGATCCGGGGTGAGAGTGCCAGCGGGAAGGGGCGGAGCGGGATCGCGCTCGGACATTCTTAACTGCGGCACGATACGTTCACGCACGCCCGGACGCTGCGAAAATGCGGTGTTCCCCACGATCCTCCCCTTAGTGTTAATTAAAAACCAGTGTAGAACATTTCCTAAGTAGGGGTGCTGGGCGGGTGTAGCGGAAGCTTAAGGAGTCGTGGCGGACAGACGAAGAGGAGGTTATTTTCAAAAACCTTCATATTGACGGCTCACCCGACGAGGAGTTAAATTTGCCATACGACGGGTCGGATACCGAAACGTTGTCGCCTGGAGCCGCGTAAGGCTCCAGAGCTTTGACTGAACCCATTGCCCACCACGTGTTTTCCCCCTAGCCATGGACAGGGAAAACCCAGGTAGCTCCCCGGGTTTCCGCCGGTAACACCCCCGAGCCCCTAGCTCCCGCCACTCCAAAGTGTAGAACGTGAGCTATGGCCGTTGCCGCAGCTTTGAACTCGATGACGTCCGGTGGAGTTCACGCGCGCGTGTGTCACGAGGGGGCGTTATGACCATGAACACCATCCTGCATCTGACCGTCCGATTGGAGGCGCCTGGCACGCACCGGAGACAAGCGGACCTTGCGCTGCCTGCGCATTCGAGCGTCGCTGAAATCTTGGGAGAGGTTTTAGACTTACTACACGCCCCTAGCATTTCCGCGCCTTGGCAGCCGACCACCACGGCCGGCACTGTGTTGGATGCCACCGCCCCATTGTCCGCGCTGCCCCTCACGCACGGCGATATCGTGGTGCTCCGCCCGTTTGCGGACACTCCGGAACCGTTAGTGGTTGATACCGCGGAGGCGTTGGTTTCGGTACCGCTCCCGCACCCTGCCACGCAATTAAGCGCCGCTGCGACGGGCGCGGGTTTGGTGGGTTTTGTGTGGTGGTGTTGGACGCTTCCGCACCACCAGTGGTTGGCGTTTGCCTCCGGCGCATTGGCGTGCGTGACGTTATTGGCCCTGGCCACGCGTTTCGCCTTGAGTTCGCCGGTTTCTCGGTGGGTGTTGGCCTCCGGTACTCCGATCCCGGCGGGGTGCGCGGCGTGGACGTATGTGACGTCCGGCGATGATGGTCGCGGGGCTTTGCTCGTTGCGGGGTTGACGGCGGTGGCGGCGATGGCGTGCGCGTGTGTCGCGGTCCAGGTGGTTTCGTATTGTCCCGCGATGATTAATGCGTGTTGGGGCACGGTGTTGTTTGTGTTGTTGTGCGGGGTGGCGGCGTTTGGCTTGGCCCCGCATGATTTGTGGTTGGCTGGCCCGGCCGCCGCGTGCGTTGGTTTTGCCTTGGTGTCGTTGATTGTGGTGCCGTCGCTTGCTGTGCATATTGCGGGGTGTTCGGTGCCGCGTTTGCCCTCCGCCGGGGAGGATTTTACGGTTGCTGATTCGGGGTCGCCGCCCGCCCAGACCCAAACCAGTGCGCGGCTCGCTGTATTGCTTCTCGACGGCATGGTGCTCGGCCTTAGCTTTTCCGGTTGCGCTGGCATCGCCGCAGCGTGCGTGCTGTGTCCTCCGGGTTCCGCACCGTATGTGGCCGCATTGTGCGCGGCGACGAGCGCGGCGGTGGGGTTCCATGCCATTCGGCATCGTTCCCCGTGGTCCACTTGGGCGTTGTGGGTATGGGCCCTAATGTGCTTGGTGTGTAGCGTGTCCACCCTTCCGCTGGTGGGATTCTTGCTGGTGGCGGGTTGTTTGAGTTGCGTGTTGTGGGCTGGCCGGGTCCCGGAGTTTACGCCTACGCTGGTGTGTTGGTTCGAGCGTTTGGAGGCTTTTGCCATTGCGGTGGCGTTGCCTTTGGCGGCGCACGTGGCGGGGTTGTTTGTGGCAATTCGGGGGTTGGGATGAGTTTTCGTTGCAAGGCGGCGGTGACTGGCCTGATCGTATTGTGCGCCTTGGTGTATTTATTGCGCCCGCCGATCGCCCAGGCGGCGGAGGGGCTGCCGCAGGCGCAATGCCCGCAGGCGCTGCCGGTGGAGTCGTTGCCTGCGGAAACGAAGAGTTCGTGGGCGCGGGCGCATGAGTTTGCCACGGGTGCCGGGGTAAAGGTGGCGGTGATTGATACGGGGATTTATCCGCACCCGTATTTGCCGCAGGTGCAGCCGATCGCGGATCTTGTGGATGGCGCGCGCGAGGGCGCCCTGACGGATTGCGATGGTCACGGCACGGTGGTGGCCGGAGTCCTGGCCGGTCGCGGCCCGTTGGACGGCGTGGCCCCGGATATCGAGCTATTGAGCATCCGCCAAACCTCCAGTTTCGCGCCGTCCGAATCCTCGGCGGGAACCTTGGATTCCCTCGCGGAGGCGATAGAACTGGCGCTCGATCGTGGCGCGCAGATTATTAATGTGTCGGTGGTGTCTTGCGTCCCGGGCCGCGGCCAACCGATGGAAACGGTGCTGGATGGCGCTTTGGCCCGCGCGGAGGAGTTAAACGTGGTGGTGGTCGCGGCCGCGGGGAATGTGACGGCGGAATGCCAACCGGACTCGGCGGTACTACCTGCGCATTCGCCGACGGTCCTGGCGGTGAGCGCCAGCAGCGACGCGCACAATATCGCACCGTATAGCATCCCGGGGCTTGCAGACCATCCGCAGGTGGCGGCATCCGGCCATGTGAAGGTGGCCGCCAGCCCGCGCGATGCGGGGTTTGTGGGCGGGATCGTCGATCCGCAAGGTGGTTCGAGGCCGTTCGAGGGCACGAGTTTCGCCGCCCCGGTGGTCACGGGCACTGCGGCATTGGTGAAGCAGCGTTTCCCGGAGGCCAGCGCCGCCGAGATTCGCGATCGCATTACTAGTAGCGCGGCCCATGGCACGGGCAATGTTGATCCCTATGCCGCCTTAACGTGGTTGCCCACCGGACTCACCCGGCCCGCCGCCGCCCCGCCTATCGACGCCCCTCCCACCGCCCGCACCAACCCCGCCGCCGGCCGCGCCCTGCAGGTGGTTATGGCGCTGCTGGTTGGGGCTGCGCTTTCGGCGCTCTTGTTGCGTCGGCGCCGATAGCCAGGGGCGCGAGAGCCTGATCCCGGTCCAATGCGATGCCCTCGGGCAACAGCTTGATGATCGCCCACGGGGCCGGGCCGGGCGTCTCGATCCCGAGCGCCGCAAGGGCCTCCTTATCGGCAATGGTGTGCCGGGTGCCGTAATCGCTGACCACGATCCAACCGTTTCCGGTATCCACGGGGAGCCCAAGGCCGGGGCCGTGATAGCTGAGCGTTTCGCTGAGCGCGGTGCCTGCCGACGGGGCGTCGATAAGCGAAATATCGCCAGCCTCACCGCTGGCGCACACGGCGCGCTCGGTGGGGTCAAGCCACGTCCGCGGTGCGGCGCTGGGGAGCTCGACATAATCTTTAGCGTCATCGAAATTGTGCGGGGTGGCGCGATCGACGGGGATGCTGCGGAAACCCAGGTCAAGGAGGATATCGCGCTGCACATCGGTCAGGCGCACCACGGCCTGATCGTGCACAAAGAAAGACCCGCCGTCGCCGGTTTCCCAAAGTTCACCGGCGGGCGGGATGCGCACCTCGGGTTGCGCCGCGATGGTATTCAACATCTCCGGGGACGTGCTCCACACCGGGGTTTTCGCGGTAATGCCTAGGCGGCGGCGCACCACGCGGCCCTCCGGAGTGTCGCCGGGCGGGAGCGCCTGACGGCCCTGCGAGGTCACAATATAGGAGATGCCGGCGGCCTCCGTAAATATGGCCTCCCCACCGGCGATGGCCTTCGGGACCTGATCTGCGGCGCGCACCTGGATTCCCTCGCCCAAAGCGCACGCCGACCAGTGCCAACGGTGGGTTGGGTCGGTGTCGATCACACCGGGGGCGTCGATAAGCCCGATGGGGATGCCGCGCGGCATATCGGCGAGGACTTCGGTGGCGGCGCGGGCGGGTTGCTCGGGGGCGCCCACGATCAATTGTGCGGACGTAAGGTTGAACACGGGGTGCAGCCGATCGTCTATGCGAACGTACAATGCGCCGGTCTCGGCGACCACGATGGGGGCGGCGCCGGGGTCAATGCGCGGGACGAACAAGGCGAGCGCCCCGGCACCCAGGCACAGGAGCAGACAGGCCACACCGCCGAACACCGCGGCGCGGCGGCGACGGCCCAGGGGATCGTGGATCATGCGGGTATCCCCGAGCACCAAGCCATGCTCAATGCGGCGTATGAAAAACCTATGGCCAGAGACCTGGGCCTGTGTTGTTGGCGATAGGATCCGCTGATAGTCCACTGAAATCTCCCCGATCCGATTCCCCTTGCCGGGCCAAGTATACTCGGCGCTTATATTTGCGGTGAAAACTCCCAGTTTTTAGCTCACACCACCCCCTAAATGGGGCGCGTCTCAGGTTGTACGATGCCGTTTTTCGATGCTTTGGGCGCTGCAAATCCCCTATAAAAAACGATTACATGAGCACGCTCACGCGATTATACCGAAGAATAATCAATCGTTCTACTCCCTTGAACCTAATAAATACGGGGGAGACAATAGGTTCAGCCTCCCCAAATCTGGTTGGCACCACTTCGAGGAAAGGTCCCCACAATGCTTTCTTGGTTCGATGCAGCGTTCTACAACTTGTCCTGGAATCTCGGTTCCTTCGGCTGGGGCCCCTGCTGGTGGGATGACTGCTGGTGATGCGCCGATAGCCGAACAAACCCCCTGCCGGAGCCGTGTATGCGTGCGACGCCGCTCCACAAGGGGGTTTTTAATGGGAAGCGGCGGGCTGCTCCTGCCAGTGATCGTTGATATCAGCCATATTCGGGGGTTGCGAGGGGGCCTTGATGGGGCGATGGTAATAGGGCTGATCGTATTCCTCGGGGGTGAGCGCCTTGCCTTCCAAGCCCTTTGTGGGTAGATCCGGCAGCCGCTCCGGGGAATTGCCGCGCTCGCGCATCTGATTCAATTGGGCGTCCGTAAAGCGATCATTCACGGCAAACACCACCACATGGCGGTCTTTATACACCGGGGTCACGCCGGCGGTGTGCCACAACCCTTGCTCCATGGGCAGCAGCGGCTCCTGGAAGGCCCAAAAGCTCGGCGGGGAAACGATAATAAACGTGATATTCAGCCGCCGCGCGGCGATATCCGCGAGATTCAGCTCGTCCGGATCCCCATTCGCGCCCATGCCGAGCTTGTCGGGGTGCCAATACACCATATTGGTCGCGGAACTAGTCCCCGTGGCCGGCCACAGGTAATGCGGGAACAGCATGGGCAGGTTGTTGTACGGGTACGCCCACCCGGAGCCTTCCGCCGGGTTGGACAGGATCAGCCCATCGTAGGCGTGGGGTTGCCGCGCCACCCAGCGGTACGCCTTCAGGTCCGTTTCGCTGACCATGCGGCCGTCGCGGGCGGAGGTAATGGCCCAATCGGAACCCTCCTCCATGTCTTTGGTTACCCGCTGCGCCATGCACCAGCCGGCGATCAGCGCCGCGACCACGGACAATGCCACGGAAACCTGGTGGAAACGCCGGAACGGGCCCAGCAGCACCAGCCGCAGCACCACGGCGATGCATACGCCCACGTAGGCGAAGGTGATCATGGCCACCGGCATGATCAGGCGGTGCGCGGTGTTGTAGTGCAGGGCACCGATCATTTCCAACCATTCGCCCCACGGTTTTTCAAAGGGGCGCAGCGAGTTCACGGTCACCCACACGCTCAGCGCATAGCAGGCGGGCAGCCACAGATTACGGCGCCACAGCAGGGCCAGCACCGCGCCCGTCCCGGCCAGCCACAGCACCCAGGAGGCATTGGGGGCTTCATCGGTGTGGCGGGTCATCATTTCGATGGCCATCCACCAGGATTGCGTGCGGGAAACGTTTTCCGTGGCGGTAAAGGATTTCACTTCTTCGCTCTGCCCGGCACCGGCCAGCAGCTGCGGCAGGAACACCGCCACCGCCACGATGCCGGCACCGGCCAGCATGCCGAGGTCTGAAAGCCGATACAGCACATGCTGTTTGCGCGTGGTGGGCCGTTTCGAGGGCGCCCACACCAACCACAGCAGCCACCAGCAGGCCAGCCCCAGGATCACGATGGTGGCCGCCGAGGGGTGCGTCTGCACCATGCCGATAAACGTCACCGCCGCCGCGAACGCCCGCACCTTGACCGCCGGCACGGACATATACAGCGCCAGCACGATCCCCGCCATGCTTACCGCCGCCACATACGGCCACGCCCCCACATAGTTACCGATCCAGAACAACACCGGGCTGCCATACACGGCGATGGCCGCGATGCCCGCCGCGATCTGCGCCGCCAAGCCCCGATTATTCAAAATCCGCCACGCCAGCAACCCCACCGACAAGGGCAAGACCAGCGCGGGCAGCACGATCGCCGTGATATTCGTGGCGGCGATCGGCGACACCCCGGCGTACTCCGCAACCAGGTAGGCACCGGCGTGCCAGGCGGACGGGTAGTACAGCGGCGCCTGACTCTCCAGATTCTGCAGCTCCCCCATGCGCGTCGGCGACGCCACACCCGTTTCCAAAATAAAGCGGATCACGCTGGCGTGCCAGTGCACATCCCACCCTTGGTAGATGTTATCCATCCCGTAACGGGTCTCATCCAGCAATTTCAGCGAGCGGCTCATCAGCAGCCACGCGCCCACCACGGCACCGAGCCCGGGCAGCACCCAGCGGGGGTCGATAATACTACCCGGCTGCCAGGCTTCCCAGAACCGCGGTTTCGGGGCAACCACCTGGGGTTTCGTGGGATCGGGCGCGGGGGCGGGTGGGGCGTTGCGCCGGGCGCGGCGTCGATAAGCAAAAAACGCGAAGCGCCACAGGGCGGCTAACAGGAGTGCGGCCGCCAAAATTATGCACGTTGCGGTGCCGGTAAACGAATACCCCGTCATTCCGTAAAACCACGCGGCGAACCCGAACACTCCAAAACTTGCCGGGACCGCAGCCGCCGCCGCCCATGGAGCCCGCAGCCCAGAAACCCACGTCAGCAGGAAACCGGGAACGGTAAACACCGCCACCGCCACCAACGCCGCACCGTAGATTCCCATGTCGGCTTACCAACTCCTCACCTGTTTCACACCAGCGCCCAAACGCTTTCAGCCGCCGCCCTAAAAATTTAGTTAGAACTCTTTATTGTGGTCAACCTTCCAAGGTACGCACATTTCGCGTTACCGTGGCGCGCTCCGCCAAACACTCGTCCGCAGGATAGTCCACACCGACCAAGGACAAACCCTTCGCGGCCGCCACCGGAACCGCCGAAGAACGCACCCGCTCCTGCAATAATTCCGCAGCAAACCCCGCTTTTCGACGCCCCTCCCCCACCGCCAAACACGCACCGACAAGCGAACGCACCATCGACCAACAAAACGCATCTGCACAAACATGCGCTTCATATAATTCCGGCTCCCAAACGGTGGAAATATCCCGCCAGGAAAACACCTGCAAATCCCTAAGCGTCGTGGCGTTCGGGCGGTGCTTGCAAAAGGCCGCGAAATCATTGAGGCCGAGCAGCGATTCCGCCTCCCGCTGCATCCGCTGCATATCCACCGGCTTGGGCCACACCGTGGTATCCCGGGCGCGCGTGGGGAGGGCGCCGGCCTCGTGGGTGGTCACCCGATACACATAATGCCTGCGTAACGCCGAAAACCTGGCGTCGAATCCGGGCGGGGCGAAGGACACATCGCGCACCCGCACGTCTTCCGGGAGGATCCTGGCCAGGCGGCGAACCAGCCGGCGGGGATCCCCGTCGATGCTGCGCTGATCTAACGAACCCGCCGGGACATCGCAATGCGCCACCTGGTGCGCCGCATGTACACCGGCGTCCGTGCGCCCGGCGACGGTGAGTTGGACGGGGGCCCGCAGGATCAACGAGAGCGTCTCCTCCAACGTGCCCTGGACTGTGCGCAATTCATCCGCGTTGCCTTGCCGCGTTTGGCGAGCCCACCCATGAAAATCCGTGCCGTCGTAGGAAAGGTCTAGGCGCAGGCGGAAAGTATCAGTCACGCTGTCCAATTCTACTTGTCTTTCGCTTGAGTCCAATCAATGTTGCAAACACAAGACCCGCAGCCCAAGCGGGTCTGCGGGTCGGCGCGGAAAGGTTTAGTTTTCCTCAGTGGTCTCCTCGACCTGCTTGGAAGCGGCGGCGCGGGCGGCGCGGGAGGCCTCGGTGCTCACGGTCGGCTCGAGGATGAGCGAGATCTGAGACATCGGGGCGTTGTCGCCCTTGCGGTTTTCCAGCTTGACGATGCGGGTGTAGCCACCCTCACGACCTTCGAACTTGGGAGCGAGCTCGTTGAACAGGCGAGCGACGATCTCCTTGTTCGGGACGTCCTTGAGCACATTACGGCGGTCGGCAACAGTGCCGGCCTTGGCTTTGGTAATGAGCTTTTCCACGTACGGACGCAGCAGCTTGGCCTTGGTGTCCGTGGTCTTGATTGCGCCGTGCTCGATCAGCTGCGCCGCCAGGTTCGAAAGAATCTTCTTCTGGTGGCTAGCAGAACCGCCGAGACGGGGCCCCTTCTTGGGCTTTGGCATGATGTACTCCTCGTGTACGAATATTTGAGCGCGGTGGCTGAGTGCTTTCTACTCGGAATCTTCAGCGTCGAGGTCGATGAAGTCACCGGTTTCCGCGTCGTACCCTTCCAAGGTGGTCGGATCGAAATCCTCGGGAGCGTCCTTCAGGGTGAGGCCCAAGCTGGCGAGCTTGATCTTCACCTCATCGATGGACTTCTGCCCGAAGTTGCGGATGTCCAACAGATCGGATTCGTTGCATTCCGCGAGTTCGCCCACGGTGTGGATCTCTTGGCGCTTCAAGCAATTGTAGGAACGAACGGAGAAGTTCAGGTCCTCAATCGGGATCTTGTAGGACTCGGTGTGTTCGGTCTCTTGGGGAGAGGGGCCGATCTCGATGCCCTCAGCGGCTTCGTTCAGCTCGCGGGCGAGACCGAACAATTCGACGAGGGTTTTGCCAGCAGATGCCATGGCGTCACGAGCGGAGATAGAATTCTTGGTCTCAACATCGATGATGAGCTTGTCAAAGTCGGTGCGCTGCTCAACACGAGTAGCTTCCACCTTGTAGCTCACCTTGAGCACCGGAGAATAGATCTGATCGACCGGGATGCGGCCGATCTCCCCGGAGCCGCCGTACATGGTGGCGGGCACGTAGCCACGGCCACGTTCCACAACCAATTCGATATTGAGGCTGCCTTGCTCATTCAGCGTTGCAATGTGCATATCCGGGTTGTGGATTTCCACATCGGCGGGCGCTTCGATATCGCCCGCGGTGACAACGCCTTCCCCTTCCTTGCGGAGGTACATGACCACCGGCTCGTCGGAAGTGGAGGAAAGCACCATGCCCTTGATGTTCAGGATGATGTCGGAAACGTCTTCCTTCACACCGTTAATAGTGGTGAATTCGTGAAGCACACCGTCGATCTTGACGCTGGTGACTGCCGCACCCGGGATGGAGGACAGCAGCGTCCGACGCAGGGAATTACCCAGGGTGTAACCAAATCCGGGTTCGAGCGGCTCGATGGTGAACCGGGAACGAGCCGGGCCCACAAACTCTTCATTGATTTCAGGGCGCTGGGAAATGAGCATGAGATTCGTTCTCCTTCAATGACGCCCGCTATATGACGTCTATTGGCAACGGATTGAAATGAAGATTCCTTGAGCTGCGGCAACGCAGCCAGAATTACTTCGAGTAGAACTCGACGATCAGCTGCTCTTGCAGCGGCACGTCGATCTGGGCGCGCTCGGGCAGCTGGTGCACGAGGATGCGCAGGGTGGATGGAACGACCTGCAACCAGGCCGGGACGATGGCGTCGACGAGGTTTTCCTGTGCCTCTTCGAACCACAGCATCTTCCGAGACTTCTCACGGACATCAATGATGTCGTACTGGGAAACCTGGAAGGAAGGGACGTTGACCTTCTTGCCATTCACGGTGAAATGACCGTGGGAAACCAGCTGGCGGGCCTGACGGCGGGTGCGCGCCAGACCAGCGCGGTACACCACGTTGTCCAGGCGGGACTCCAGCAGAATCACCAGGTTTTCGCCGGTCTTGCCGGGGCGTCGATTAGCCTCGGCGTAGTAGCGGCGGAACTGCTTTTCCATAACGCCGTACGTGAAGCGAGCCTTCTGCTTTTCTTGCAGCTGCAGCAGGTACTCGGACTCCTTGATGCGCGCGCGGCCAGCCTGTCCCGGAGGGTACGGACGACGCTCAAACGCAACGTCTCCACCGACAAGGTCGACGCGGAGGCGGCGGGACTTACGGGTTGCGGGGCCAGTGTAACGAGCCATTGTAAGTGACCTTTCCTTTCCTACTAAACGCGACGACGCTTCGGCGGACGGCAACCATTGTGGGGCTGCGGAGTCACGTCGTAAATCTGACCAACCTCAAGGCCGGCGGCCGAGAGGGAACGGATAGCGGTTTCACGGCCCGAACCCGGGCCCTTGACGTAGACGTCAACCTTCGTCATGCCATGCTCCATCGCCTTGCGGGCTGCATTTTCGGCGGCCATCTGCGCGGCGAACGGGGTGGACTTGCGGGAACCCTTGAAGCCAACATGGCCGGAGGACGCCCAAGAAATCACAGCACCGTTCGGGTCGGTGATAGACACGATGGTGTTATTAAAGGTGGACTTGATGTATGCGGCACCTTTGGCCACATTCTTTTTTACGACGCGACGGCCAGTGCGGCGCGCGCCAGAGCGTGCTTTAGGAGGCATTCTTTACTTCTTCTTTCCGGCGATCGTCTTCTTCGGACCCTTACGCGTACGCGCATTGGTCTTGGTGCGCTGACCGCGCACGGGCAGGCCACGACGGTGACGCAACCCCTGATAGCAACCAATTTCGATCTTGCGGCGAATATCGGCCTGAACCTGGCGGCGCAGGTCACCCTCCACCTTCCAGGTGGCTTCGATGACGTCACGCAGCGCAGCGATCTGCTCGTCGGTCAGGTTATCGGTACGCAGGTCGGGAGAGATGCCGGTCTCTTCCAGCAGCTTGGCGGCACGGGCGGGGCCGATGCCGTAAATGTAGGTGAGAGCGACCTCCATGCGCTTATTGCGCGGCAGGTCAACTCCAGCAAGGCGTGCCATGTGGCAGTATCCTTTCCGGTTGTTACGGTGGTTTTCTCCTTATTCGTCCCCGCCAGACAACGCTTTGCCCGGACGGATGCCGGACGGTGGGTCGAGATTACGCGAGGCTTCAGCCACCGATGCCGAAGGTGAAGAAAGCAGACGTCCCCGCCTGCCTGGAATAAGGAGGCTTAAAAAAACTTACTTGTAGCGGTAGACGATGCGACCGCGGGTCAAGTCGTACGGAGACAGCTCCACAACGACGCGATCCTCGGGGAGGATACGGATGTAGTGCTGGCGCATCTTGCCACTGATGTGAGCAAGGACTTTGTGCCCGTTGTCAAGCTCGACACGGAACATTGCGTTTGGCAAAGGTTCAACAATGCGTCCCTCTACCTCGATTGCGCCTTCCTTTTTAGCCATATCCTCTGCTTTTCCCCGGCTCAGACTGCCGGATGGGTGTCATAGTGCTACGGTGATGGAACTGTAAACAGTTCACACCACCTAGTAACCCTACACCCCACCTGCACGTTCCCCAAATGTTCAAGGCGTGAGCTGCCACACCCCGACTAAGAAACTCACACTTAGGTTTCATTGTGCGATACGGAAAGCCGATTGCGCAGCCAAGGTTGCTACTCCATGACCGGCCCCAACGGCTTAAACTTCAACCCAAAATATCGCATCAACGCCTCGATCGCGTCCCGGCTTTCAAAACCCTCGATCGTCAACGTCGGATACAATCGCACGCCCTGTGAATCCTCGATCCCCCGCTGATAGTCCATGATATGCACCGCGGAAAACCTCGTGCGCCCGGCCTCCCACGCGCCCGGAAACGGCTTATCCGCGGCGTCGCAAGGCTCCTCTAAAACGATTAACGTTGTGCCGGTGTCGCGGTAGACGCGGTCAATCGTCGTCGCGCACCCCTCCACGTCATTGAAAAGCGTATCGTCGGACGCCTCGTAGGAACTATAAGAAAACGTAGCCCGCGCCGTATCAATCACCCCAAGCCGCGGCAACCCGAGCGCGGCCACATATTCGTTCACCTTGCGATAATCGCCCACGCACACCACGTTAAGGTGCTCCAACGCCCGCGTTTCCGAGGGCGTGCAGGAATCGTAGGCGCCGAAAAGCTCGATGAGGTTGACGGGCACGAAATACTCGTCGATGCGGTGCCGCAGCTCCCCCGTAGTAATCACCGCTGGCGGATCGTAGTCCAGGCGCGACCGCTGAATACCGCCGCCGATATCCGTGCGGGCGCTGGGCGGCGGCAATGTCAGCGAGGGTTGCACGTGTTGGGCGGCTACTACGTCGTGCCGCATCGCCAGCACCGGCGCCAGCGCGGTCACAATGGTGATTACAAAGGCAAGCGCCCAGCAGCAGTTTTCGGTGCCGATCCGGCTGCGTGAGCAACGTTTCGGCGGTGGTTCAAACGCCATACCGCAAGAATATCTAAGCAAGCCCTCACGGTATAATTAGGGTTACCCTTAGCTTTGGTTAAGCTTATCGACGCCGCGCAACTCAGTACACGTAGACCATGTCACCGACCTGCAGGTCCTGGAAATAGGTCACGGCATCATTGTGGTTCAAATGAATGCAACCATGAGACAGCAAGCGCACATCGCCCTCGTGGAACGCGATGCCATTGTTGGTGAAATACACGGAGTACGGCATCGGCGCATTATTGAACTGGCGGCTGACCTCGTTTTGCACCTTGCGCGTCACATGATGCGTGCCCCGGGGGGTTTCCCAACCCTGCGCGCCGGAGGACATCGGCACCGCGCCGTAGGTCACCTGGCCATTGCGCTGCAGCCACGTGCGCTGGCCCGCAAGATCGATGCAAGCGCGCGCGGCGGGCGGGCAGGAACCCGTATCAAAACCGGGATTTGCCACCGGCGCCGCGGGGGCCGGGGCGGTGCGTTCCTGAATCAAACCTGGGAATGCGCCATTCACGGCATTATCGACGGCCCCGCGAGCGGCGTCCGCGATATGCGGCGGCAGGCCCGAAACGCCCTGGTGAACAGCATTTCTAGTATCCCACGCCGTTTGCCGCAACCCTTGGTTGACGGCCTCGCTGGAGCCCTGCACGGAAGCGGACAGCGGATTCGCGGCGGCCGCCGCAGGATTGGAGATCAACCCGACCATGGCAACGCCGGAGGAGGCGCACGCTGCCGTGCGGATCTTTGCTACCGAGGGTTTCGCATGACGTGGTTTATAGAACATGGTTAGACATGCTATACCAAATCACTCATTTAGTTAAGTATTTGCGCGATTTTTCACAGGAATTACTTACGAGGGGTGAGGATTCGGGGGCCCTTTGCGGTCGCCGCAACAGTGTGCTCCCAATGGGATGACCACGAACCATCGAGGGTAACCACGGTCCAATCGTCCTCCAACACCGCGGACTCAGTTGTGCCTAAGGTAAGCATCGGTTCGATGGCCAGAACGCTGCCCTCTTGGATAATCGGACCACGCCCGCCGCGCCCCTCGTTGGCTAGGAACGGGTCCTCGTGCATCGTGCGGCCAATGCCATGCCCGCCATAGCCCGACACAATCCCAAGAGCCACGCCGAAACGTTGTTCGGCCTTGCGGGTGGCTACTTCCAGCGCGTGCGAGACGTCGGTAAGCCTATTACCGGGGAGCATCGCCCGCAGCCCTTCCTGCAGCACCCACTCGGTGGCCTCGTTCAACGCCTGGGCCTGCGCATCGAGTTCGCCCACGCCAAACGTCCACGCCGAATCCCCCACCCAGCCTTCGAACGTAGCGCCGCAATCGATGGACACCAGATCGCCCGCCTGCAACACCGTATCCGCACTCGGAATCCCATGCACGATCACCTCATTCACGGAGGCGCAAATGGAACCCGGGAAGCCCTGATAACCCAGGAACGTGGGGATCGCGCCGGCATTCCTGATGGTCTCCTCCGCGATCGCGTCGAGCTCCAGGGTGGTGACCCCCGGTGCCGCCGCAGCCTTAACCGCCTGCAACGCTTTGCCGACAATCTCCCCTGCCGCCTGCATCGCATCCAACTCCCCTGGACTCTTTGCGGCGATTTTCTTTTTTGAGCGGAAGCCCATGGTGCTACCTTTACAGATCTTCTACGTGTTATGTGTCAACCAATGCTAGACCCCGGCTTGGCTGAGCAACAAAACGCGGATACTCCTTGGTTGCGTTCCTGGCGGTGGGTTGCGCACAACCGCCGACCTGGGGCTGGTCTTTCTATTCTTCATTCGGGAGCCTAACGAAGAAATTCCGGACGAATCACGGCCGAAAACCCCGCAGCTCGTCCTTCCATTCTTCATTGACCACCCCAACGAAGAAATTCCGGACGATCGCAGGTCAACGGCTGCATACAACCCATCCTTCAACAGCAAAAACGCCCCACCACCTTCCGGCAGCGGGGCGAATTGAGCTTCTAGCTAGGCATTAAGGGCCTCGAGCGTACGGGCCAGGATCTCGTCCACGGTGCCTTCCGCCTCGATGGTGATCAATTGATCCCCGTAGTGGCCGATTAGCGGCGCGGTCTCATCCCGGTACACGCCCAGGCGAGTGCGGATCGTCTCCTCGTTATCGTCGGCGCGTCCGCGGGACAGCATGCGCTCCACCACCACGTCCTCGGAAACCCGGTATTCGATCACACCATCGAGCTTATGGCCGTGCTTGCCAAGGATGCCTTCCAGCAATTCGGCCTGTTCCACGGTGCGCGGAAAGCCGTCGAGCAGGAACCCGTTCGCGGCGTCAGCTTCGTCCAAGCGGGATTCCACCATGCGTGCGGTCACGTCGGTTGGAACAAGCTTTCCCGCATCGATGTACTGCTTGGCCTCGATGCCGAGGGGAGTACCTTCACCAATATTGGCGCGGAATAGGTCGCCGGTGGAAATGTGCGGAACACCCAAGCGCTCGGAAAGAATGGCGGCTTGAGTGCCTTTTCCGGCACCGGGAGGACCAAGGAGTACGAGTCTCATTTGAGGAACCCTTCATAGTTACTTTGTAGGAGCTGACTCTCGATCTGCTTCACAGTAGTCAGCGCCACAGACACGAGGATCAGAATCGCGGTACCACCAAACGGGGTGGAACCAGCGTTCGTGGTCCCTACCCCCAAGTCCAACATAATGTTCGGGAGCACCGCGATAATTCCAAGGTACAGGGCACCCACAAATAACAAGCGATTCATCACATAACCGAGGTACTGTGCCGTCGGCCGCCCTGGGCGAATGCCCGGGATAAAACCGCCGTACTTCTTCATGTTATCTGCCTGCTCAGTGGGGTCGTACTGCACGGAAACGTAGAAGTACGAGAAGAAGATAATCAGCACAAAGTACAGCAAAATGTACTGCCACGAAGAGGGGGTCTGCAGGAACTGGATCACGTTCCGCTGCCACCAGTTATCGCTCACCTGCGTCTGCCCGGATTGCACGATCTGGGTGATCAACACCGGCACATAGATCAGCGAGGACGCGAAGATCACGGGGATCACGCCCGCCTGGTTCACCTTCAGCGGCAGGTAGGTGGAGGTACCCCCGTATTGGCGCCGTCCGACCATGCGTTTGGCGTATTGCACGGGGATGCGGCGCTGGCCTTGCTCGATGAACACAACGCCCACAACCAAGATGATTACGGCCACCAACACCAGTGCGAACACGCCGCCCCCAGAGCTGGCGAGGATGCCCGCGCCGTCGGAAGGCAACCGGGTGGCAATACCGGCGAAGATCAGCAGCGACATACCGTTGCCGATGCCCTTTTCGGTCATCAGTTCGCCGATCCACATCACCAGCACCGCGCCCGCCGTCATGGTCAGCACGAGCACCACAAGGTCGAACACGCCGCGATCTGCGCGCAGCACTTCCACGCCGGTGCCTAGAAGCTGCCCACGGTCGGCCAGCGCCACGATGCCCGCGGATTGCAGCAACGCCAACCCCACGGTGAGGTACCTGGTGTATTGCATCATCTTGGATTGCCCCGCTTGGCCCTCCTTTTTCAGCTCCTCAAAGTGGGGGATTACCACGGTGAGCAATTGCACGATGATGGATGCCGTGATGTACGGCATGATGCCGATAGCAAAGACGGACAGTTGCAATAGCGCGCCACCCGAAAACAGGTTGATCAGCGAATATACACTGGACTGATCTTGCGTAAGCTCCCGCAGGCGACCGCTAATAGACGCATAATCTACGCCCGGTGACGGGATTTGGGCACCGATCCGGTACAGCACGATCATGGCGATCGTAAACAGGATCTTTTTGCGCAGATCAGCGTCCTTAAATGCCGATACTAAGGCGGACACATATCCTCCTGGCCACCCACTTAGGTGCCGTGAATAGTCCCGAGTGGGCAGGTTGTGTGATTAGTTTGGTTCCGCGCACCACGATCGGCGCGCAAAGTTCATAGACTGCACAATCCTAGCAGCATCAACAAGGCGACGCCTAGCTTGGACCCCATCAGGGCCCGCTTAAGTAGGCTTACCTCGCGGTTTTATGCCTCACACAATGGATTCAGGTTATCGGCCACCCCCGCTTATCGACGCCCCGCCTACCCCACCCATGCGAAAACCCCCGACGTTTTCCATTCGGGGGTTGTCGCGATCCTAGTAGCCTTAAGCTTCCGTGACGGAGCCGCCAGCTGCTTCGATCTTCTCCTTTGCGGAGCGGGAGAACTTGGTGGCGGTAACGTTCAACGCTACGTTGAGGTCACCGTTGCCCAGGATCTTCACCGGTTGCTTCTTGCGGGCCAAGCCGGCACCAACAATGTCCGAGATCTTGATCTCGCCACCGTTGGGGAATGCCTTTTCCAGGTCGGCAACGTTGACCACCTGGAAGACAACCTTATTGGGGTTCTTGAAGCCCTTGAGCTTCGGCAGGCGCATGTGCAGTGGCATTTGGCCACCTTCGAATGCTGCCGAAACCTGCTTGCGAGCCTTGGTACCCTTGGTACCGCGACCAGCGGTTTTACCCTTGGAGGCCTCACCGCGGCCGACGCGGGTCTTGGCCTTGTTGGCGCCCGGTGCCGGGCGCAGGTCGTGGAGCTTAATTGGTTCGCTCATGTTGTACCTACTCCCCCGCCACTTCTTCGACCTCAACCATGTGGCGCACCACGTTGATCATGCCGCGAACCTGGGGGGTGTCGGGGCGGACCACACTGTGGCGAATGCGCTTCAGGCCAAGGCTGCGCAGCGATTCCTTCTGATTCTTCTTGGCACCGACGGTGCCCTTGGTTTGAGTAATCTTCAGGGCCATGATTTACGCCTCCTGACCTGCGCGTGCGCGCAGCATGCGTGCCGGGGCAACCTCTTCGAGGGTCTTGCCGCGGCGGGCTGCGACCTCTTCGGGGCGGACCAGCTGCTTCAGGCCATCCACGGTGGCGTGGACGACGTTGATGGCGTTGTCAGAGCCGAGAGACTTGCACAGGATGTCCTGCACACCGGCGCATTCCAGCACGGGGCGGGCGGCGCCACCGGCGATCACACCGGTACCGGGGGCGGCCGGGCGCATCATCACGATGCCGGCGGCTGCCTCCCCCTGGACGGGGTGGGTGATGGTGCCCGCCACCATCGGGACGCGGAAGAAGTTCTTACGTGCTTCTTCAGCGCCCTTTTGGATTGCGGCGGGAACTTCCTTGGCCTTGCCGTAGCCTACGCCGACCATGCCTTGGCCGTCACCGACGATGACCAAGGCGGTGAAGCTGAAGCGACGGCCACCCTTGACCACCTTGGAGACACGGTTGATGGTGACAACGCGCTCGATGTACTGCGAGCGCTCGTCCTGCTGCTGGTTGCGACGGTCGTCGCGGTTGCGGCCCCGACGCTCGTTGCGGTTTTCGTTGGTATTGTCGGCGGAGCGTCCGCCGTCACGCCGTTCACGTCCCGGCATTACGCGTTCCTTCCGTTGATGTTTTTGATGGTGGCCATTAGAACTTCAGACCACCTTCACGGGCAGCGTCCGCGAGTGCGGCGACGCGGCCGTGGTACTTGTAACCTGCACGGTCAAAGACGATGACCTCGATGCCGGCAGCCTTGGCGCGCTCAGCGATGAGCTCGCCAACTTTAGCTGCACGGGCTTTCTTGTCGCCTTCCATGGCGCGCACATCGGCTTCCATGGTGGAGGCGGCGGCCAGGGTGTGGCCCGCGAGATCGTCGATAACCTGAGCGTGCATGTGACGGGAGGTGCGGTGCACAACCAAACGCGGCGCCTCGGGGGTGCCGCGCAGGGTCTTGCGGATACGTCCATGGCGGCGGGCACGTGCCAAACGACGCCGAGTGGAAATGTCCTTGCCGATTGGGAGACGCTTGTTCTCTGCGGTATTGCTCATTACTTACCCGTCTTTCCGACCTTGCGGCGGATCTGCTCACCCTCGTAGCGGATGCCTTTACCCTTGTAGGGGTCGTCCTTCCGCAGGCGACGGATGATAGCGGCGATCTGGCCGACCTTCTGCTTGTCGATACCCGAAATGGAGAACTTGGTGGTGCCGTCAACCGCAAAGGTGACGCCCTCCGGAGCCTCAATCAGAATCGGGTGGCTGTAGCCGAGGGAGAACTCCAGGTCCTTACCCTTAGCCTGCACACGGTAACCAACACCGAAGATTTCCATCTTGATGGTGTAGCCCTCGGTGACACCAACAACCATGTTGTGGATCAGCGAACGGGACAGCCCGTGCAGGGCGCGGCTCTTACGGTTATCATCCGGGCGGGTGACAACGATCTCGTTGCCCTCCTGGTTCACAACGATCGGCGCCGGAACCTCGAAAGACAAGGAACCCTTCGGGCCCTTGACGTCCACCAGCTGGCCGTCGATCTTCGTTTCCACACCGGCGGGGATAACAACCGGATTCTTACCAATACGCGACATGTGTACTCAGTCCTCCCTTACCACACGTAGGCGAGGACTTCTCCGCCCACGCGCTTCTGGTTGGCCTGGCGATCGGTGAGCAGACCCTGAGACGTGGAGATAATAGCCACGCCCAAGCCGCCCAGCACCTTCGGCAGGTTGGTGGATTTTGCATACACACGCAGACCCGGCTTGGACACGCGACGCACACCTGCGATGGAGCGCTCACGGGTCGGGCCGTACTTCAGGGTGATGTTGAGGGTCTTGCCAACCTTGGCGTCCTCAACAGAGTAGTCAGCGATGTAGCCCTCTTGCTTCAGGATCTCTGCAATATTGACCTTCAGCTTCGAAGAGGGCATCGACACGGTGTCGTGGTACGCATTGTTTGCGTTACGCACGCGCGACAACATGTCGGCGATAGGATCAGTCATGGTCATAAGGTGACCTTGGAGCCTTTCTCGTTGCGGTTCCTTCCCCACCCGGCGTTATCACCTGTCACCGGCCACTCTCGCCACCAGCACTCAATAATGCTGCGGCTCGCTGCCTGAAAAGAGATGGACGCCGTGGGGCGGGGGGCCTACAACAAAGTAGGAATAATAACGTACACAGACCTATTTCAGGTCCAAGGCGCAACCTTACAGTAGAACTCTCCAGCACACAAGATGTTTTCTTTTCGACGCCGCGCCCTCCCGAGCACCTAGTGCAGCTCCAGCACAGGCGGGGGTTTCGGCGCCCCCTTGGGCGGCGCGATCTTCGGGTATTTGTTCGGCGGCGGCTCGGGGGCCTCGGTGATGCTAGCCATCACGCTGCCAGCCATTTTCTTCTGCGTAATTATTGCCAAACCAAACACCACGACTCCTACCAATGCGATCAGCGCCAAGCCGCCGAGACCACCAAGCTTGGCCGCGGAACCCACCGCGATGCCGAACCAGCCAAAGTCCGCGTCGCCGAAGGTGGTGTTTTCGGAACCGAAGTCCCCCAACACCTGAAGCAAAAACGCGGGCAGGAAGGTAATCAGCAGGCCGTTTGTAAACGCCCCGAAGACCGCCCCCCTGCGGCCGCCGGTGGCATTGCCAAACACGCCTGCGGCACCGCCGGTAAAGAAGTGCGGAACCAAGCCGGGCAGGATCAGCGCCACGCCGAATTGCGGATTCAATACCGAAGACAAGATCAGCAGCCCAACTAGGCCGCCGACAAAGGACGAAATAAAGCCGATAAGCACGGCGTTCTGGGCGTAGGGGAACACGATCGGGCAATCCAGGGCCGGAATGGCACCCGGCACCACCTTCGCCGCGATACCTTGGAAGGCCGGCACGAGCTCCCCAAGGATGGTGCGCACACCAAACAGGATCACGGCCACCGCCACGCCGAATTGCAGGCCCTGGGTGACCGATTGCATGAGGTAATTCCCCACGCTGGTGGCACCGTCTTCAAACGCGCCGAAGGCCTGCTCCTTGCCCACCCGCCACAGCATGGCCAGCGCCAGGATCACATACATAATCACCATGGAAAGCGCCGTGGCCACCATGGAATCCCGCAGGAAGCGCAGGCCCTCCGGCAGCACCAATTCCTCGGTGGAGCGGCTGCGTTTCCCACCCACCAACGAGCCCACCGCGCCCGCCGCGATATAGCCCGCGGAGCCGAAATGCCCCATGGCGATCGAATCATCACCAGTCACCCGCCGCATCCAGGGGTGCACCAAGGCGGGCATGGACACCATCAAGACGCCCAGGAGCACGCCGCCGCCGAGCACCACCACCCACGAGCTATAACCCGCGGTGGCCAAAATGATGGTGAGCATGGTGGCCATAAACAGCACGTGATGCCCCGTCAGGAACACATAGCGCAGCGGGGTAAAACGCGCCAGCACCAGGCTGATGGCAAAACCCAAGATCATCAACCAGGCGACCTGCGCACCATATTGCTGCTGGGCAATGCCCGCAATGGCCTCATTGGTGGGCACCACGCCCTGCGCCCCGGTGGCCCCTTGGATCATCGCGCCAAGCGGTTCCAGGGAGGCCACCACCAGCGTGGCCCCCGCACCGATCAGCAGGAACCCCAAGGTGGCCTTGAAGGCACCACCGATGACCTGGCCGCTGGGTTTCTTCAGGGCGGCCAGACCGACCGCCGTGATCAAACCAATGAGAAAGGCGGGTACCGCCAGGATCTCGTTGACAAGGAATTCGGAGATCGAGATGACTACATCCACGATGGTCTCCTAGACGTCGTAGAGGTCACGCAACACGGCGTCCACCTCAAATGGATCAGTGAAATTATGAATAACGGCCACCGGGACCCCAAGATCGCCAAGCGTGTGCGCGATCTCGCCGGAGGTCAAGATCAGATCCGCCTCCTTGGCCTTACCCTTCGCGGAGATCGTGTCTGTGGCCTCAACGGTGATATACGGTGCCCAACCCCACCGGCTCAGCACCTCCTGCAGCGTGTTCTTTAAAAACAGGGACGTGCCCAGGCCATTGCCGCAGACCGTCAAGATCTTATTCCGGGCGGTATCGGTAATCTCCTCCGGTTCGGGCGCCGCGGATTGGTCACCGAGGATTGCTAGGAGGTCTTGGCCGCTCATCGCGGCGTCGAGAAGCGCCTTCGTGTCCGGCTTGCTGAGCATGCGGGCGAGCTGCGCCATCGCCTTCTGATGCTCCGTACTATCCTTCGCCGCCAACGCCACCACGAGCGACACCGGGTCATTCTTCGCATGGCCGAACTCCACGGGCTCCGCGAGGCGCACCCACGCCATGGCGGTCGTGTGCACCGCACGGGAAGGACGCGCATGTGCGAATGCAAACCCGGGGGCGACGACGATATACGGCCCGTTGTCCTTGACAACGTCCACCATCGCCTCCGTATATTCCGGCTCGACCGCACCCGTGCATTCGAGGAGTTGCCCCGCGAGCCGGATCGCGGCTTCCCAATGGGGCACCTGGACATCCAGAGCGATCGCATCCGTTGCCAGCAGCTCAGATAATGACGTCATATACAGGAATGCTATTAGACAGAACGTTTAGTATCTACTGCGATAGTTAGCCGTGTTGGTCACAATCTAATAAACCTTGCGCGCGTAGTATCCAAAAAATGTCACCGCGCCAATTCGTGTTGCAACGTATCTAGCTCACCGCCGCCCGCCATTTGCAGCGCCAATTCATCGACCGTAACTTGGTCTCTACCTGCGCTTAGTACCTGCTTCCCCATGTTCAAAATGGTAAATCGATCACCAACTAAGTGCGCATGATGCGGATTGTGAGTGATCAATACAACCGCTGTACCACGGTCACGCGCGGCGGCAATAAACCGCAACACCATTCCCGATTGCTTTACCCCCAAAGCGGCGGTAGGTTCGTCCAAAATCACCACCCGGGCACCAAAATAAATCGCCCTCGCAATGGCGACAACTTGGCGCTGGCCGCCCGACAAACTCGACACCGGAACCTCCACATCGGGAAGGTCAATACCCATCGAACGTAATTGCTCGCGCGTAATCGAACGCATCTCCGCACGCTTGAGCAACCCGAACGGGCCCGTCAATTCCTGGCCAAGGAAGAAATTGCGCCACACCGACATCTGGTCAACCACGGCGAGGTCCTGATACACGGTGGCGATGCCAGCCTCCAACGCCGCAGCGGGCGAGTCAAGGTGGGCCGGCGCGCCGTCGATAAGCACCTCGCCGGACGTGGGCGGGTGCAGGCCCGCGAGCACCTTAATCAACGTAGACTTGCCGGCGCCGTTATCCCCCAGCACGCACACGACCTCGCCAGCGTCGATATCAAGGTTCACGCCGGACAACGCGCGGAACGTGCCGTAGCTCTTGGAAACATCCACAAGCGACACAATGGACATCAGCGAGCCTCCGTATACCGAGCCACGAACAGGTTTGTTACAACGGCAAACAGCAGCATGGCGCCGAGGAAGAACTTGAACCAATCCGGGTTCCAGCCCGCATACACGATGCCCTGGTTGGTCATGCCGAAGATCAGCGCCCCAATAGCAGTGCCGACGGCCGTGCCCTTACCGCCCGTCAGCGCGCACCCGCCGATGACCGCGGCGATGATATACAGAAACTCGTTGCCCACACCTTGGCCGGCCTGGATGGAATCAAAGGTAAACAGGGTGTGCATGCCCACAAACCAGGCGGCGAAACCCACAAACATAAACAGCGTGATCTTCACGCGGCGCACGGGGACGCCCACCGCATAGGCCGCCTCCGCGTCACCACCGGCGGCGAAAATCCAGTTGCCAAAACGGGTGCGGTGCAACAGGAGCGACGCGAGGACAACAAAGAGGATCCACCAAAACACGGTGACGCGAACCTGCACGCCGAACACATTGACATTGCTGGCAAAGACCATATTGGCGGAGTAAAACCCTTCCATATCCGCGATGGTCGGGGTGGCTACCTGGTTGGTCACCAGCTTGGTGATGGCCAGGTTCAGCCCCTGCAGCATCAGGAACGCGCTCAGGGTAATAAGGAACGATGGAATACCTGTTCGAGTGACGAGCCAGCCGTTGAGCGCACCGATAGCCAGTGCGATTGCCAGCGAGATGGCGGCACCGACCCACGAGTTAAGGTGCAGGTTGTAATTCAACATGGTGGCCGCGAGGGCGGCGGTGGTTACCGCAACGCCAGAGGAAAGATCGAACTCATCGCCGATCATCAGCATGCCTACCGCGAGGGCGACGATGCCCATGGTGGAAGAGGTGTACAGCACCGTGGCTACGGAATCCCACGAACGAAATGCCGGAGCCACCACCATAAACAACACAAAGATAACTATCGCGCCCAATAGGCTGGCGAGTTCGGGGCGGCGGATCACCCTATCAAAGGTGGACCGAGTGGGCAGCCGATCCTCGTGCCCGTTGTCGGTCGCTGCGGGAGTAGTCGTGGTTGTGGTCATCGCAGGCCCGCCTTCGCGGCGTCGGCAATTTGTTCGACATTGTCCGCGTCGACGAACGAGGGGCCCGTATATACCGGGTTCCCGCCGCCGAGCGTGGAGCCGTTGCGCACGTCCAGCCACAGTGAATCCACGGCAAGGTAGCCCTGCAGGTAAGGCTGCTGGTCAACGGCCCATTCGATGGTGCCGGACTTGATCGCATCCACGAGCTCGCCATTGGTGTCAAAGGTGGAAATCTTGGCCTTACTACCGGCGGCTTCCACGGATTGAACGCTGGTGAGCGCTACCGGGGCAACCAAACCCATGATCCAATCGATGCTCGGGTCTTGGGCGAGCTTGGTTTGCACGGTCGCTTGCACGCTGGTGAGGTCCTGGCCGTTCACGTACAGGATTTCCACCTTCTTTCCAAGGCCTTTTTCAATACCCCCGCAGCGTGCCTCCTGCGAAGAATTGCCCTGCTCATGAATCACGCACAATACGTTCGCGGCGCCGTCTTCGGCCAAACGTTTGCCCGCCATTTCGCCCGCAACGGATTCATCCTGCCCGAAAAACCCCTGCAAACCGTACTTTTGGTACTCCGTCATGCCCGCGTTCAGGCCGACCACCGGAATGCCCGCGTCTACCGCTTTCTGCGCCGCCGGCCCAATCGCTTGTGCGTTCGGCATGGTGACCGCGATACCGTCAACGTTACTGTCGATGGCCGATTGCACGAGGTTCGCCTGGTTCGGCGCCTGCGGGTCCGAAGAATACCTCAGTTCGATATTACTTTTGCGCGCGGCGTCTTCCGCACCCTTTCGAACAAGGTCCCAAAACGTGTCGCCGGGCGCGCCGTGGCTCACCAGCGCTACCACTTTCCGCTGCGTATCGACGCCGCCACCCTCACCGACCCCGTTCGCTCCCCCGGTTTCCGTACGCGGCGCCCCTCCGGTTGAGGAGCAACCTGCAAGTATTACAGCGGTACCGAGGACAATTGCCGCGAATCTCGCGGGTTTTACAGCGCGCAAAAACTTATACACGCACACCGATTCAACGCATGGTTACAAACCCTGTCAAACTACTTGACCTGCAAATTTAACGATTCAGCGCCATTAAGCAGGGGTTTCCGCACCACCCCTTTGGTAGCTTTTTTGATAAAAGGTCTGCACTATTGTTCCCACGCGGTCGCGGAAGCCCAGCCGCTTGTTCGGTTCAGAATGGTGGTGGTTCGTTGTCCGGTGGTGGGGTGGGGCGTTGTTGGTCGCGGTGTTTGCGGGTGCGGGTGTTTTTGTGGCTCCAGGTGTAGCCCCAGTTGCCGCGGCCGTCGTGTTCGGGTGGGTCGGTGTTGTCGTCGGCGGGGGTTTTGCCGGAGTGGCGGGTGGTGATGCCTTCGATCCCGCCCTGGATCCCGGCGAGGGGCCCGTCGGGGGTGACCACCCCGATGATTTCGTCGGTTTCCGGGTCGGTCCAGGTGATGGTGCCGTCGATGCTGCCTGTGGCGGCGACTCTGCGATCGGTTTTCATGTTGTGGTGGTGGCGGCACAAGGATTGCAGGTTGCTGCCGGTGGTCCAACCGCCCGCCTCATAATTAATCACATGATCCACGTCACAATGATCGGCGTTGATGGCGCAATCCGGGAACATGCAATGCCCATCGCGCAGGTACACCAGGCTGCGTTGCTCCGGGGTGGGGTCATGCTCCGCATGGCATTCTTGGGCCACCTCCAGGGCGTTGCGGTACTCCGGCTGCATCGCCGCAATGATCTGGCGTTGCTCATCGGTCAAGGTGGCGGTCACGCGCAACCGATCGATATGCAGCGGCACATTCGGCTGGAAGGACCCCACCCCGAAAATCACCACTTTCCGATGTTTCGCACGGGTGGTTTCATCCCCACACACAAGCTCCACCAGCGCCTCCGTTTTGGTGAGTTTCCTGGCGCGGGCATGGGTCTCAATGGCCGCTTCGACTTCCACGGCTGCCAGCTCGTCCAACTCGGCGTTGAACACGATCCGGCCGGGCACCGTGGGGCTGGGATAAACCATGATTTCCGGCGGTGGCAGAGCCGGTTTCGCCGCGCCGTTGATCACCGCCGCGCGGATTAAGCATTCCTCGATGCGGCGTTGCACCCGCCGCGGCGGCGGGAGCGTCTGATTCTCCCGGGTCGGGGTAAACATTTTCACCAAAAAGCGATCCAGCTTATCCAACACCTGCAACGACACCGTCGTCGGCACATCCTGCAACCCACGCTCAATCGCACACGCCCACTCCAAACCCACACAGCCAGTGGTCAACGCCAACCGACGCAACAACGGCAACTGGGTCCGCAACCGATACGCAAACCCCAACACCAATTCCGTTTTCCGCGCCCCGAACCAACCAAGATCCGTCGAAATTTTCGCCGCAAACTTCGACAGCTCCACATTCGGGAAATCCACCTCCCCCACAATGCCCATCAACACCCGCAAATACACCTTATTCGTAGCGATCGTCGCCCGACCCGCAACATTATCCACCCGTTGCAACGCAAAAAACGCACGCCGCCCCGCCGTACCAGCACTGCCACTCATCGTCCCTCGGTGTCCCTTCCCACCCCGACAATTCATTCCCTAACTATCACCCACGCTACACTCACAGCACAACCACTACAAGGCCTGCCACCTGCACAAACCCGACGCCCACAACCGGAAACACCACCCCCGCACACCCCGCACACGCAGGCAAAACAACACCCACACCCATTGCGAACAACCCAACCACAACCCACGCCACCAACAGGGACCACCACACCCCACAGCCCGAAACCGACCCCTCTCAAGCCCACCACAGCACAAACACAGCAAAAATGATACAAACCTTCACCGAGACCCCCAACACCCCGAAACCAAAAACCTGTGACCTTACACACATTTCAACATTCACAACACAAGGGGTACCAACCACCCCCACACCCGCCTTCAGTAACTGATGGTTCGTGCAAATAGTTTAATCGTGAGGATGGGTGGCGCGGTCTGGAGGTTCGGCGAAAAAAGCCGAGGCCTCCGCCAGAATCTCATTGGCCCGCGTTAGCTCCGCAACCTTGGCCTCCAGCTCTCGGATCCGCCGCTCCGCATCCGCTGGAGAAATTTGGCGCGCCTGCTTGGCCTCAGCCCGCCGACTGAGCTTCACCCATTCCCGCAAAGTGTGATGATTGATCCCCAACGACGCGGCCCGGGGAAATTTCTGGGGCGTGCTTGTTCACCCAAACAAGCACCGCGAATAAACTTCCTTTATTGAAAAACGTTTCAGGAACCAAATAGCCGACAGCAATAGGCTTTCTCAGGGCACTTCAGCAGAAAACGTATGGCGCGCAATCGGTCATGCAAAAATAGCGGCCGAAATTCGCCCGTAGTATTGAGTATTTTTTTCGAGCAAATAATTCGGGCGCTAGAAACCAAGCATCGTCGATACGACATTGAGGTTGCGCGCCCTCTCCTAGGCCTGCAGCTCTAGCCCAGTGGCATGCAGACCCTGGTGCGGAGTTCAGATTCGTCGACTTGTTCGGGGGTGTTGAAGTACAGGCTGAAGCTCTTCGCGGCGAGGGTGCCATCGGTGCGGTGCGCCAAGCCGTGGGCTTCAAGGTATTGTTGGAGCTCCTCGTACGCGGCGGTGATCTGGTTGTACGGGCCAAGGATATCGGCAACGAGGCATTCGCGGGCCGGGAAATGGTGGAGCTCCAGAGGCGGCTCAACCTGGGTGTCTTCCACTACGGGCAGGAACACCGAAAGCTTGGGGTTGTGGGCTACGTACTCCTCGGAGTGTTCGATCACGCCACAGAGAAAATCACCGGCTGGGGTGAGCCCCTCCACCAGAGGAATCATCTGGTCCCAGAGTTGCGGCTCGTCCTCATACGTGGGAACAACGCCCGTCAACGCCACAACGGTCATAGGATCCACGGTCGCTTTCGAAATAACTATCGACATGACTCTCCTCTAAAAACGGAATACCGCAAACCGAGTATACGGAAAACCCCCGCGCTCCGGTGCGGGAGGCGGGGGCGTCGATAAGCGGCTGCTTAGAGCATCTTGCCGTCTGGGCCCTTGAACGGGAAGCCCAGCTCGCGGAGGAGCGCGCGGCCCTCAGCATCGTTGGTGGCGGTGGTGACAATGGTGATGTCCATACCGCGCGGACGGTCAACCTTGTCCACGTCAATCTCGTAGAACATGGTCTGCTCGTTCAGGCCAAAGGTGTAGTTACCGTGGCCATCGAACTGCTTGTCGGACAAGCCGCGGAAGTCACGGATACGCGGAAGCGCAACGGTGAGCAGGCGGTCCAGGAACTCCCACATGCGGTCGCCGCGCATGGTCACGCGGGCGCCGATCGGCATGCCCTCACGCAACTTGAAGTTAGCAATGGACTTCTTCGCGCGACGCAACTCCGGCTTTTGGCCGGTGATCAAGGTCAGGTCTTCCAACGCACCGTTGATCAGCTTGGAATCGCGGGCCGCAGCGCCCACGCCCATGTTCACAACAACCTTGGCCACGCCCGGGATCTGCATGACGTTCTCGTACTTGAAATCGTCCTGCAGCTTGGTGCGGATTTCCTCGCGGTAACGGGTCTTCAAACGCGGGGTGTAGTTCTCGCTCATGATTAGATGTCCTTCCCGTTCCGGCGGGAGATGCGAACCTTCTTGCCGTTCTCATCGAAACGGTAACCGACGCGGGTCGGGTTGCCGTCAGAATCAAGAACCATCACGTTAGAAACGTGGATCGGGGCCTCCTGCGTCACAATGCCGCCGGAGGAAGCGCCCCGCTCCGGAGCGGAGTTAGCAACATGCTTCTTAATCCGGTTTACGCCCTCAACCAGTACCTTTTCGCGCTTCGGGTACGCGGCAATAACCTTGCCCGTAGCGCCCTTGTCCGGACCAGAGATGACGATCACGGTATCGCCCTTATGAATCTTCATTTAGATTACCTCCGGAGCCAGCGAAACGATCTTCATGAACTTCTTCTCGCGGAGTTCGCGGGCGACAGGGCCGAAAATACGGGTGCCCTTCGGCTCATTGTCGTTCTTGATAATCACGGCAGCGTTCTCATCGAACGCAATGTAGGAGCCGTCCGGGCGACGGGTTTCCTTCTTCGCGCGAACAATCACGGCTTTGACGATCTCGCCGGCCTTCACGTTGCCACCAGGGGTGGCTTCCTTCACGGTCGCGACAATTACATCGCCGATCCCGGCAAAGCGTCGAGTAGAGCCGCCAAGAACACGGATACACAAAATTTCACGTGCACCAGTGTTATCGGCGACCTTCAAACGCGATTCCTGCTGAATCACTTTGGGTCTCTCCTGACCTGGAATAATGCGAGCCAGATTTCCGTCCTGACACGCGCGGTCTATGTCTTACACTGCCACGCAGCCCCCAATACTCGGGCGCCGAACATTCCTGCAAGGAAACGTCGGAGGGTCTCGGTCCACGCTCGGAAACGCACGGCGAACCGACCTACTACAGGCAACGCGAACATCTAACCACAGCCACAAGGAAAGGCGCAAATTGCCTTAGGCAATATTTTCGCGCGTGTAAGCCGCAGCAAAGCCGACCCCGGCGTTGATAGAATAATAACCACAAAACGCCCCGAGGTTTTGAGGAGCCAACACATGAAATGGCTACAGCGGATTGTTTTGCTCTTTGCCCTCCTCCTGCTCCCGCTCGTGGCGTTTTTCCTATTATTATTGGCCACGCGCGGCGCGTATGGCGGCGTGCTCGCCCTCGGCCTCTTAATTCCGATTGTGTGCGGCTGGGCGTGGCTGTGGCGCCGCCGCCGTCCCGCGCTAGTGATCGCGGCCACGCTTATCCCGGTTGCCGCCTGCGCGTTTGTGTGCGTCCCCGTCGCCCCGCGCACCCCGCCGATTGAACAGGTTTTCGACGCCGCTCCTACCGAATTTTGGCAGCTCAGCACCGGCAGCAACCTCGCCTACTACCACCTGCCGGCGACCACCATCGAGCCGCCGAAAGCCACGATCCTGTTCCTCCACGGCGGCCCGGGTTCCTCGGTGACCAGCGGACACATGGAGTTTTTCCAGCGTTTCACGGAGCTGGGCTATGACGTCTATTTATACGACCAGGCCGGGTCCGGGCGCAGCGCCTTCCTGCCCACGAACGAGTATTCGCATTCGCGCAATGTGGCGGACCTCGCCGAGGTCATCGAGCGTATCGACGCCCCGAATCTCACCCTCGTCGGCCAATCCTACGGCGGCATGCTCGCGGCCAGCGCGGTTGCTGACGCCCGCACCGCCCCGAAAATCTCCAAGGCCATATTTTCCGAGCCGGGACCGATCCCCATGCGGTACCGCGACTTTACGCAATACGTGTCCGAGCACGTGCCGGAATCGGACGCCACCAACCCGCGCAAACAGGTCGAAGAAATCTCGCCCACGCTGCTGGAACCCCGCATGCTTGTCGGACTATTCGCCCTCCCGCAGGGCAATCAGTTTTTACCGCAGGAAGAGGCCGCGAATGTGTACGATCCGGCGGAAACCGAGGAATTGGACGCATACCAATATTGCACCGACGAAAAGGAACCCGTGCCGCCGGTAACCGAAAAGACCGGGTTCCGCATGAACCCCTATGTCACGGTCGCGGTCAACGCCAGCGTCAATGCGGACACCAACGAGTTCTCCTTCGACGCCTTCCAGAACGCGCAGGTCCCGGCCATGCTGCTGCTCGGCGAATGCTCATATGTGCACCGCAGCGACCAGCTCGCCTATATCAGCGCCTACCCCAAACTGGAACGGACCCAATACTTTAAGGACTTTGGCCACGGGGTGCTGCACCGATTCGACGACGGCCGCGACGATCCCTTCCGCAGCATCCTCGCTTTCCTTGAGGACGCCCCGGCCCCGCTGCCGAACTACCCCACCGAGGCGGATTTTCAGGAGTTCGTCGAGGCGGGCAAGTAACTCAGCATTCCTCCACCAATTCGCGCAGGCGTTGCTCCTGGGGAATGTCGGTGGGGTCGCTGCAGCCGAGCATTTGCGCGTGCAGCAAGTCCGCGACGTCGACAAACCGCACCGCCATGCCGCGGCTTTCGGGGTAGGTGCCGTAATCCGCAACCCCGTGGGCGCGCACCAACCCGGCAAGCGCCCCGATGCTCGCCTCCAGCTCGGGGGTCCACTCATCGCCCGGGGCCGCGATATGCATATAGCTCACGCCCTGGCCGACAACGTAATGCAAGGTGCTCACCGTCGCGGGTGCGGAGGCGGCGACCAAGGAATCGTGCAGGAACAACATGCCGCGCATGCCTTCGCCATCCAGCTGCGCCTGCTCCGGCACCACCACGTTGATGTCCAATGGCCGGGTGTCGCTGCCTTGCTCTAGGTACATGCGGAAGCTCTGTTGCCCGATCCCCTCGGGGTCCTCGGTGAGCGCAGCGGAAATCATGGTGGCCTGCTGGATCAGGCGCTGGCGCGCGTCCGGCCCACACAACGGGCCGGTATCCGAACATATGGTCACCCAGTTATTGCTCGAACTCATGCCCATTTCGCGCACGCCCACGCCGGCCAGGGGCAGCATCGCGTCCAACATGCTGGTGGAGGTCTGCTCGTCTAGGTTCACCACGCTGCTATTGATCTCCGCCGCGATGGTGAATTGCATGGGCACCTTCTGCTTTTCCGCGCGTTCCCGCTGGCTAAACAGCGTGTCCCGGACCTGCCTCAAGCGGCCCTGAGAAACGTTCCCTAAATCAATATCAACGGTAATGTGATAGCTAAACGGCGAATAAAAGCGCCGGTAGGTAGGCTTATTTGCCCAGCCTAAGGCCTCAAACTCTTCCTCAAATTCGGCTTGCAAAACTTGGGACGCCTCATCGCGTTCGAAGTCCGAAAAAGAGCACCCAACTTGGGCGAGGACACTCACGCAGGCTATCAAGAAAACGGCAGGTCGAAGCACCCGAGAAAACGCACCCATACTAGTGAGTAGACCACAAAACCGGACCGAAGGGGAGACTGGCCGCCTAGCCTCACTCTTGGGGGCTACCCAGCGGCAGCACTGGTTTTCGCTGGTGAACTCATAGATTTACGGGCCCGTCTTAGAATCCGCATAGCTTGCGCCTAGAAAAGGCCGAAAACCGTGTGCAAGTTTTAACAGCGTTCGTACTCTTCTTGCAGCACAAGCAAAGCTTGCGGTTCCCCATCGCGTTGCATGCAGCCGTTTAGCATGACGCTGCCGTTGTGGAAGCGGAACTCCAGCGGGCCGGCGGGCAGCTGTTCTTGGTTTTCCAACACGAATTGCGGCATCCAGGTCAGCGGATCCTCCACCTGAACCGTCAGCGCCGCCGCGGTAGCGTCACTGCTGCCCACCGCCGTGATCTCCGGCGCCCGCGTGGCGATCTCCGCAAGGCTACGCGCCTCCGCCGGTGTAAACGCGGTGGCAGGCGCCAAAAACGCCGGGCCTTGGTCGCCGGACTGCAGGCTGATTTCCCAATCGGGTTTGCCCAGCCCCCGTTCGCTGAGCCGGGCGAAGGTTTCCAGCTGTTGCGGCACGTCGCGGGGCTCGCCGACGAAATTGAGGCTGACCTTTTCCGACCCCCGAGTTTTGGCCGTGAGTTCGATCCTCTGCCAATCGCTTTCCTGTGCGATTAGCCCGCGGACTTCCGCGACCAGCGCCGCCGCGGCCGCGGGTTCCATGAATTGCACATCAAAATAACTGTATTCGACATCGCCCGGCAGCGGCTCCACAAAATAGGTCCACACAAAACTGCCGTATTTCGCGGGGCCCGCAGTATTGATCGCCTTCGCCTCTTCGATCGTCTGCGCGATGAGCTCGTTCGCCGGGGTTTCGGCCCACCGCACTTCCGCCCACGTGTTCGCCTGCGCGTTTGGGTCGAGGTCGGCGAAGCCCGTGACGAGGTTATTGTGCGTCTCCCACGGCTGGGCCGTCACCGTGCCCGCGCTTCCAACCACCTCCGCCAGGGCCTGGTCTGCGGCCTTGGCACCGCAGCTGACCAGCGCGAATGCCGCAAGCAGGGCGCCAACACTCCTCCATTTAGCCATGCCTAACATAGTACGTGAGCTTATCGACGCCGCGACAACGCCCCGCATTACCTCTTCCGCAGCGCCATAACGATAGCAAATATGAGCGCGATTACGGCCAGCGTTGTGACGCCGACTAGCGCATAAACAAGAGTTCGATTTACCGGAGATCCCTCGTTTTCCGCGCTCGTTTCGGTAGTGCTGGTTTTCGATTGCGTTGCCGACTGCTTGAATTCTGGCCCCTGCACCTTTTTGCCAACCGGGGTCAAAGTCAGCCGATACTTCACTGGGATGATTTCGGTGGTGGCGTCGGTGGGGCCGTCCTCACGGTGCGTGCTGGTAAAACTCACCTGCACGAAATGCTTTCCGCCCAGCCACGCAGCATCCTCGGTCGCGTTGGCGTAAGAGATGGGGTATTTCGTGCCAACGGTGTGTTTCTTTCCAATCTCCTCGACCCGCAACAGGGATTGCTCCCAGACGATTTCCTCCAGCTGACCCAATTGGTTGAGAACATGGAGCTCGAGGGCCCTCGCCGTGCGCTCGAATGGATCGAGGTCGTGCTGGCGCGGGTCTTCCACAACCTCAATGGTCGCGTTCAGGGCTTGCCCCCATTCCACGGGGACAGCGAAATATTGCGTTTCGCCCTCTACGATTTCCGCCTCCACGCTTCCCGTTACCTCCGCAGCGTCCGAATCTGGCTGGGTCATCAGCTGCGCGGAGACTATGTCCCCAGTATCCACCGGCGCTTCAAGATCACCGGCCGCCCGAGGCTTGGCCACGCTCTTATTAGAATCATCGCCAAAATTATCGGGTTCCGGGACGAGCGCCAGGGTCAGATCCACGTTCTCGGGCACTTCCCACATCTCATCGAAATACAGGTAGTAGAAGTCCTCGTCGCAATAATCATCTTTGCCCTGCACCCCGCTGATCAGGTACCCAGACATTGGCCGACCACCATCCGCGTCCCCGGCCGGGGTAGCTGAAGCTTGGCACGAAAGATCATCCGCCGACTTTAAATTGGGCGCGTATTGAAACTTGCCCTCCAATACGCGTTGGGTACCAATGGGCGGCACCCCGGTAAGTCCAACCGCAAGACGATGCCCTTGCGGAATGCTCACCTTTGCAAAGGACTTCTTCCCCTCCCTGCGGGGCATCTTGGCCGTCACCCTCCTCGGCTTTTCCAAGGTACCCAGCTCCAATTGCGGAGCCCCCTCCTTATCGCTCGCAAACTCCACTTCCTCGCTGGGCAGCTGATACCCCTCCGCCTTGCGCTGACTTGCCTGCTTCAAGGTTGCCGAAAGCGATTCCGCACTCGACGCATCCGCGTATGTGCCCCCGGTGACCTGAGCTACGCACTCAAGCTCGGCCCGCGCGGCGTCGTCAACCATGAACCCAATGGTGTGGACCACCAGTTCGGTGCCCTGCGCCTTAAGCTGCTTGGCCACCTCGCACACAGGGGGTGGAGCGCACGTATCAATGCCGTCGGACACCAAAACTATGGAACGCGCGCCCTCCCGAGGCAATAACTCATTAGCCTTGAGGAGCGAATTGCCGATCGGCGTGTAACCGCGCGGCTGCAAGCCATCGACGTCTCGGGTCAAATCCTGCGGCCGCCGCTCCCCCGGCTTAGACAACACCGTGATATCACGGCAGCCCGCCTCCTTCTCCGCATCCGAACTGCCCGTTCCCGTTCCATACGTGACCAGGCCAAGCTGGGCGTTTTCCGGCGCTTGGCCCAGAAAATCGTTGGCGGCCTGCTTCGCGGCGTCCATGCGCATCTGGCCATTGGCGTCGGTCTCCGTCATCGAACCGGAGGCATCAAGGACCACCACCGTTGGGGCGAGCGCATCCGCGGCAGTAGCCACCGGCGGCGTGGCCAGAACCATCAGCGCGATCGTGGCGATTATGGACACCGCGGTGACAAGCGGAGGCCTTCCAAACATAGCGAACCTGCATTCTATAGCCGACAAGACGATCACTTCACACGGTAGAGCAGCTGCAGCGTTTAGTAAAGCGTTTGGATTAGTTAGTTTGGGTTAGGCTATAAATTTCAGGTGGGATTTTTCAGCGTCCGGCAGCGGGCAATGGTTTTCGCCGCCCACTGCTCGGCCACGGCCAGGCGTTCCGCCACGGATCCGCGCACCACCACGTGAGGCACGCCGCTGGCGCTCAGGTATTCGACGAACCAGCGGTGCATGTCGTGGCGTATGTGCTCGCCATCGCGGATCCCGTCTTGTTCGAATGGAATTTCGTCGCCGGTAATAATGTAGAGATCCGCCTTATCCCGCGCCGCAATCGAACGCATTCGCGAAGTAGTTTCGCCTCGGTACCGGCGTTGCCAAAGCTGGGTGGCCACGGCATTGGTATCGCAGACAATCACCCCTCGCGACCTCGCTGCCAGCGCGTTTTCATAGGATTGCTGGAGTTCGCCGATGCGATAAAAATCATCGTCGCACCATTCCGCGCCATCGGTGAGGATCGATTGAGTATAGGAGCGCCCAATTTCTGGCACCCAGGGCGTGTGCAGGGCGCAGGCAAGCGCGCGGGCAAGGGTGGTGGTGCCGGTGGATTCGGCGCCGACGATCACGATGCGCACCGCCAATCCTGCGCGCACGTGTTCGTTGAGCCAGTCCCAGTGTTTATAAAGGTCAGAGCGGATATCGGTGCCGCTGATCGGGACGCTAGCACGTTCGAAATCAACCATGACGTGCGCGGCGCCCATATATTCGGCCCAGTGCGGACCATAGGTTTCGCTGCTAAACACCACGTCAGGTTTGCGCCCCAGAAATCGCATGGTGTGCGCGGCCCAGGCGAGGCTATCATCATCCTTCCCGATGTCCGGAATGATGCGCACACGCGCCGCCGGGTGGGCCGCCTGCAACCAATGTTGCCGCTGAACTGCGGGAATGCGGTAGTCCGGATTATCGACGACCAGTACGTCAACCTCCGCACATTGCTGCAGCGCCGCGCGAATAAGGTGATCATGCCCCTTGTGTGGCGGATAGAACTTACCTGCTATTACACCGTGCATGGCTGTTCCTCGGAGGCCGGTTCTTCCTTGGAAAGCGCGTTTGCACGCCAGGTCCACCAGCCGTAGCAAGCGTTGCACAGGAACAGGAAATACAGCAGCGCCACGAAAGGCACACCCTTGTACCAATAAAGCCCCACGGCCACGATATCTACCGCCAGCCAGAGGTACCAGCTTTCGAGCTTGCGGCGCATCATCAGGAACTGGGCGGCGAAGGCGGTCATGGTGGTGGCGGCGTCGAGGTACGGCAAAGAGGCGGGCTCGGGGAAGAATGCGGGGGCCCAAAGGTGCAGGTTGCTGGTGAGCCAGCCGGTAAACACCGAGGTGGCGGCGATGCCTACGAGCCAATACAGGTTTTGAATCTGCGTGTTGGTGGTGATGCGGACGGTGGTTTCGGTGTCTTTGTCACGCTTGCCCACCTGGGACCAGAGGTACCACCCGGTGATGCCGGTGATCAGATAGTAGACCTGTTCGAAGACGTCTGCGTAAAGGTTGATTTGGTAGAACAGGATGCCGAAAAGCGCGACGCCGACCAGGCCGACGGGCCAGTTCCAAATATTGCGGCGGGCGGCGAGCACCACGCAGACGAAATTAAAGATGGTGCCTACGAGTTCCAACCAGCTAATGGGATAGCCGAGGATCTCAAAGGCGATGGTATTGACGCTGAAAAATGCGTAGACCAGCTCCATTGCTGTACCTCACTATAGTTCGTGTTGTTTATACACTAACTATAGGTCTGCCGACGTTTCACCGCAAATCCCAGCTCGCTTCGGTGCTTGGTGGGATTGCAAGATGCGGAGGAAGGCACAATTGAATGTGCGGGAGTAACCCGAAGTGCCGGGCAACGCTGGCCGCGGAGAAATCGAATGATGATCCAGATCATCTCGCAGGACCCAGCTTCTACGCTCAATCCGAAAATGACGGCACTCGACGCAGTAGCGCGTGCAGCACGGGCATCGGTAAAGAGTCGAAATGCCGCACGCAAGGAGGCGTTAAGACTGTTGGAGAAAGTAGGAATCGATGCGAAACTCGCGCAGCACAAACCAAGCCACCTCTCTGGTGGACAGCGGCAACGTGTTGCGATTGCGCGGTCTTTGGCAGTGCACCCAAAGTTATTGTTGTGTGACGAGATCACCTCGGCTCTAGACCATCATGCAGCAGCCAAAGTGATGAGCGTCCTAGCGGAGATCAACAACGTGGATATGGGTGTTGTCCTAGTCAGTCACGACGATGAACTACTGCGGTCGTATTGCTCCGAAGTAGTCCAGCTCAGTGCTGTTAAGCATTGACCAGGTCCCCGTGCAACGATGGAAAGGCCACTGTCTAGGCGATGATGTTATTGTAGTGTTTTTCGGGGCTGGTGGGGGTGTTAGTCGAGTTGCTTGATGTTGTCGCAGACGGCGTCGAGCAGTCTGTGTTCGTGGCTGATCATGAGTACTCCGCCGCCGGTGTCGGCGTATGTGCGGATGACGGCGACGATTGCTGCGGAGTTCGCGGCGTCGAGCATGGCGGTCATTTCATCGCAGATGAGGTAGCGCGGTTGTGCGGCCAGTGTGCGGGCTACGGCGGCGCGTTGGAGTTGGCCGTCGGATACTTGGTTTGGGAAGCGTTGCAGCAGGTCTGGGGTGAGTCCGACGCTGTCGATGAGTGTTTGGATGGTTGTATCCTGGGTTTTCCGGGTTGCGGCGGCTGTTGCGATGGTGCGGCCGAGTGTCATTCTCGGGTCACAGGAGCGTCGTGGTGATTGGAAGATCATGCCGATCTGGCCGCGTACTGGTTGGCCTTTGCGGCTGCGTACTGGCCCAATGATTTCACCGTCGCATAGGCATTGCCCGTGGTCGGGGGTTTCAAGGCCGGCGAGGATGCGCCCGAGGGTGGATTTGCCTACGCCTGATGGCCCCCGCAGACCGACGATCTGACTAGGGGTGACTGTAATTGACACGTTGTCTAGGATCAGCCGTGCTGTGCCATCGTTGGTGCCGAAGGATTTGGATATTCCTTGGGCAACCAGCGCCCGCTGCGGCGCATCTGTGTTGCTGGTCATTTAGGCCTCCTCGAGTCGGCGGGCGTAGCAGTAGTCGTCGGCTAGGTTGGTCAGGCTTGGCACGGCCCCCGGCATGGAGTGCATGCCGTTTTCGGGCAGGGCGGCCAGCAGATCGCGCATGTATGGGCTGTTTGGTGCTTCGAGCACTTGGTCGGCTGCACCGGTTTCCTCAAAGCGGGAGGCGTACATCACCGCAATGCGATCGGCGATACCACTGTCACGCAGCTCGGAAATATCGTGCGTGATCAGCATGACGCCCGCGCCAGCATCGGCGATCTCGCGGAGCATGGTCAGCAGCACGATGGTCAAGTCCGGGTCGAGGGCCGCTGTCGGCTCGTCCGCAATGACTAAGTCGGGATCCCCGGCCAGTGCGAATGCTACTGCCGCCCGCTGGGCCATCCCGCCGGAAAGCTCATGGGGATATTTGGCGGCGACATCGCCGTCAAGCTGCACCCTGGCCAGTAACTCCTCGACACTGTGGGTGCTGCCCAGCACCGAGATGGTTTCGGCCAGCTGGGAACCAACAGTGCGTACGGGGGTGAGGAATGTCGCCGCCGACTGAGGCACCAGTGCTATTCGACGCCCCGCCAACTCACTATCCGTGGCTGCAAGCATGGCGGTGCGTGGGCGGCGGGCCAGGATGTCTACGCTACGGCCGTCGGGATAGTAGTACTGCACTCGCCCCGAGGTGACCGCATGGGGTGGCAACGACCCCACCACGGAGGCTGCGATAATGGACTTCCCACAACCAGACTCGCCGACAACGGCAACGACCTCGCCCCGCTGCACGGAAAGAGCAATATTGGATGCGGCGTGCACGATATCCCCGCCGCGCAGCGGAATCCGCACCGTCAGGTTGTCAATCTCCAACAGTTTTGCCTGCTCACTCATACCAACACCTCCTGACCAATCATGCGGTTTTTCAAATGGTTACCAATCGTGGCGATACAGAGCGTAGTCGCGACAAGGAAGAAGGAAGGAAACACCAAAATCCACCAGTGCCCGAGAAGCAGAGCCCCCTCCGCATCGGCAAGCAACGTGCCTAACGACGGTTTATGCGGCGGCAGCCCCACCCCCAGGAAGGACAGCGTGGACTCGTGCCAGATCGCGTGCGGGATCAGCAGAATCAAACCAACCAGCGCCTGCCCCAACGCCGCCGGCACCACATGCAGAAACATGATGCGGATGCGCGGCAGCCCAGACAGGTAGGCTGCCTCCACGAACTCAGCACTGCGCAGATGCAACACCGCCGCGCGGACGGTACGGGTGATGGTCACCCAGTGGGTAAGCACCAAGGAAGCGATAATGGCTGTAATCGAGCCACGGAACAAGCTCACAATCAGCAAACCCAACAACAGGTGCGGCAGGGCGTTGGTAACATCCGCGCCGCGCATAATAATCCTATCCACGCGACCACCCATGGTGCCCGCCACGACGCCCAGAATCACCCCAACGATCGCGGAGAACACCGCCGTGACGATCGCGATAAACAACGAGATGCGCATGCCGGCGGCCACGCGTAAGAACACGTCATGGCCTTTGGAATCGGTACCGAACAGGTACTCGGACCCTGGGGCGGTGCCAGCATTAGCGAAATCGGTGAGCACAAGGTCAGCATCACTGAGCAGCGGAGTAAGCAGCGCATAAGCGGCAATGACGATCAGCAACACCCCGGCCACAACGACCTGTGGTGCGAACACTCTGCCCGCAGCCGGCTTTCGATTTTTAGCCGCCAAAGCTGTAGTTTTCGGTGTTTTAAGCATCCGCATCCACCCTCGGATCGAGAACAACAAATGCGACATCGGCAAGCAGGTTGCCCAGCAGGACCACCGCAGTCGTCGCAACAGTGAGGATGCTCAGCAGCGGAAAATCCAGACTCTGCGCGGACTTCACCAAGGCGGTGCCCAACCCCGGCCATGCGAACACGGCCTCAACCAGTGTGGAGCCAACAACCAACTCGGATAGTCCCGCACCAATCAGCGCCAGAAAAGGTGGCACAGAGGTCGGTAACAAGTGCGAGAAAATAATCGTCCGTCTGGGGATACCCCGGACCTGCGCACCTGTCACAGCTCCGGAGTCCATGACCTCCACGATGGACTCCCGTAGGGACAACACCAACCACGGAACCTGCGTAATCGCCAGTACTGTCGCAGGTAGCGCTAGGTGCGCAACCGTGGAGGAAAAGGTTACCGGCTGCCCCGGATAGGTCAGCCCGCCGGTCGGGAACAACTTCCACACCAGGGCAAACAGACCCAATCCACCAAGCGCCACAACAAAGGGTGGCGTCGCTTGGATCACGGTGGCGAGCGCTAGGATCGCCCGGTCCGCTGCACCGCCGCGGTGCACCGCAGCCCACAGCCCCAAGCAAAAGGAAAGCACAATCGCACCGGCAAGCCCACACACGCCGAGCAACATCGTCCACGGCAGCCGTTCAACCAGTACTTGCGTCACAGGTTGGGAATACGAACGAGAAATACCAAGGTCACCCGAGGCTAAGCCCTGCAGCCACACCAGCCACGACTCCCACCACGATCGGTCTAGGCCAAGTTGGTGCGAGATTGATTCTCGCTGCGCCTCCGTGTAACTACCTGCCTGCCCTTTGAGATACGCATCCAGCGGATCGAAGGGGCTGACCGCAGCCAAAGCGAACACCCCAGCAGTCGTCGCCACCAAAATGGGTATTGCTACCACTACTCGCCTGAAGACGATTCCCCAAACTGCCCGGCGGCGACTCTGAAACCGTGGCCTGGGTTGCTGCGGGACCTGATGGTGTTGAGGCTGTGCCATTTACTTGTGCCAAGCCGCTAGATTGAACCACGGACCGAAGTTCAAACCGTGCGCGTGCGGCTCCAGAATCTCGGCAGGATGAGTGTAACCAAGATCGCGTTCCACGTAAACGTGATCGACATAGACCAGTTGCAGCATTGCCGGCTTTTCAGCGTAAAGCTTCTGGATCTCGCGATAAAGCGCATCACGCTTGGCCTGATCCTGCTCAACGCGAGCCTCGTCCAACAGCTTGTCAATCTCCGGATTGACGTAATCAGAGCAGTTATCCCACCACGCCCCTGCTCCAGGCTTGGCGAACTTAGAGTGCAGGACGGTGTAGATTTGACCATCAACCGAGTATGGCGTTGCCCCACCACCAAGCATGACAGGGATCTTCGCATAATCCTCTTCATTTACTGACTTGGAATCGCGTGCAAGAGGGGTGACCTCGATGCCAATCTTCTTCAGGTCAGAGGCAACAGCCAGGGTCAGGTCAGCACGGGCGCGATCAAGATTCGGATAGTAGATGACGTCGAAAGCGGCGCGCTGACCATCCTTGACACGAATACCATCCGAGCCCTTCTTCCAACCGGCCTCGTCAAGAATCTTCTCTGCTTTGGTCACATCGTAGTTAATATCGGCGGCGGGGTCATAAGCATCCCCATAGAAGTCCGCAAGGAAGGTGGAATTAGGCTTGGCATGGCCCTTCAACACGTCATTCGCCAGCGCCTGCCTGTCCACGGCCAAGTTCACAGCAGTGCGCACAGCTTGGTCACCGGTCACGGGATTCCCTGCCGGCAAGGTGATGCCGCGCCAGTCCGCAGAATGCGCGGACACCACTTTGAAGCCATCCTTGCCCTTGAATTCTTGGGCAAGCGCTGGGTCGATGATGGTGCCGTCACCCTCGCCCCCACGCAACTGCTGTGCGCGAGAGTTTTCGTCCTGATTAACGCGGTAAACGATCTTCTTCAGTTCCGGAGCACCGCCGTGGTAATCCTCGCGGGCTGTGAAGATAGCCTCATCCGCACGCAACTGCTCAAGCTTATAAGGACCGGTGCCCACGGGCTTGGAGTTCAGCTCAGATTCCTCCGCAAGCTTTGGATCACCGTCAAAGGCCTCTGAGGGGGCAATCCCGTTGAGGAGCTTATGGTCGAACTCGGCGTACGGGATTTTCAGCTCGAAGATGACTTTGTTCCCTTCGGAACGCACATCCTTGACCATTTCCCAGTCTAGAGCTTCACCAGAAGCAGAGCGCTCATCGAGAATAGCCTTGTAGGTGGCAACAACATCCTCAGGGCCAAAAGATGAGCCGTCGGAAAAAGCGATATTTTCCTTCACCTCGACAGTCCAAGTCTTATTGCCATCACTGGAAACGGCAGGCCCTGCCGCGAGCAACGGCTCGAATTCCACGAGAATCTTCGACGCATCCTTGCCCCCGCTGGCCGGAGCCTTGAGGCGGAACAGCCCCTCATAGATCGGGGAATCGCCAGCGCGACTATACCCCGCAACTGGGTTGTATCCACCAGTTTCATTGTTGTCCAAAAGAACCAAAGTCTGCTCGGCACTAGCGTTGGTTCCCGAAGCCCCAGACGCGGAGTTGTCGTCCGGATTGGAACATGCAGTCAAGGTAAGAACGCATACCGAGAGGGCAGAAACCGACGCGGCAACGGCGCGTCCTGGCCGAACAATGGAGGTACAGGAAGAGAACATTGACTCCTCTTTACTTAGGGTAGGCACAATTTGTTCGTTCAGTATGCGCGCAAATAATTGAAAATTCTCCTTTTTCATTTATTTATCGGTCAACAATTTTTAAGCAATTGGTTTTTACTTAACCGATTACCCACAAAAAACCACCCCTACAGTCCCCCGACCTGCAAAGACAATAATGAAGCACTTATGCGCTACCATTTCGAACCCACCCCCATAATGGTGGGCTTCACCTTAATCCTTCGGGATTATGCACAGCGGTGAGGCTGGAAAATTTGTGTTCCATTGGTTTGGGGACCATCACGCACCCCGCCCCCAAAACAAGCAAAAACCCCGCCCCCACGCACCAAACGATGCGGGAGACGGGGTGCGCCGATAAGCGAAGGAAGCTTATTTTGCCTTTTCGACGATCTCGACGAGGCGGTAGTGCTTGTCCTTGCTCAGCGGACGGCATTCTGCGATGCGAACGAGGTCACCGATGCCGGCGATTTCATCCTCATCATGTGCCTTGACCTTGGAGTTGGTGCGGATGGTCTTACCGTACAGGCTGTGCTGACGGCGATCTTCCAGCTCCACAACAATGGTCTTCTGCATCTTATCCGACACCACGTAGCCGGTGCGGACCTTGCGGGCGCCTCTTTGCTTCTTGTTCACGTTTGCCTCACTCATGTTTAAGCCTCAGCTCCCGGAACTACGGACAGGCCCAACTCGCGCTCGCGAATCACGGTGTAAATGCGGGCGATGTCGCGCTTGACCGTGCGCAGGCGACGGTTGTTGGTCAGCTGGCCGGTGGCCATCTGGAAGCGCAGGTTGAACAGCTCTTCCTTAGCTTCGCGCAGGCGAGTAGCAAGTTCTTCTGCGTTGAGCTCGCGGAGCTCGAATGCGGGGGTACCGGAAGCCATCAGAACTGGTCCTCCTTCTTGATGATACGGACCTTGCAGGGCAGCTTCTGGCCGGCGCGACGCAGCGCCTCCAGAGCCATCTCCTCGTTGGGGTAGCTCATCTCAAAGAGGATACGGCCGGGCTTCACGTTGGCGATCCACTTTTCAACGCCGCCCTTACCGGAACCCATACGCACGCCGAGCGGCTTCTGGGTGAGCGGACGGTCCGGGAAGATATTGATCCACACCTTGCCACCACGCTTGACGTGGCGGTTGATGGCAATACGCGCGGATTCAATCTGACGGTTGGTGATGTAGGCGGGCTCCAGAGCCTGGATGCCGTAATCACCGAAGTTGATGCGGTTGCCGCCCTTGGACACACCGGAGCGGTGCGGGCGGTGCTGGCGACGGTACTTGACGCGCTTGGGGATAAGCATTCTTAGCCCTCCTGCTTTTGCTCTGCGCGCTGGCGACGCTGGCCACCGCGACGCGGACGCTCACGACGGTCACCACGGTTGCGGCGATCTGCGGCGGGGGCGTTGATTTCGCTCTCGCGACGACCACCAACCACGTCACCCTTGTAGATCCACACCTTGACGCCAATGCGGCCGAAGGTGGTGTGAGCTTCGTAGGTGCCGTAATCGATTTCGGCGCGGAGGGTGTGCAGCGGCACGCGACCTTCGTGGTAGCGCTCGGTGCGGGACATTTCGGCACCGCCGAGGCGGCCGGAACACACAACCTTGATGCCCTTGACCTGCGGCTGGCGCATCGCGGACTGGATGGCCTTGCGCATGGCGCGACGGAAAGCAACGCGGTTGGACAGCTGCTCGGCGATGGACTGAGCCACCAGCTGAGCGTTCGCGTCGATGTTCTTTACCTCGAGGATGTTCAGGGCGACCTGCTTGCCGGTGAGCTTTTCCAGCTCGCCGCGGATGCGATCAGCCTCGGAGCCGCGGCGGCCGATCACGATGCCGGGGCGCGCGGTGTGAATGTCTACGCGAACGCGGTCGCGGGTGCGCTCGATGACTACGTCGGCGACACCTGCGCGGTCCAGGCCCTTGGCCAGGAATTCGCGGATCTTGATGTCTTCTGCGAGGTAGTCAGCGTACTGCTTGTCGGCGTACCAGTGGGACTTCCAATCGGAGGTAATACCCAGCCGGAGGCCGTGGGGATGGATTTTCTGGCCCACTACTGAGCACTTCCCTTCTGGCTCTCGACAACCACGGTGATGTGGCTGGTGCGCTTGCGGACGTGGAAGGCACGGCCCTGAGCGCGCGGACGGAAACGACGCATGGTCGGTCCCTCATCTGCCCAAGCTTGGGAGATGACGAGGCTGTCGCGGTCGAGACCGAAGTTGTTTTCGGCATTGGCGGCTGCGGAGGCAACGACCTTTGCAACCGGCTCGGAAGCAGCCTGCGGGGCGTACTTCAGAATTGCCAGGGCTTCGGAAACGGACTTGCCACGCACGAGGTCCACGACGCGGCGGGCCTTCATCGGGGTTACCCGGACGAAGCGCGCGGTAGCGCGGGCGGTGGTGATTGCTTCACTCATCGCTTATCGACGTCCCTTCTTGTCATCCTTGACGTGACCCTTAAACGTTTTCGTCGGGGCAAACTCGCCCAACTTGTGCCCAACCATGGAGTCATCCACGAACACCGGCACGTGCTTGCGGCCGTCGTGGACGGCGAAGGTGTGGCCGATGAAATCGGGGAGAATCGTGGAACGGCGGGACCAGGTCTTAATAACCTGCTTGGTGCCCTTTTCGTTCTGAGCGTCCACCTTGTTGAGGAGGTGTTCGTCGACGAAGGGGCCCTTCTTGAGACTACGGGGCATTCTCTTTACCTCCTCTTAGCGCTTCTTGTTCTTGTTGGAGCGGCGACGGCGGACGATCAAACGATCGCTCGGGCGGTTGGGCTTGCGGGTGCGGCCCTCCGGCTGACCCCATGGGGACACCGGGTGACGGCCACCGGAAGTCTTACCTTCACCACCACCGTGCGGGTGGTCAACCGGGTTCATAACCACACCGCGGACGGTCGGGCGAACGCCCTTCCAGCGCATACGGCCGGCCTTGCCCCAGCGGATATTGATCTGGTCGGCGTTGCCGACCTCACCCACGGTGGCGCGGCAGCGGATGTCCACGCGGCGGATTTCGGAGGAGGGCATACGCAGCACCGCGTACTTGCCTTCCTTACCCAGCAGCTGGATGGAGGCGCCAGCGGAGCGAGCCATCTTGGCGCCGCCGCCCGGACGCAATTCCACGCAGTGCACGGTGGCACCGGCGGGGATATTGCGCAGCGGCAGGTTGTTGCCCGGCTTAATGTCGGCGTTGGGGCCAGACTCAACCATGGTGCCTTGCTTCAGGCCCTTGGGGGCAATGATATAGCGCTTTTCGCCATCGACGTAGTGCAGCAACGCGATATTGGCGGTGCGGTTCGGGTCGTACTCGATGTGAGCGACCTTTGCCGGGATGCCGTCTTTGTCGTTGCGGCGGAAGTCGATAACGCGGTACTGGCGCTTGTGTCCACCACCCTTGTGGCGGGTGGTGATGTGGCCGTGAACGTTACGGCCACCGGTCTTGTGCAGCGGGCGCAGCAGAGACTTCTCCGGGGTCGAACGGGTAATCTCGTCGAATCCGGAAACGGAGCTCTGGCGGCGACCCGGCGTAGTCGGCTTGTACTTACGAATAGCCATGTTTTACGTCCTTACTTGTCGACTCGCGGGTTACGCGGCCGAACCGCCGAAGATGTCGATGGAACCTTCGCGAAGAGTCACGATGGCACGCTTGGTGGACTTGCGCTGCCCGTAGCCATAGCGAGTGCGCTTGCGCTTGCCCTGACGGTTGGCGGTATTCACGGACGCGACCTTTACGCCGAAGATCTGCTCGATGGCGATCTTAATGGCGGTCTTGTTTGCATCCGGATCCACGAAGAACGTGTACACGTTCTGCTCCATCAGGTTGTAGGACTTTTCAGACACTACGGGAGCCAAGATGATGTCACGGGGATCTGCGACGGTGCTCATTACTTCTCCTCCTTGTCCGCGCCAGTGACGCGGTTAACGAAGGCATTGAGCGCCTCAACGGAGAACACAACGTCGTCGGCCTTCAGGACGTCGTAGGTGTTCAGCTGATCGGCGACCAACACGTGAACGTTAGGCAGGTTGTTAACGCTGCGACGAGCGGTAAGATCCTCGCGGCCAAGAACAACCAGCACAGACTTGCGATCGGTCAGGCGCTCGATGAACTTGCGGGCGGCCTTGGTGGAAGGCTGCTGGCCCGGAACCAGTTCGCTCACCAGGTGGATACGATCGTGGCGTGCCCGGTCGGTGAGCGCGCCGAACAAAGCGGCAGCCTTCATCTTCTTCGGGGTGCGTTGGCTGTAGTCGCGCGGGACCGGACCGTGGGCCACGCCGCCACCAGTAAAGTGCGGTGCGCGGATGGAACCCTGGCGGGCACGACCGGTGCCCTTTTGACGGAACGGCTTCTTGCCGCCACCGGACACCTGGCCACGAGTCTTCGTGGAGTGGGTGCCCTGGCGCTTCGCGGCAAGCTGCGCGTTAACAACCTGGTGCATCAGCGCAATGCTGGCTTCGCGGTCGAAGATTGCAGCAGGCAGCTCAACCTGGCCGTCGATACCACCGTCGGCGGTGTGGACGTCAAGCTTCAGATTGGTCATGCGTGTGCACCGCCCTTCACTGCGGTTTTAACGGTTACGAGGCCACCGCGAACACCCGGGATTGCACCCTTGATGATCAGCAGGTTGGCATCGGCGTCAATCTTTTGAACCTTCAGGTTCTGGGTGGTGACGCGCTCATTACCCATGCGGCCAGCCATACGGGTGCCCTTAAAGACGCGGCCCGGGGTAGCGCAGGCACCGATGCCACCGACGCGGCGGTGTGCGGCCTGGTTACCGTGGGATGCGCCCTGGCCGGCAAAGCCGTGGCGCTTCATGCCGCCGGCGAAGCCCTTACCCTTAGACGTGCCGGTGACGTCGACGAACTTCACGCCGTCAAAAATGTCAACGGTGACGTCCTGTCCAACCTCGTAGCCGGAGACGTCGTCCATGCGAATCTCGGCCATGTGGCGGCGGGGGGTAACGCCAGCTTTCTTGAAGTGACCTGCCTGCGGCTTCTTAGCCTTGCGCGGGTCGATTTCGCCGTAGGCGATTTGGATGGCGTTGTAGCCATCGTTTTCAACAGTACGAATCTGGGTGACAACGCACGGCCCAGCTTCCACGACGGTCACCGGAATAACACGGTTGTCCTCGTCGAAGATCTGGGTCATGCCGAGCTTGGTGCCCAGAATGCCCTTGATCTCAGTTTCACTCATTACTTATTCTCCGCTGCCAAAATTCCGTCGATCACTGAATGTTCACATCGACGCTGGCCGGAAGGTCAATACGCATCAGCGCGTCAACCGTCTTCGGCGTCGGGTCGAGAATGTCGATCAGGCGCTTGTGGGTGCGCATCTCGAAGTGCTCGCGAGAATCCTTGTACTTGTGGGGAGAACGAATAACGGCGTACACGTTCTTTTCGGTGGGCAACGGCACGGGGCCAACCACGCGGGCACCGGTACGGGTGACCGTTTCCACGATCTTACGCGCAGATGCGTCGATCGCCTCGTGGTCGTAGGCCTTCAGCCTGATGCGGATCTTCTGTCCCGCCACGCTTGTCCTCTTCCTCGCTGTCCCACATCACCGCCGGTGATTGGTGGGAATCGCTGATGATTTCTCTATAACGTTGTCCGGCCGTAAGGGGCTCGGGCGCAACGCCAGGGTTGTTCACTTGGGTTCACCGGAGAGGCCGTGACAAACTCGCACAGGCTCTTGATACTCAAGTGGATTGTGTGTGTTGGACCGCGCGCACTCCCCTGCTTCAGGACGCTCGCGATCAGGCACAAAACCTACTGCCGCTGTTTATTTGCCATGCCCCTACTCCGGTACCCGCGGTCGGGCGTGTCGGACGACCAATCGCGGACACCCGCTCAAAAAAGAGTAGGTGGTTCATGTTTGCCCCACCACCAACGCAGTTCTTACCAACCTAAGCAGTTCCCTCAAGGCTTACCAAGGCTTTGGCTTATGCATTGTGTTGAAGCAACCCAGTCATTCAATCACGTCAGCTCACCGCGCGCAACTCAAAAGCCAAACCACCACACCGAGCCCGCTTATCGACGCCGCGTCCACCCCGACCACACGGGGGCGTCACCGCACCTGCCAAATTACGCTTCACCTCGATTGATGCAATTCTTTGCAGGATTTGTTGCCATCTTGTAACACTTAGCAAGACTACTGCGACATACCGAGCGAACGTCATTGCACCATCAACGCCGATATAAGGACCGCTTGTTCCATGGATTGCTCGAGTATCTGCACCGTTTTAGCCGAAGAAATCTCCAACACTACCCTCGCCGCCGCCCAGCCCGAAGGCTCGGCCATGTGGGGGGCCGCCGCGGCCGGTTCACTGATGGTTGCCGCCGGCGCCCTCTGGGCGGACTGGATGCAGCAGCGCCGCCAGCGCGTGGAAGTAGATTCCTAAAACACCTAGCGATACCAAAGCCCCCGAGGAACTCTCGGGGGCTTCGCCAATTCGTGCGCTGAAGACGTTTGTATGGACCATGCACGTGGATGAAAGAGCATTACCTGAATCAAAGGATAGGGCTGGGCGTTGGGACCGGTTGGTGTGAGGTTTTTCCTAGGTTTGGCGCACAACACTATCAACAATAATCGAACTATCCTTGTTCAAAGAGGGTTATTCAACCGCTGGGGTTTTGCCGGGTGGACTTTCCGACCTCAATACCCCCGAACATAGCAAAGGCGATACAAGGTTCCGCATAATGAATCTATGACAAAACAAAACACAAATGCCTTGTACCGCTGGGCCAATACTAGCAAATGTTCGACTGATGAGATTATCGCGCTAGCCAACGACATCGAAACCGCAGGTTATACACATCATTGCCCCCTTAGTTTGGGGTTAGTCAGTAGCCTGGAATGCGCTTTGGTCTACTACTGGAGCGAAAATCTCCCGCAACGTGTGATCGCCACGATCTATGGGGTGTCCCAACCCACGATTTCCCGCGCCATCAACGCAGTCCTTGACCTTCTGGAACGCTTTCTCCCAACCGCACCAACCGTGGAAGACCTCGTACCAACGCGCCATCGCGTCCTCGATGGGACATTGGTCCCATGCTGGTCATGGAAAGGGCAACAACAGTTGATCAGCGGCAAACGCAAAGCCACCGGCCACAACCTCGCAGTCTTGACCGACCAGAACGGCAATATCGAGTACATCAGCCCGCCAATGCCTGGGAGATCTCACGATAAGCGCATCGCAGATAAGCTGGGCATCACCACCGTGTTGCCAGGCGACTATGTCACCGCCGACCTTGGGTACGTAGGTACTGGTTTTGACATCCCCCAGAAACGCAACAACGGGCAAAAGGTTCTCGAACCCTGGCAGCAGCGCTTCAACAACGCTCTTGCATCCATCCGCTGGGTCGTCGAACAAGCAATCGCCCACATCAAAAACTGGCGAATACTTCACACCGACTGCCGATTACCCATAGCCACCACGAAGCGCACAATACAAACCCTTACCAAGCTATTCTTCTACAGAAACCCCTGAATAACCTTCAAACTTATTCCTCTAATTGATCTGCCAAGAGTTCCCGATAAAACGCGTCTTTGAGCAATTCCTTGTGGGTACCAATTCTGTGTATTCGCCCTTGGTTAATCACCACCACTTGGTCGGCGGTAGCGATCGAGGTAATTCTGTGCGTGATAATGATCGTTGTGCACCCGCGTCGCAGCTCGCTCGTGGTCTTGTTGATTGCCGATTCCAGGTGAGGATCGATATTGGCGAGCGGCTCATCGAGAATCAGCAGCTCTGGTTGCCGGAGGAACGCGCGTGCGAGTACGAGGCGTTGCCGTTCGCCGCCGGAGAGGCTGGTGCCACGGTCGCCGATCGCGGCGTCGAGACCCCCGAGGTCTGTGACCAGCTGAGTCATACCTGCAGCGTCAATTGCTGCCCACAGCTCAGCGTCGTTGGCATCCCGTTTAGCCAACGCAAGGTTGGTCCGGAACGTTCCGGTAAACACGTGCCCGTCCTGGGGAACCAACGCCAAACGCTCCCGATGCGCCTCCGGATCAATGTTTGTCAGAGGCACACCGGCGAACAGGATTTGCCCCGCGCTGGGGTCATAGAAACGCATGGCCAGGTACGCGAGCGTGGTTTTGCCTGCCCCTGACGGGCCGACAATTGCAGTGGTCTGGCCGGGCGGAATGATGACCGAAATACCACGCAGCACGGTTTCCATCTCATATGTGAAACTCACATTTTGATAATCGAATGCGCGGCTCACACTACCGGAGTGAGCCTCAAGTTCGCTCAGAGGCTCATAGTCGACCGCATCCCCGGCGTTCAAAGGGTCTGGCGTGTCCAATAGGCTGTTCACTCGCGCCGCACAGGCGGAGACTTCGCCCATCATTCCAAGCATTCCCGCCAAGGCGGTGACCGAGATGGTGATTGATGCGGAAAGGGAAATGGCTACGGGTAGCAGGCTCGCATCGAGGCTGCCGTCGATAACTTTTCCCGTGAGCACGATCAACAACGTGATTGCCACGGCGGTGGATCCGATTCCCGCCAATGCGCTTTCTGCGCTTTTGCGTACTGCTTGGCCGAGCTTCTGGCGTTGCACGAGTTTGGTAGCCTGATCAACCCGTTGCGCGTGTTTGTGTTTTTGCCCGAGCACGTGCAATTCGCGGACACCAATCACGGATTCTAGGCCGAGGGTTTTCAATACGGCCAACCCCGATCTGACACGTTCACCTTGGCGGCGTTGCATGGCAGAAAACACCAATGGGGAGCCGATGAGGAAAAGGATTGCAACGACAGTTAATAGCGCCCACGGGCCGATCAATGCGTACAGGATGCCGATTAACACGGTAGGAGTGATGAGGGCCGCGATCGCCACCGATGCGGTGTGGGCAAAGAACCATTCGAGCTGTTCCATGTCGTTCATACCCGCCGCCGTGACATCAGCCACCTTGCGCCCTCGGAGGCCTTTCGGGGCGATACGTTGGATCACTCGATAGAGGTCGATGCGCATACTGGCCAGAACTTGATAAGCCAATTGGTGCGACCACCACGCATCCAGCAAGTAACCAAGCCCATGCACCAAAGCCAAGGTGATCAGGCCGGTGAATAGCCAAACGATCGGCTGGGTGGGATTCACCACCATTTGGGAGGATATCCAATAGCTCAAGCCGCCGACTCCGGCAAGCGCAAGCTGATGGAGCACGATAACGGCGGTGCAAACTATAAAGAGCGTGCGGAATTCTCTGAGTTGGCCGACGATAGATAGCAGATCATGGAGCGTTTTCCTCATGATTGTCCTCCTAGTTCGCTGTCGCGCGGCTGGCGCCACTGCTGGAGTTCGACACCATGCGGGCAAACTCTGTTTCGTGTTGCAGCAGCTCAATCGGACTACCTTGTTCACAGATCGTGCCCTGGCCCAGCACAACGACGTGATCCGCCAATTGGGCCACATCCATTCGATGCGTTACCAAAATCAAGGTCATGGTGGGCATCTGTTTCCGGAGCATGGTGATGATTTCCTTTTCCACCCGAGAATCCAACGCCGAGGTAGATTCATCGAGGATCAGAACCCTCGGCTTGCGAACCAATGCGCGGGCCATGGCGAGGCGTTGTTTTTGCCCGCCCGAGATGTTTGCCGCGGATTCATCAATCACCAGTTCTAAGTCCTTTGTGCTTGCGATTCGCACCTGCGCGGAATCAGCCGACTCCGTGCGAAAATTAGCTGCGTGAGCGATGGTCAATGCGGTCAACATATCGCTTGTGTTGGCGTTCGGGTTTGCCTCGTTCAGGATTTCTTCGATTTTGCCCGGAAAGATCACGGGGTTCTGAGGTACGAGCGAAATGGTGGAAACGATATCTAAATGCTCGGCTGAAATCCCTCCCACCGTGACATTGCCAGCATGCGGGGCGTCGAAGCCCAGCATCAGGCCTAGCAGGGTTGATTTCCCAGATCCCGAACCTCCAACAATGGCGACAAACTGGCCCTGCGGTATGTGGAGGTTAACCCCATGCAATGCGTCCGAAGCCGCGTTGTCATACCGATAGCCCAAGTCTTTCACCTCAATGGTTGCGGCCTCGTCTGCCGGCAAAGCCAGCAGATCATGCCGCGCGGCGGGAGGACGGGAGCTATCCAAGTCGAGCGTGCTGTATATCTGATTAGCTGCGGAAAGTCCGAAATACCCGGAATGGAAGGCATTAGCCAAATCGCGGAGCGGGCGGAAGACCTCCATGCTCAGCAGGGTGATAAAGAACAGGTATGTCACGGGATACATGCCAGCCCGAACTTGGAGAACTCCGATCAATAACGCAATGGCCGGGCTAAGCACCATCATCGTGGCCGAAGCGCCGGTTTCACCAAGTGAAACCCGGAGCTGGCTTAGCGTGGACCGGAGAAGCTCCCGCGATTTCACGGCGAGTTGGTTGCCAAAGTGCTCCGCTGCACCGAATGCCTTTAGTGTGGTCATGCCGGTCATTGCGTCCACAAAGTCGGAATTCAATTCCGCGTAGGCGGTCCAATGTTCCTGTCCCTTTTCCGCCAACACGCGATCCCAAAGGCGCGGGATCAAAAAGGTAATCACCGCACAGACAAACAACACGACCGCGATCAACGGGCTCACAGTAGCAATCCACACGCAGATGGCCGCCGCCGTGATCGTAGTCACCGCAATTTGTGGCAGATAGCTGCCATAATAGGGCTCGATCGCCTCCACCCCGTCGACCATAAGGGATTCGAGATTACCGGCGCGTTGAGAACTTAATCGCATTGGCCCGCGGGCATCAATATCGTTGAGAATTGCGCGACGCAAATTACGCTTCAGGATAAGCCCGACGCGATTGATGAGGAACGCCTTCGCAATGCCCAACAGTGGTATGGCGATAAGGAATACGGCCAATACGACAATGAGATACACGATTGTCTCCATGTCGCGGGGGCCGACCAATTCCGTAAAAATCGCCGAACTAATAAATGCCTGACCCACATAGGCTGCGCTCAATACGAGGCCCAATAGAATTGGCGGTATCAGAATCTTGACGCCTACACCTGCAATTCGCAGTACGGTGAGTTGGCGCTGCCACAGTGGGGCACGCTTCGTCGACACGCAATTGTCCTTTCCTGGCTCGCCCACGCTTAATATTTACTGCGCTGGTCGACCACCGTTTTCGCGGCATTAATGGCGTCGGCAATGGGGTACGCGGCGCCTGACGGAAGCTCGATAATGCGATTGTTTTTGATTGCATCAACTTCGGCCATGCCCGGAATCTTCTTGAGGCGCCGCAGGGAATCCTCCAAGGTAATCCCGCCTTCGCCGGTGGTAATCACGATGACCTGCGGGTTCGCGGCAATGATCGCCTCCGGTTGAATCGCGCCATTCAACATGGCGTCATAGCTCGGGTCGACGGCATTCTTGAGCTTTGCAAGATCAAAAATGCCCTGCAGCGTCGAATTGGCTCCGTACGCGAAAAGGTCATCAGTGGCGTCCCAGTAATACAAACCGGCGACGCTCATTTCCGATAAATCGGCCCCCGCTTCCTTGGCTTCCTGGATTTCCTTATCGAGCTTGCTGGCGTTTTCATTCGCCACGTCCGCGGAGCCGAGTAGCTTGCCAAGATTGCGGATAGTTTGTGTAATTTCCTTCAGATCTGCCCGATTTACCTCATCAACACTGGTGATATACAAACAAGCGGACGGCGGGATAATCCCTTTGATCCCGTGCTTTTCTAGGTTTTGCACTTCGTAATCGCCGAAACCGAGACCCTCGCCGTACAGCATGTCTGGTTCCAACGCCAAAACGGATTCAAAGCTGAGTTCTTGGTGCGCGGAGCCGGAACTGCTTTCGAGCTGTTTGACATTCTTCATGGCCGCTTCGACCTCGGGTGATTGTTGCGCCCCGTGTTCGCCGTAGCGGGCAATCATCTTATCGACAGCGCCCGCAGACACGAGGTTGGCAACGCCTTCCCTACCAGCCGCGACGATCTTTTCGGGCTGCTTATCCACAGTAACCATGGTTCCGCATGACGAATACTCCTGCGGGTAGGCCGCGCTTCCCATGGCGTTTGCCGATGTCGATGCGGCTTCGGAGGACAGCTCAGTACTCGTGGAGCAGCCTGTAAGGCCGAGTGCGATAACGGCAATGGTGGATACTACTAATTGGGATTTCATGGCAGTTGCCTCATTCTTTTACTCATCGATGCTGAAGAAAAACTGTTGTTTACCTTGGTGGCAAAATGTGGTGGTAGTCACTCCATAAACTTGCTCAATGGTTTCCTTTGTTAAGACTTTGTCCGGCGGCCCAGCGGCGAACACTTCCCCGTTTTTGAGCAGGATGACCCAGTCGCAATACCTAGCGGCGAGGTTGATGTCGTGCAGCACCGCGACAACGCTTGGAGACAATTCCCCAAGCAGGCCCAACACTTTATGCTGGAAATAAATATCAAGGTGATTCGTAGGCTCATCGAGCAGCGTGCAATCCGTATTCTGCGTGATCGCGCGAGCAATCGTTGTGCGCTGGCGTTCTCCACCAGAAAGCTGATCCGAATGTTTATCCGCGTATGGCGATAGGCCGACGGCCTGCAGGGCGTCCCTGGCCAACTGATAATCCGTCGCCGAATACGTAGCGAAATTGGAGAGGAACGGTAACCGGCCCAACAAGACCTCATCAATCACGCGCACCTGATGTGGCACGGGGCAATTTTGGGGCACGAGCGAAATTTCTTTCGCTAAATCTTGGGTGCTAAGGGTCCGAATGTTTTGCATTTTAAAGCTGACGGTCCCGCGATCGGGCTTTACCGCACCGCAAAGGACGCGCATTAAGGTGGTTTTCCCCGACCCATTGGGGCCAATCAATCCGACGTACGCGCGTGCCGGAATTTCTACTGTTACCTCGCGCAATGCCACTGTGGAGTCGAAGCTCACTGTGACTTTTTCAAGAGCAAATAACGGCTCGGATTGGAGGTCGTCGCGGATCCTAGACATCTTTCACCGCGTTTCTACGCACCAGCGACATCAATAATGGTGTGCCAACCAGCGCGGTAATGATTCCCACCGATAACTCGCCGGGGGCCACGAGAAGCCGTGATAGCAAATCGGCCCCGAGCATCAAGGTGGCTCCCGTAAGCACACAGGCAAGAAAACTCGCCCGGAAAATCCCGCCATACAGCTTCTTTGCCAGGTGCGGAATAACTAAACCGACGAATCCTATCGTCCCACTGACCGAGACTAAAACTGCCACCGTGAAACAAATCATCAGAAACACGAGGACGCGGGTACGCTCAGGGTTCACGCCAAGGCCGCGCGCCGCGTCGTCGCCAAGCGTCATTGCGTCGATCTTGCGGCCGTAGTGGTAGAGCCAAGCACAACCAATCACCGTGCACGCAGTAGCGATCCCAGCCTCATCCCACCTCGTCGCGCTAAACGAACCCAACATCCAAAACATCACGCTCTTGGTCACCGACGGGTTTTTCGCGAGCATAATGAGCAGGCTGGTTAACGCGGCGAAAAAGAAATTCACCGCCATACCAGCGAATATCACCCGTGACGCAGTAGGCCGCTGATTCAACCCCGCAAGCAGAAAAACCAAAGCAACCGAGCCAAGACACCCTAGAAAAGCACCGAAGGCGATTGAAATGGACGGCGAAGCAAAGCCAAAGCCCACGCCCAACACCATGACCAGCGCCGCGCCGGTGGATGCGCCGGACGATAGCCCCAAGATATAGGGGTCAGCCAGAATATTGCGCAACAGCGCTTGGGTAGCAAGCCCGCAAACTGCAAGACCGGCACCGCACACCATGGCAAGTACGCTGCGCGGCAATCGCATTTCCCAAATCACGGATTTTTCAACTTGAGTGGGTTGCGGCAAGACGTCTAGCTGTGCCACGGGCACTATGCCTTCTATTACTATTCTCAATACAGTAAGCGGCGGTATTGCAATGGCGCCCAGACCAAGGGCAAGAAGCCACACCAGCAAGAGCACAACCAGCAAAAGGCCGTTCCATGTGATGATGTGTTTCCAGCTACGGGGTGGCTCGTTTGGCGCTGAATTTTGGGCCTGGTCGGCTTGGTGCGCTGTCAAAAGTAGTTTCATGGGTTTTTGGGGGTTATGCGTGCGCACAAGCGGAACGCATTTGTAGCGGATGGACGGCTCTGAACTGTTTTATTCAAGCCGTTGAAGTACAAAGTTAGCCTTGCCTAATACGGAAGTCAACCCTCGTGTAAGCAAGCAAAAGCCCTACTCGAAATAGCAAAGCGTTGCACAACGCATTCGCCTGCGCACACCCCGCAGGGGCTTTTGTTTTCACTAGACTCGAACCTATGAACACCCCCGCGAGCGGACACCACGTGGTAGTTATGGGCGTCTCGGGCTGCGGCAAAACATCGATTGGCAAGCTGCTCGCGCCGATGCTGGGCCTCCCCTACCGCGATGGCGACGATATGCACCCGCAGGCCAATATTGAAAAGATGGCGGCGGGCATCCCGCTAACCGACGAGGACCGCTGGCCATGGCTGCGGGATATTGGCACGTGGCTTGCCGAACAGCCGAACGGCGCGGTAGTCGGATGTAGCGCATTGCGCCGCTCGTACCGGGATCTGATCCGCTCCCTATGCCCGGGTGTGGCGTTTATTCACCTGCACGGCGATTTTGACCTCCTGCTAAGCCGCATAAACGCTCGTAAAGGGCATTTCATGCCGGCATCGCTCTTGCAGTCCCAATTCGACACCCTAGAACCACTCAGCGCAGACGAATACGGCGTTGTGCTCGACGTCGTGGATTCCCCCGAGGCGCTCGCCCACCAAGCTCACCGCTGGCTAAACCAATAGCGCTCGACCCTACACCAGCATCGAAACGCCAAAGAACACCAGCACAAAGATGAAGCCGATAATGCTCACCAGGAGCTGGTTGATGGTCCAAGTGCGGAGCGTGGTGGCCACGTCCATGCCCATGAGGCGCCCCACCAGCCAGAATCCGGAATCGTTCACGTGGCTGGCAAACACGGAGCCCGCGGCGGTGGCCAGCACGATCAGGGCCAATTGCACGGCACTGTAACCTCCGGCCTCTACAGCCGGTGCCATCAATGCCGCCGCGGTTGTCAGGGCGACCGTCGCGGAGCCTTGGGCAAGGCGCAGCGCCACCGAGATCAGATAGCACGCCAGGATCACCGGAATGCCAAGGTGCGACATGGATTCCGCGAGCGCGTCGCCAATACCGCTCGTGCGCAATACCTGGCCGAACATGCCGCCCGCGCCGGTAATCAGCACCACCGAGCAGATCGGCCCGAGCGCGCCATCCAGCAGCTTTTCCAGGTTGGCTTTATCCACGCCGCGCCGCAGGCCCAGCACCACCATCGCCACCAATGTAGTAATCAGTAGCGCGATTGAGGTTTGACCGAGGAATACCAGCAGCTGCACCCACCCCGCGTGCTTATCGACGACGCCAGCCGCAGCGAGCGTCGATAAGCCGGTGTTGCCGAAAATCAGCGCCATCGGTATCGCCATAATGCCCACGACAACGCCTGGCGACGCCGGGTTTTTCAATGCCGCATCATCCTGTGCGGGCCCGAGCAGCAAATCCGAAACCTTAAAGTGGTAGCGCGTGCCCAGGAAAAGGCCCCACCGGTAGCCCGAAAGGTACCACGTGGGAATGGCAATGAGCAGGCCAAACAGCAGGATCAGGCCAATATCCGCGCCGAAAAACTCGCTGGCGGCCACCGGGCCCGGGTGCGGCGGCAGAAACACGTGCATCACCGAAAACGCGCCCGCGACCGGGATGCCATACGCCAGCAACGGGCCATTCAACCTGCGGCCGACCGCAAACACCACGGGGAGCATCACGATCAAGCCGGCGTCAAAAAAGATCGGGAAGCCCATAATCAACGACGCCACGCCCAACGCCAGCGGCGCCTTATCCTCCCCGAACTTGCCGATCAACGCCTCCGCCAGGGACTTCGCCCCGCCCGAATGCTCCACAAGCCTGCCGATCATCGCACCTAGGCCAACAAGCAGCGCCACCGACGCAAGCGTTGTGCCAAAACCCTTGGTCAGCGTTTCCGGCACGCCGGACAGCGGGATGCCCGCCGCGAGGGCCGTAAACACCGAAACAATCACCAAGGTGAGAAAGGCGTGAAGGCGGAAATAAATGACCAGCACCAGAATGACCGCAACCGCCGTTGCCGCGATCCCGATGAGCGGACCTGCGGAGAGCGTGGGCTCCCATGTTTCCATATCCATGTTGGCTCCTATGGGGTGTGTCGACCACAGAAAGGTTGTTTCCCCCTTAAATTTACACGTGGGTGCGGGGCGCGGTAGCAGGATCGGTGCGCAAGGCGTCCGTCAGAGCTGGCGTGTTAAATACGCAAAACCACCCCGTGCCTTCGATGAAGAAGGTGGGGTGGTTCGGTGAAGATCAGCCGGTATTACTTGGTGATCTTGGTGACGCGGCCAGCGCCGACGGTGCGGCCACCTTCGCGGATAGCGAAGCGGAGGCCCTCGTCCATGGCGACCGGCTGGATCAAGGTGACGGACATGTCAACGTTGTCGCCAGGCATGACCATCTCGGTGCCCTCAGGCAGCTTCACAACACCGGTAACGTCGGTGGTGCGGAAGTAGAACTGCGGGCGGTAGTTGTCGAAGAACGGGGTGTGGCGGCCACCTTCGTCCTTGGAAAGGACGTAGACCTGACCCTCGAACTCGGTGTGCGGGGTGTAAGCGCCGGGTTTTGCCACGATCTGGCCGCGCTCGACGTCTTCGCGCTTGATGCCGCGGAGGAGCAGACCACAGTTGTCGCCAGCTTCGGTGTAGTCCAGCAGCTTGCGGAACATTTCGATACCGGTAACGGTGGTGGTGGTGGACTTCTCGCGGATACCGAGGATCTCAACCTCTTCGTTCACATTGAGCTTGCCGCGCTCAACACGACCGGTGACCACGGTGCCACGGCCGGTGATGGTGAAGATGTCCTCGATCGGCATCAGGAAGGGCTTGTCGGTCTCGCGCTCCGGGTCCGGGATGGACTCGTCGCAAGCCTTCATAAGCTCAACGATCTTCTCGGTCCACTCCGGGTCACCCTCGAGGGCCTTCAGAGCGGAGATGTGGATGATCGGGGCATCCTCATCGTATTCCTGCTCGGCGAGGAGTTCGCGAACTTCCATCTCAACGAGCTCGATGATTTCTTCGTCATCAACCATGTCACACTTGTTCAGCGCAACGAGGATGTAGGGAACACCCACCTGGCGGGCGAGCAGCACGTGCTCGCGGGTCTGCGGCATCGGGCCGTCGGTAGCGGCCACAACGAGGATAGCGCCGTCCATCTGCGCAGCGCCGGTGATCATGTTCTTGATGTAGTCGGCGTGGCCGGGGGCATCCACGTGTGCGTAGTGACGCTTCTCGGTCTGGTACTCAACGTGGGAGATGTTGATCGTGATACCACGCTCCTTCTCCTCCGGTGCCTTGTCAATGGCGTCGAAGGCGAAAGCCTGGTTCAGCTCCGGGTAAGCGTCTGCCAGAACCTTGGTGATGGCAGCGGTGGTGGTGGTCTTACCGTGGTCAACGTGACCAATGGTACCGATGTTTACGTGCGGCTTTGTACGCTCGAACTTCGCCTTTGCCACTGTATGTCCTCCTGGACTTCGCGGTGGCTACGACTCTCGCAGCCACATAGGTGTATTGCCTTTCCTTTCGCCCCGAAATGCTCAGGATTACAGGTCCGGCGGGTCAATTGTGCCAGTTACGTAATATTAGGGTGCTAAGGGCCGAATTTCAAACCCTCGTGCGCCCAACCTATCAGCGGTCACGGTAACGGCCAGCTGGATGCTCTGTAGCACATATATTCAAAGCATCCAGCAGGCCGCTACGCGCAACCTGTCTGCCCCTTTAGGGGTGAGGGGCATGCGGTGAGGCACTGGACTTTCACAGCCTCACCACACAAACCAACCAGCTTCAGCTAGGCGGTGCCGTTGCGCTGAGCGATGATCTCCGCCGACACGTTGGTGGGCACCTCCGCGTAGGAATCGAAAATCATGGAGTAGTTGGCGCGGCCCTGGGTCTTGGAACGCAGGTCGCCAACATAGCCGAACATCTGGGACAGCGGAACCTTGGCCTTGACCAGCTTGGCGCCAGCGCGGTCTTCCATCGCGTGCACCTGGCCACGACGAGCGTTGATGTCGCCGATCACTTCACCCATGTATTCCTCAGGGGTGGTGACCTCAACGGCCATCACAGGCTCGAGCAGCACCGGCTTTGCCTTGGCAACGGCTTCCTTGAGCGCCTGGGTACCGGCGATCTTGAAGGCCATTTCGCTGGAGTCCACTTCGTGGTAAGCACCGTCGAGCAGGGTGGCCTTGATGTTCACCAGCGGGAAGCCGGCGAGGTAGCCGTACTGCATCGCATCCTGAATACCGGCGTCCACGGAGGGGATGTATTCCTTAGGAACACGACCACCGGTAACAGCGCTTTCGAACTTGTAGGTGGCGGACTCGCCCTCTTCCAGTTCTTCCACGGCCGGAGCGTAAGGCTCGATGGCGATGATCACACGTGCGAACTGACCGGAACCACCGGTCTGCTTCTTGTGGGTGTACTCGAGCTTTTCCACAGCCTTGCGGATGGTCTCGCGGTACGCCACCTGCGGGGCACCCACGTTCGCCTCGACCTTGAACTCGCGCTTCATGCGGTCCACCAGCACGTCGAGGTGCAGCTCGCCCATACCGCCGATAACGGTCTGGCCGGTCTCCTCATCCAGCTTCACGGTGAAGGTCGGGTCCTCTTCGGCGAGCTTCTGGATCGCGGTGCCCAGCTTCTCCTGGTCGGACTTGGTCTTCGGCTCGATGGCCACCTCGATCACCGGATCCGGGAAGTCCATGGACTCCAGGATGATCGGGTTGTTCGCATCGCAAAGGGTGTCACCGGTGGTGGTGTCCTTCAGGCCGATAAAGGCGTAGATATTGCCAGCGCGTGCCTCGTCGACCGGGTTCTCCTTGTTGGCGTGCATCTGGAACAGCTTGCCGATGCGCTCTTTCTTCCCCTTGGTGGAGTTAGAAACCTGGGCGCCGGGCTCGACAATGCCGGAGTACACGCGAACGAAGGTGAGCTTGCCGAAGAACGGGTGCACGGCAATCTTGAAAGCAAGTGCCGAGAACGGTTCGTCCACGGAAGGCTTGCGGGTGATCTTCTCGGATTCGTCGCCAACCTTATGGCCCTCAACCTCGCCAATGTCGAGCGGGTTGGGGAGGTAGTCGACCACGGCGTCGAGAAGCGGCTGTACGCCCTTGTTACGGTAAGCGGTACCGCACAACACCGGGTACACCTCGGAAGCCACGGTCAGCTTGCGGATCGCACCCTTGATCTCCTCAATGGTGAGTTCCTCGCCGCCGAAGTACTTCTCCATGAGCTCTTCATCGGACTCAGCCACGGTCTCGAGCAGCTTCTCGCGCCACTCGTCGGCCTTGTCCTGCAGATCGGCCGGGATTTCCTCGATCACGGGCTCCGCACCGGTTTCCACCTTGCCGCGCCACGTGATGGCCTTCATCTCCACCAGGTCAACGACGCCGTCGAAGTCGTCCTCAGCGCCGATGGGCAGCTGCAGCACCAACGGCTTAGCACCGAGGCGATCAATAATGGTCTGCACGGTGAAGTAGAAGTCCGCGCCGAGCTTGTCCATCTTGTTCACAAAGCAGATGCGCGGGACATCGTACTTGGCGGCCTGGCGCCACACCTGCTCCGACTGCGGCTCCACGCCTTCCTTGCCGTCGAACACGGCGACCGCACCGTCGAGCACACGCAGGGAGCGCTCCACCTCAACGGTGAAGTCGACGTGCCCGGGGGTGTCGATGATATTGATCTGGTTGCCCTTCCAGAAACAGGTCACGGCGGCGGAAGTAATGGTGATGCCGCGCTCTTTTTCCTGCTCCATCCAGTCAGTCGTGGATGCACCGTCGTGGGTTTCACCGACCTTACGGTTGATGCCGGTGTAGAAGAGGATGCGCTCAGTCGTGGTGGTCTTACCAGCATCAATGTGGGCCATGATGCCGATATTGCGGACCTTTTTCAGGTCTGTAAGCACTTCTTGTGCCACGGTTGTTCCCTAACTTATGTTGTGTTTCTTAGCTTGATTCGTCGCCTACAGGAGGCAACGGGCCCCTGCCGCCGCTAACGACTGCAAACGTTGCAGCTGCCAAGCGTACAGGGCGAGAGGGGCCGTCGAAAAGCACTTGTGTGTGGGGACTTACCAGCGGTAATGAGCGAAGGCGCGGTTAGCCTCGGCCATCTTGTGGGTATCCTCACGACGCTTCACGGAAGCGCCCAAACCGTTCGCAGCGTCCAGGATTTCATGGGCAAGACGCTCAGTCATGGTGTTCTCACGACGCTGGCGAGTAAAGTTCACCAACCACCGCAGCGCAAGAGTATTCGCGCGGCCCGGACGCACCTCAACCGGGACCTGGTACGTTGCGCCACCAACGCGGCGGGAACGAACCTCAAGGTCAGGCTTAATGTTGCCCAGCGCCTTCTCCAGGGTGAGCACCGGATCAGTGCCGGTCTTCTCACGGCAAATCTCAAGAGCGTTGTACACGATGCGCTCCGCGACGGACTTCTTGCCGTCCAGCAGCACCTTGTTTACAAGCTGGGAAACAACTTCGGAACCGTAGACCGGATCCTTCACAACGGGACGCTTAGGAGCTTGACCCTTACGCATTGATTACTTCTCCTTCTTCGCGCCGTAGCGGGAACGAGCCTGCTTACGATCCTTCACACCCTGGGTGTCCAAGGAACCACGGATGATCTTGTAACGAACACCCGGGAGGTCCCTCACACGGCCACCGCGCACCAGCACCATGGAGTGCTCCTGCAAATTGTGGCCCTCACCCGGAATGTAAGCGGAAACCTCAATGCCGGAGGTCAAACGCACACGGGCAACCTTACGGAGAGCGGAGTTCGGCTTCTTCGGAGTGGTGGTGTACACACGGGTGCACACGCCGCGACGCTGAGGGGAACCCTTCAGGGCCGCGGTCTTCACCTTAGCGGTCTTATCATGGCGGCCCTTTCGGACCAGCTGCTGAATAGTGGGCATGAACCGTCTTTCTTGTGTGATCGGTGTGTATGTCCGGCCGGAACAAACACCGACCGATGTCTTCGGAATACGCCCGAACGCGAACCGCATTCAGAACGCGCAAAACCCAGTCAGCCGCTCTCGCTGGCCTACCGGGGAAATTCGGGCTCCCACCATGGAGACGTGGGACTAGCTAATCAGACTACACATACATGTGTGTGAAGCAAAAATCTTGATGTGAAGACCGAGGTCACAGCGAATCCTAATGTTTACCTTGGGAAGGGGTTAGTTGTGTGGGGGGCGAGGGGTCTGGGGGTTGGGGGTTGGGACGTCTGGGGGGTTTGGGCGCCTTGAGTGTCTGGCAGGTTGGGACGCAAGCGCTCGGGGGGCCAGTGGGTTGTCACCGATGAGTTGTGCGCAACCGCCGACCTGGGGCTGGTCTTTCTATTCTTCATTCGGGGGTCTTACGAAGAAATTCAGGACGAATCTGGCCCGAAAACCCCTGTCATCTCTCAGGACCTTGGTAACAACCTGTTTCATCACCTTGGTGACAACCTGTCTCATGTCCTTGGTAACAGTCTGTCTCATGGCCTTGGATGCAACGAGTCTCATGACCGTGGAAACGATTTTGGTGGTGTTCGTTTTCAATTAGGTGCATGGTTCGTCCTCTTTCGCCGAATGTGCGGCGTTTAATTGTTGAATTTGATCCGTGTGCCGCGAACGGCATGAGTATTACGGAGTTTTGTGCGGTTCATGGCATTAGCCGGAAAACGTATTATGCGATCAAAAAGCGTTTTGAGCAGGAAGGATTTGGGGCGCTGCATCCGCGGTCGAGTGCGCCGCATAAGCCTGCGACTACCTATGATGAGGCTACGGTGTCGATGGTGCTTGCGATGCGGGAGCGGCTTGGCCAATTTGGTTGGGATAATGGGCCGCGATCCATTTGGTATGCGTTGATTGATCAGCCGAATGTGGTGCAGCCGATTCCTTCGGTGTCGACGATTGCTCGGATTCTGGCTGCTGCGGGTGTGGTCGCGAAGAATCCCCGGAAGCGGCCTCGCTCATCGATAGTGCGCTTCGAGCGATCCTGTGCCATGGAGTTGTGGCAGCTGGATGCGTTTTCCTATCGGCTCGCTACTCCGGCGGGCACTGTGATCACGATTTACCAGCTCATCGATGATGCAACCCGATTTGATGTGGGTACTACGTATGGCACCAAGCCGGAAAATGGGGCAGATGCGTTGAACTGTGTAGTTAACGCGATCCGTGTCTATGGGGTACCGCGCCAATTGCTGAGCGATAATGGTGGCGCGTTTAATCAGATTCGCCGGGGCCGGATCACTGCGCTGCATCGGTTTCTTGCCGTCAAGGGTTGTGAGGCCATTACTGGCCGGGCGGATCATCCCCAAACCCAAGGCAAAAACGAACGCTCCCATCAAACCTTGGTGAAGTTCCTTGATGCGCACAAGCCCAGTACTGAGGCCAAATTGAAGGAATTGCTCAGTGAATACCGGGAGTACTACAACAACAAGCGGAGGCATCAAGCACTCGGGGGTATGACCCCGAAACAGGCCTGGGACAGCATCGAACACCGCCCTAGTAGCGGCGAGCCCATCACCCAGGAGCAATTGACTGCAGAGATTGAAAAATACCGGCAGGCCCGTTCGAGCGAGTCCCCCAGCGCTGCAGATGGCCTCGACCAGGATCCAGCAATGCTGTACATCAAACCCTCGTCCAGACCACGTTTCGCGCTCGCGGGGTACTACATCAATATCCCCAAACGGCTTACCGATAAGCACTACTACGTCGTTCACACCGACGATGAATACGCGCTATTCGATTCCGTCGACGGCGTCATGGTCCTGCGAATCCCACTGCCACTAAACGTGCTCGGCGAACCGATCGGCGCCACCGTACCCCTTTGGAAAATCATCGGCGCGTACCTCCACGAGGCCCCGCCGTGGTTTCTCAAACGACAGCAGCAATGGCTACAACAACACCCCACCGCCGCTGCTGAACTAGAGGATTAACTACCCGCTCGCGCGTTACCAAGGTAATGCTACTGGTTGTCACCAAGGTGATGATACTGATTGTTACCAAGGTGATGGCACAGAGTGTTACCAAGGTCGCGAGATTCTACAGGCCCGAAAACCCCGCAGCTCGTCTTTCCATTCTTCGTTGACCACCCCAATGAAGAAATTCCGGACGATCGCAGGTCAAGGGTTGTGTGCAACCTATCCGGAACCGCACACGACCTGTCGGTGGAGGCTGCCGGGAGAGCATACCCAGACGATAAGGTTCGGACTTTCTCGAACCAACCCCCGTCGCCGGATCTGCCTCGGGCACATCTCACACGGCTGTTTTGCCCGCCTGCGGAAACACCCTCCAAACGCCCCGACCTGTCGAATCGGCCTAAGCGGCGGGATCGGGCAGCCAAAGCAACCTCTCCAAACCACCGCTCCCGCCGGTAGATCTCACGCAACCACCCCACCTGCCAATACGTTGCGCGCAACCGCCGACCTGGGGCTGGTCTTTCTATTCTTCATTCGGGAGTCTTACGAAGAAATTCCGGACGAATCTGGCCCGAAAACCCCGCAGCTCGTCCTTCCATTCTTCGTTGAGCCACCCAATGAAGAAATTCCGGACGATCGCAGGTCAGGGGTTGTCCGCAACCTATCCGGAACCGCACACGACCCACCCCGGCCAGCCCCACCGCCTAGCCTCACAACCCATCCCGACCAGCCCAACACCCCAGCCCCCGAACCCCGAACCCCGACTCACAGGCGCCCCTACTCTTCGTCCTCCAAGGAAGCCAGGTCGCGCACCTGCTCGATATAGTTCATCAGCTCGTCCGTACCCACGGTCTTCACTTCAGCGACCTGCTCGGACAGGGAGGTCAGTTCTTTAATGGCGGCTTCAGCCCCCAGCGTGGACCCGGACACGGATTGCACCAGTTCTTTCAGGTCGTCGCTTTGGTGGTGGTCTGCCATGCTTTCGCGCCAGCCGACCATGAGTTCCAACGGTTCGCGCAACTGCCCCACCAGCATTTCGATGTCGGCGTTGACGGTCTCCGCCAGCGCGGCTAGCTTCTCCGCGGTTTCCCACATGGTGAGGATGTCCACGTCGAGGGCGTCGGCCAGCAGCCGGATGCCGCGTTCTGCGGATTCGTCCATTTCATCGTGGGCGGCGAGCTCCTCGATGAATTGCACCACCATCGTCGTGTGCAGGCGGGCCAGCGCGATGGTAAAGCGCGATTGTTCGATTTGCCCGTCGAAGTCTTCCAGCTGGCGTTGCAGGTGTTCTACGTGCTCGTTCGCGCTATTGCGCATTTCCACCCACTGCTGTAGGGGGGCGAGTGCTTCCTCGTACCCCTCGTCCAGCTTCTCAATCAGCCCGACTATCGACGCCGTGACCTCAATGTCCCTGCCCAACCTGCGGCGCGCGCGGCGCAACATTAGGGACAATCGCTCGAGGGGTTCCAGCCCCCGCATCCACTCATCCAGTTCGCGGAACACCCCGTGCACATTGTCTTGGAGATCCCCGAGTTTGCCGCTGGCGGTGCGTTCCATTTCGATGGGCGGGGTTTCCGCCTCGCGGGTAAGCACTTCCATGGGCAGTATTGCGTTCTGGAATTCCGAATAGCTGGAAAAGCCGGCTTCCTTCACCAAGGCCAGGAGGCGTTCCGCGCCGGACGCGGCGATTTCACGCCGCACGGTGACCGTCTCGGCGAGTTCCTTCTCGTGCTCCAAGGTGGCTTCGTAGATTTCGAACACTACATCCCGGACGTCAACGCACATGGGACGGGAGCGCACCGAAAGGAAACCGCCATTGGGCAGCGGTGTCACCGTCGCGTACACATCATAGCGGCTGCCATCTTTTGCCCGGTTTCGCACGTACGCACCAAAGGGCTGACCCGCTTTCAACGTGGCCCACATGGCATGAAAGGTGCCACCCGGCATGGCTGGGTGACGAATCACGTTATGTGGAGCGCCCATGAGCTCTTCGATGCCATACCGAGAGAGATCGATGAAAACCTGGTTGGCTTCCTTGATCACTCCCTTGCCATCGGTCACGGAGAAGAATAGTTGATCCGCTCCGAACTCATGAAACGGCTCAGCTGCGTTCACGTTATTCATAGGTACCCTATCTCGATAATCTGCATGCGACTGTCGCTTACCGCTTACGAATAAATTCGTTGAGCGCAACTGAATTTACACAGACGTAGCAGAGTCGACCGTCAAGATAATTCGCAATACAACATATGCTAACACAGCAGAAGTCGAACAAAAACGTTGACACAACCACTTAGCTATCAACGACACTCTAGTTGATCCATCAAGTCGATAAAGCGGCCAATACGGCGGGCGTTACATCGGCCAAAAACCGCCTCCTGTAGCTCAAGTGTTCTGCAATGAACAATAACTCCGCAAATACAAAAGTATCTCATCTGACACCGCCGCACAGACGTTTCTTACCTGCCTGTTACCGCCCCGGCCCGCCCGCACAGAACCGCTCAGCGGACGCGTCCGCGGCCGACACGAACACCCACCCAAAACACCCCCCAATCGGCCACCCCCACGAGGCCTCCGAGACCCCGAATCAATGAGACCCAAATCACCTCTGCAGCCGCGTTCGCAGGCACCCCCATCAATACCCCTACCGGGGTAGCGCACCGGCTTTCATGCTGTCGCATGCGCCCCAACCTGCAAGTTTTAACTACCAGTCCGATAGGTACCCACGATGTTCCCAGCTGGCGGCACGCTCCAGGTTTTGCGCTGTTGAGAAATCCCCAGAACAGCCCTCGCGTCAAACCGGCCCCCATTCTCACGCCCTACTTGCGGGTAGGAAAATTGCTGGCGATCCAACCACTCCACACATATTCACATTGCGCACTATCTGCAGGTCAGGGCCTTAGCTTCATGCACATTTCGACGCCCTGCGGCAGTGCCGCCAAGTTGCAGCTTTGCCGCAGGTCAGGGCATGAAACATCAGGTCAGCTACACTTTGATCACTCCCCCTTGCAATTTGTTTTCGGGCCTGTTTGCCAAACCAAGTAGAAAATAAACTATCTGTTCGTACGCAATTAATTTATGCAATAACACTTAAAATGACAGCGGCTTAGACAATGTTTCCATGCGAACAAATACAACATCGCTATAAAGCGAATACGTGAGACGGATACGAACATATGGAGCACACGAATTACCAGCTCTTAAATCGCATTTCGATTTCCAACAATTTCGCAATAAACCCCCACGAAAACCCTGGTCGCGATATTTTTATATTTTACAACCATGGCCAACGTGTCACGCACCACCGGCCCAAGGTTCACCCACCCAAATACCCCAAATTGGCTGGTCAGAGCATTTTTTATCGGTTTTGGCCCCCACGCGGCCACGCGCCGCAAGCATGTGGAAATCACCCTATTGAAGCCCGTAAAGCTGAGAAATGCATTAAAGATTATGTGTTTACGCTCAGGAATTTGCGTGTGTGTAAACCACTTTCCCGGCGCCTCAATGCAGCGCGAACTCGATACAAACTCGCCCCAAAAATCTGCCTCAGGCAGATCTGACATGGTGGTTTTGCGTTCCTGCGGAAACACCGACGCTAGGACCCAGGCGTGTCGAATCTGCCTCACCAAGGGTTTCGGGGGCCGCCGGGCAGCACGAAGCCCCTGTACCTCTCCCACCCACTGGGAGGCCGTGTACAGGGGCTTTGTCTTGAACTAGCAGACCTTAGGGTGCGTTAGAACGTCTCCTCCAGCGGGACGGACGCGCCGGTGAAGTCACCGAAGGTGTCGTCCCCGTAGATGGAGTCGCCGTAGGTACTGATCGAGTAGGCGGCGTTGCGCGCCGTCTCGGTCGGCTTGACGGAGATATTGCGGTACCGGGCGATACCCGTGCCCGCCGGGATCAGCTTACCGATGATCACGTTCTCCTTGAGGCCGATGAGCTTATCGGAGCGCTTGTTAATCGCGGCGTCGGTAAGCACACGCGTGGTCTCCTGGAACGAAGCAGCGGAAAGCCAAGACTCGGTAGCCAGCGACGCCTTGGTAATACCCATAATCTCGCTGCGGAGCTCGGCGGGCTGGCCGCCACCCTGGATAGCCTCGGCGTTGGCCATCTTCGCCTCGGAGAGGTCCACAAGCGTGCCGGGCAGGAACTCCGTGGAGCCGGACTCGATGACCGTGCCGCGGCGCAGCATCTGGCGGATGATGATCTCGATGTGCTTATCGTGGATGGCCACACCTTGGGCGCGGTACACGGCCTGCACTTCGTCGATAAGGTGCTGCTCGACGCCGCGCCGGCCGAGGACCTCCAGCACATCGTGCGGGTCGGCGGGGCCACGCAGCAGACGCTCGCCCACCGTCACATGGTCGCCTTCCTGAATGGTGCGCTCGATGAAGTTACCGGGGTTGGACTCCATCTCCACCTTGATCATGGCCAGGCCCTGGCGCTTGGACAGCTTCTCATACACCACATCGTCCGAACCGTCGTCCGGGGTGATGGTCATGGTGTAGAAATTGCCCTCATCCTCCAGGTGCACGGTGCCCGCCACGGAAGCGATGGGCGCCTTGTTCTTGGGCACGCGGGCCTCGAACAGCTCCTGCACGCGGGGCAGACCACCGGTGATGTCGCCACCGACACCGCCCTGGTGGAAGGTACGCATGGTCAGCTGGGTGCCGGGCTCGCCGATGGACTGCGCGGCCACGATACCCACGGCCTCGCCGATATCCACCTGCTTGCCGGAGGCCATGGACTTGCCATAGCACTTCGCGCACACGCCGGTGGGCGTCTGGCAGGTGAGCACGGAACGCACCTTGATCTGGGTGATTCCGGCGGCCACGAGGGCGTCGATTTGCAGCTCGCCGAGGTCGGTACCGGCGGCGAGCACTACCTCGCCATTGGCGTCCTTGGCGTCGGCGGCCAGCACGCGGCCGGTCACGGAGGTTTCCACAAGGCCATGGCGGGCGTAACCCGTAACGGCACCGGTGGCGTCCTTGACCTCGACCGCAACCGGGACCTTTACGCCCTGGCGGGTGCCGCAATCCTCCTCGCGGACGATCACATCCTGGGCCACGTCCACCAGGCGGCGGGTCAGGTAACCGGAGTCGGCGGTGCGGAGCGCGGTATCGGCCAGGCCCTTGCGGGAACCGTGGGAGTTATTGAAGTACTCCAACACCGACAGGCCTTCGCGGAAGGAGGTCTTGATCGGGCGGGTGATGTACTCACCCTTGGAGTTCACCACCATGCCCTTCATGCCAGCCAGGGTCCAGATCTGGCGCATATTACCGGCGGCACCGGACTTCACGATCATCGGGATCGGGTTGTCATCCGGGTACAGCTCCTCCACGGCCTTACCCACGGTGTCGGTGGCGTCCTTCCACAGCTCCACCAGGCGGTCGTAGCGTTCGCGCGGCGTCAGCGCGCCCATGATCCAGTACTTGCGTTCGATCTCGCGGGCTTCCGCCTCGTAGCGGTCCAGGATCTCTTCCTTATTCGGAAGCACGAGCACGTCGGACATGGTGATGGTCACGCCGGAGCGGGTAGCCCAGTAGAACCCGGCGTCCTTCATCTTGTCCATGGTTTGTGCCACGGTGATCATCGGGTAGCGCGCGGACAGGTCCGTGATCACATCGCCGAGCATGATCTTGTCGGAGCCGCCGCCCTTACGCACCATCACGCCTTCGAGGTACGGGTAGTTCCACGGCAGCAGATCATTGAACATGACGCGACCCAGGGTGGTATCGGCCAACCAGGTGTCGCCCTTGTTCCAGCCTTCGGGGAATTGCTCCGCCTCCACGTCCGCTGGCGGGCGCAGGTGCGAGATGCGCACCTTGATGGGCGCCTGCAGGCCGAGCACGCCGCGGTCGTAGGCCATGATGGCCTCGGCCACGGAGGAGTACATGCCCTTGGCGGGGCCGTCTTCCGTGGCGGGCTCGTAGGCGCCTTGGCCGCCGAACTCGTCCGGGCCCTTGGCCAGGGTGAGGAAGTACAGGCCGGTCACCATATCCAGGCGCGGCATGGCCAGCGGCTTGCCGGACGCCGGGGACAAGATGTTATTGGAGGCGAGCATCAGGATGCGGGCCTCGGCCTGCGCCTCCGCCGAAAGCGGCAGGTGCACGGCCATCTGGTCACCGTCGAAGTCGGCGTTAAAGGCTTCACAGGCCAGCGGGTGCAGCTGGATCGCCTTGCCTTCCACCAGCACCGGCTCGAACGCCTGAATGCCCAGGCGGTGCAACGTAGGCGCACGGTTCAGCATCACCGGGTGTTCGGCGATGGCCTCTTCTAGCACGCCCCACACCTCGGGGCGTTGCCGCTCCACCATGCGCTTGGCGGACTTGATGTTCTGCGCGAACTCGTTTTCCACGAGGCGCTTCATCACGAACGGCTTGAACAGCTCCAATGCCATGAGCTTGGGCAGGCCGCACTCGTGCAGGCGCAGCTGCGGACCCACGATAATCACGGAACGGCCCGAGTAGTCCACGCGCTTACCCAGCAGGTTCTGGCGGAAGCGGCCCTGCTTGCCCTTGAGCAAGTCGGACAGGGACTTCAGCGGACGGTTGCCGGGGCCCGTCACCGGGCGGCCACGGCGGCCGTTGTCGAACAGCGCGTCCACGGATTCCTGCAACATGCGCTTCTCATTGTTCACGATGATCTCGGGCGCGCCGAGCTCGATCATGCGCTTGAGGCGGTTATTGCGGTTGATCACGCGACGGTACAGGTCGTTCAGGTCGGAGGTGGCAAAGCGGCCACCGTCCAGCTGCACCATCGGGCGCAGCTCCGGCGGGATCACCGGGATGCAATCCAGCACCATGCCGGCGGGGTCGTTGCCGGAGCGCTGGAACGCGGCCACCACCTTGAGGCGCTTCAGGGCGCGCATCTTCTTCTGCCCCTTGCCCTCATTAATGATCGTGCGGAGCTCTTCCGCCTCCGCGTCCAGATCAAAGTTGCGGATCAGGGTTTGGATGGCTTCCGCGCCCATGCCGCCGGTGAAGTAGTCCTCGTAGCGGTCCACCAGCTCGGAGTAGATGTTCTCATCCACGATCATCTGCTTCGGAGCCAGCTTCACAAAGGTGTTCCAAATTTCGTCCAGGCGATCGATTTCGCGCTGGGCGCGTTCGCGGATGTGCTGCATCTCCTTATCCGCGGCGTTTTGCACCTTGCGGCGGGCGTCGGCCTTGGCGCCGGCTGCCTCCAGCTCGGCCAGGTCCTCCTCCAGCTTTTGGGCGCGCTCGGCCAGCTCGGATTCGGCGTCCGCCTCCACGTCCTTCTTCTCCAGCAGCATTTCGGCTTCCAGAGTGGTCAGGTCGTTGTGGCGCGCCTCCTCATCGACGCTGGTAACGATGTTCGCAGCGAAGTAGATAATGCGTTCCAAATCCTTGGGCGCAAGGTCCAGCAAATACCCCAGGCGCGAGGGCACGCCCTTGAAGTACCAGATGTGCGTCACGGGCGCGGCGAGCTCAATGTGCCCCATGCGCTCGCGGCGGACCTTGGACTTTGTCACTTCCACGCCGCAGCGTTCACAGATAATGCCCTTGTAGCGGACGCGCTTGTACTTACCGCAGGCGCATTCCCAGTCGCGGGTGGGACCGAAAATACGTTCGCAGAACAGCCCGTCCTTTTCCGGCTTCAGAGTGCGATAGTTGATGGTCTCCGGCTTCTTCACCTCGCCTTTCGACCAGCGACGGATATCGTCGGCGGTAGCGAGGCCGATGCGGAGCTCGTCAAAGTAGTTGACGTCGAGCACGAATATTTCCCTTAGGGTTGAAAGTTTTTAAGAACTATGTGTGTGTATTCGCCCCGCTTTTCGACGCCCGTCCCTCCCGCAGCGGGGGCGCGGAAGGCGCGGCGTCGATAAGCATGGACCTTGAGCTCTTAAGCGATGTCGGCGTCGGAGCGTTCGTCGCGGGACAGGTTGATGCCCAGCGAGGCCCCAGCCTGATCGAACTCGTCGTCATCAGAGGTGCCCAGCTCCATGGGGGTGCCGTCCGCGGACAACACTTCCACGTTCAGGCACAAGGATTGCAGCTCCTTCAGCAACACCTTGAAGGACTCCGGGATGCCCGGATCCGGAATGTTCTCGCCCTTCACAATCGCCTCGTACACCTTGACGCGGCCCACCACGTCATCGGACTTGATGGTAAGCAATTCCTGCAGCGTGTAGGCCGCACCATACGCCTGCATGGCCCACACCTCCATCTCGCCGAAACGCTGGCCACCGAACTGCGCCTTACCACCCAACGGCTGCTGGGTAATCATGGAGTACGGGCCGGTGGAACGGGCGTGAATCTTCTCGTCCACCAGGTGGTGCAGCTTCAGGATGTACATGTAGCCGATAGACACCGGGTAGGGGAACGGCTCGCCAGAACGACCGTCGATAAGGTTCGCCTTGCCGTTGCCATCCACCAACACGTCGCCGTCGCGGTTCGGGCGGGAACTTGCCAGCAGGCCAGCGAGCTCCTCATTGGTGGCGCCGTCAAACACCGGGGTTGCTGTGAGCGAACCGGCCGGAACATCATAGAGCTCCTCGGGAAGCATATCCATGAGTTCCTGCATCTCCGGATTCTCCGTATCAATCTTCCAGCCGGCGGCGGCCAGCCAACCCAAGTGCACCTCCAGCACCTGGCCGATATTCATACGGCGCGGCACACCGTGGGTGTTCAGGATAATGTCCACGGGAGTGCCGTCCGGCAGGAAAGGCATGTCTTCCTGCGGCAGGATCTTGCCCACCACGCCCTTATTGCCGTGGCGGCCGGCGAGCTTATCGCCGTCCTGGATCTTGCGCTTCTGAGCCACGTACACGCGGATCATTTCGCTCACGCCGGGGGCGAGATCGTCCTCCTCATCGCGGGAGAAACGGCGAACGCCGATGACCTTACCGGTCTCACCGTGCGGGACCTTCATGGAGGTATCGCGCACCTCGCGGGCCTTTTCGCCGAAGATGGCGCGCAGCAGGCGCTCCTCCGGGGTCAGCTCCGTCTCACCCTTCGGGGTGACCTTGCCGACCAGGATGTCGCCGTCACGGACGTCCGCGCCGATGCGGACGATACCGCGCTCGTCGAGGTCCTTCAGAACCTCCTCCGAGACGTTCGGAATCTCGCGGGTAATCTCCTCGGCGCCCAGCTTGGTGTCGCGGGCGTCAATCTCGTGCTCCTCGATATGGATGGAGGTAAGAATATCCTCCTCCACGAGGCGCTGATTCAGGATAATGGCGTCCTCATAGTTGTGGCCCTCCCACGGCATGAACGCGACCAGCAAGTTGCGGCCAAGCGCCATCTCACCTTGAGCGGTACCGGGGCCGTCCGCAATAACCTGGCCAGCTTCAACGCGGTCACCCACGTCTACCAGCGGCTTCTGGTTATAGCAGGTGCCCTGGTTGGTGCGCTGGAACTTGCGCAACATATAGGTATCGCGGATGCCATCATCACCCATCACGGTAATGAAATCGGCGCACACGTTCTCCACGGCGCCGGCCTTCTTGGAGATCACCAAGTCACCGGCATCGTAGGCAGCACGAAGCTCCATGCCGGTACCCACGAACGGCGCCTCGGAACGCACCAGCGGCACGGCCTGGCGCTGCATGTTCGCACCCATCAGGGCGCGGTTCGCGTCATCGTGCTCGAGGAACGGAATCATGGCGGTAGCCACCGACACCATCTGGCGTGGGGAAATATCCATGTACTCGATGCGGGAAGAATCGACGACCTCAATGTCGCCGCCCTTCATGCGCACCACCACGCGCTCGACGGTAATATTGCCGTCCTTGTCATAAGGCGTATTGGCCTGGGCCACCACGAAGCGGTCTTCCTCGTCCGCGGTGAGGTAATCGATCTGCTCGGTGAGCTTGCCGTTTTCCACCTTGCGGTACGGGGTTTCAATGAAACCGAACGGGTTCACGCGGGCATAGGAAGACAACGAACCGATCAAACCGATGTTCGGACCTTCCGGGGTCTCGATCGGGCACATGCGGCCATAGTGCGAGGGGTGCACGTCGCGGACCTCAATGCCGGCGCGCTCGCGGGACAGGCCGCCGGGGCCCAATGCCGAAAGGCGGCGCTTGTGGGTCAGGCCGGAAAGCGAATTGTTTTGGTCCATAAACTGAGACAGCTGAGAGGTACCAAAGAACTCGCGGATAGCAGCCGAAACGGGGCGCACATTGATCAGGGAGGTCGGGGTAATGGACTCCGCATCCTGGGTGGTCATGCGCTCACGCACCACGCGCTCCATGCGGGACAAGCCCACCCGCACCTGGTTTTGGATCAACTCGCCGACGGTACGCAGCCGGCGGTTACCAAAGTGATCAATATCGTCGACCTCAACCGGAATGATCTCGCCGGTGGGCGAATGCATGGTGGATTCGCCGGCGTGCAGGCGCACCAAGTACTCGATGGAGGTGGCAATATCCTCCTCGGTGAGCACCATCAGGCCCTCGCGGTCACCGCCGAGACCGAGCTTGCGGTTGATCTTGTACCGGCCGACCTTGGCCAGGTCATAGCGCTTCGGGCGGAAGAAGCTATTCTCCAGCAGCGATTCCGCAAGGTCACGCGTCGGCTGCTCGCCGGGGCGCTGCTTGCGGTAAATCTCCAGCAGGGCCTCATCCGTATTGGACACACCATCGGCTTCGAGGGTGGACATCATGATCTCGGAGAAGCCGAAACGCTTCACAATGTCATCGGTGGTCCAACCCAGCGCCTTCAGCAGCACGGTGACGGGTTGGCGGCGCTTCCGGTCGATGCGCACACCGACCGTATCGCGCTTATCCACATCGAACTCCAGCCAGGCACCACGGGAGGGGATGACCTTGACGGAGTGCAGCGGACGCTCCGTGGACTTATCGATCGACTGATCGAAATACACGCCCGGGGAACGCACGAGCTGAGAAACAACGACACGCTCGGTGCCGTTCACAATAAAGGTGCCCTTCTCCGTCATCATCGGGAAATCGCCGATAAACACGGTCTGGGACTTAATTTCACCCGTTTCGTTGTTCACAAACTCCGCGGTCACGTACAGCGGAGCTGAATAGTTGATGTCTTTTTCTTTGCACTCATCGATAGAGTTCTTCACATCCTCGAAGCGGGGCTCCGAGAGTGAGAGCGACATTTTTCCGGAATAATCCTGAATCGGGGACAGCTCCTCGAGGATATCCTCAAGGCCGCTGGTGACCCGCGTACCCTCGGCCGCTTCGGCCTTCATACGCTCACGCCATTCAGGCGTGCCAATGAGCCATGCAAAAGACTCCAGTTGTAGGTCGAGTAAACCCGGAACCTCGATCGGCTCCGTGATTTTCGCGAACGAGTATCGCTGCGGAGCTCCGGGGATTTCGGCCACTGACTTGGTCTGGCGGGAGACTGCCAAGATGCGTCCTTCCAGCACCTCACGCGGACAAACGACGCCCCTTCAAGTGGGTAAGGCCGCCGCCGACCGCTGATTTATTGAGCATTCGGTCTGCTTCAGGAACCAACGTGCCGCGGATAGCGCTAAAGGACCTTGTCAAGTCGGGTTTTTTCGCCCATATGATCAAGGTCTGACACAATACGTGGACACGGATTCCAGCGCAACGAAACAGCTTATACCAAACCACAGTAGATGTAAAGGTAACGGGGTGGGGTGAACTTAGCAGACCGTCAGGTTAGGAACGCAACCGATGCCGCATCCGCCGCGGCTTGACCTCCCGCGGATCCCATAAACCGAACACTCCAACCAATCCAACAATGGCCATCATTCCGCCGAGGGCCGTCGCCCCATAGAGCGCCATGCGGATCCCAGAGCCGTCCGACACCGAATCCACCGCCTCGACCAGAGCCCGCACCGAATCCTCCGTGCCCTGCCCTTCAAACTTCAAAACCGCCTGACGTTCTTCACCGTCTTCCGTGCCATAGAAATCATGAATGCTTTCGTGCACATCCAACACGACTCCAGTGACTTGGTCAACCATATATTTTCGTTCGGCTTTGTGGTAAAAGAACAACGGCGTGACCGATCCATCCTCTTCGGGGAACTCTAGTGCGGGATCCTCACCCACCTTTGTTGGGGGCACATGCTGCACAAACACCCGCGCCGGCCTACCGAACACCTCGGTGGGCTCACCCTCTTTAGCAACGAAGCCCTTGCGCAGCGTGGGATCAAATACTTTCACCTCGGAGGAGGTAGGAAACTTCACCCACACCCCCTCCAGCGGCATGTGCGCCACCGGGTCCGCCGGGGAGAATGCCACCACCGCGTCACCGACGGCGGCGCCCGTATCACGATCCATGCGATAGCTCCACACTTCCGCACCGATCAAACGCTCATTATCCGCAGACTTGCTATCGCGCAAGAGTGTGGTTCCCACGCGCACGGTTACCGAAGTTTCGTCTGAAGGTTCCATAAGCCCCACGTGAATCTGCTTCACCACCGCGGCCTCCACCGCCTGCTCCTCCTTGGGGTCCGGCACCGTGGCTTTCGCGTCCCGCAATGTGAGCGTGGTGGCCGGGAAATCCAGCGGCAGTCGCCCCTCAGGAACCAGCCACTGCGGCCCGCCCAGCCCGAGAATGAGCAGGGCAACGCCAAGGCCGACGAGAAGCGCTGAGACAATTCTGGATTTGGGCAGCATGAGGCACATTTTAGCCGTTTGACAGCACATTGTTCACACCGGGCCGCAGGCCGCAGCGCAACCCCCACTGATAAGCTGCGCCTATGGAAAACACTCGTTCGCACGCCAGGTTCGGGATCGCCTTAGCCCTCGCAGCGCCACTGGCGCTCTCCGCATGCGGCCTGCTTCCCACATCCTCAGACGAAACCACTGCGGCCACCACCACATCGGCCACCAGCACCAGCACATCGGCCAGCACCACCACGTCCGCCAAGACCGCCGTGAGTTCCACCATCACATCCACCAGCAGAAGCACCAAAACAACAATAAGCTCCCCAAGCAAGGCCAACAGCGCATTCCTGGAGCTGCCCGAATCCATCGCGGGCGTGCCGCAACAATCGCAGGAAGTGGATAATCCCAACAACACCGCGACCATTTTCTACGCCAACGACACCCAGGAATTCCGCGTCCGCGCCATCCTCGCAAACCCCCCGATCATCGATGAGGATCAAGCCGAGGTCCGCGAAGGCTTTGTGGACAATTATCTCAACCAAACAAGGCTTAATTTCCCCACCCGCTCCATCAGCGCCCGCAATTTCACGTTCCTCTGCGCCGAGGGCACGGACCCCTCCGATTCCAACACCCACAAGGGCATCTGCGCCACCACATTCGGCGACCGCATAGTCGAATTCCAGTTCTTCACCAGCGCCAATGTTGGCGACCCCGAACAACGCACCCACGAGATCGCAAGGGGCCTCGCAGAAGCGCTCAATTCCCTCCACGCATAACGCGCGCGGAAGCCTGGCCTATCGCGGCGTCGATAAGCGAAAACCCCGCCTACCTAGGGCAAGCGGGGAACACGTGTGCAAACGTGGAATTACTTCAGGGAAACCTTGGCGCCGGCGTCCTCAAGCTTGGTCTTGGCGGCCTCAGCGTCCTCCTTGGAAGCGCCCTCGATGATCGCCTTCGGAGCGGACTCGACGAGCTCCTTGGCCTCCTTCAGGCCCAGGCCGGAAACGAGCTCACGAACAGCCTTGATCACGCCGATCTTCTTGGCGCCAGCGTCCTCGAGCACGACGTCGAACTCGTCCTTCTCTTCGGCGGCCGGAGCGTCAGCAGCAGCGCCAGGAGCGGCAACGGCAACCGGAGCGGCAGCGGTAACATCGAAGGTCTCTTCGAACAGCTTGCGGAACTCGGAAGCCTCGATCAGGGTCATTTCCTTGAAAGCTTCGATGAGCTCTTCGGGGGTAAGCTTAGCCATGGTGGCAATCCTTTCAATTTTGCTGGGCGCTCGCCCTAGCTGGTGCACCCCGCCAGGGTTAAAACGCGCCCAAAGTTTGGGGGTAATAGCGCGGAGCGAGCTTACTCGCCCTGCAATTTTTCTTCGTACGCAGCGAACAGACGCGCCAGCTGAGAAGCGTGGGCATCGAACAAACCTGCGGTGTTTGCCAAGCTGCCATTGATGGCACCGGCGATCTTCGCGTAGGTGGTTTCCAGGTTGTCCATCTCGGCGATGGCGTCAACCTGTTCGGCACTCAGGAAGTTGCCGTCCATGTAGCCACCCTTGATCACGAACGCCTTGTTATCCTTGCCGAACTTCTTCAGCGCCTTCGCAGCGTCCACAGCTTCGCCGGAAATAAAGGCGACGGCGGTGGGGCCGGTAAGTACAGGATCCAGACCTTCGACGCCGGCCTGCTCTGCGGCCAGCTTGATCATGGTGTTCTTGGCGACGGAGTACTTGACATCCGGACCAAGCGCGCGACGCAGCTCAGTCGTCTGAGCAACAGTCAGGCCGCGGTATTCCGTCAACACAACAGCGGATACCGCTTCAAAACGAGCCTTCAGCTCTTCCACCGCGGCAATGTTCTTTGCGTTTGCCATTACTTCGCCTCCTTCCTCATAGAACGTATGGTGTTGATCCGCCGAGGCAGCTTTGACGCGTCGCCGGAACGAGCCGTGACACATCAAAAACGCCCCGTACAAGAGCACAGGGCGCATCGCATACAACTATGAGAATGCTCCAAGTTCTCCTGCGTGGGTCGCTTCCGTCTTCGCGCGGAAACCTTCGGCCCCGCACATCCGCGAGGCAACCGACGGTCTTCGGTGAAACTTGAACTCGGCATCGGAGCCGATCAAACTTCAATGCGTGAACCTACCCCATGGGTTGACGGAAACACAAATCCGGCCCCGCTTAGCGCCGCGATGCTGTAACCTGGGTCACTAATCCGCCGTTTGCCGCCTCGAATCACCCCTCGGGAGGACCAGTGCCCACACCCCCGCATTCCGCCTTTTCGCCCGCCGATTCCCCCCGCGCATGGGAGGCCGACGTTGTAATGGCCGACGGCAGCGTCGCCGTGTTGCGCCCCGCCCAGCTCTCCGACCGCCAGGGTTTCATCGATTTTTACGCCCGCGTTTCGGATAAGTCCAAGTACCTGCGCTTTTTCTCCGCGCACCCGACGCTCAGCGAGGACGACCTGCATTCGTGGCTCGATATCGACCACTACAACCAGGTCACCTTGGTCATTTGTTCGCATGAACAGATTGTGGCCACCGCACATTACCGCGTGTTGGACGCCTTCCTGCCCGCCCGGGTTGCCGACGTTTCCTTCCTCGTGCAGGACAGTTACCAGGGCAAGGGCGCCGCGAACATACTTTTGGAACACCTGGCGGAGGTGGGCCGCGAAAATCAGGTGGAGCGCTTTTTTGCGGAGATGCTGACCCAAAACCGGGCCATGGTGCAAGTCTTCGTCCGCGCCGGCTACGAGGTAAAGCCCCAGCTTGAAGACGGCTTTATCAGCGTCAATTTCCCCATCGACCCCACCGAACGTTCCTTCGACGTAATGCAGCAGCGCGAACGTAAGTCCGAAGCCGCCTCGATTCGACGCCTCCTCCGCCCGCAATCCATCGCCGTTGTCGGCGACCTTTCCCGCATGCGCGCCATTATTCCCCAGCTTGTCGACGCCCCGTTCAACGGCAACCTGCATATCCTCGCCGCCCCCGCCTCCCGGGCCGGCTCAACGGCCTCGGACCTGCGTTCGATCGCTGGCGATATCGATCTGGTGGTCGCACAATACGATGCCGCCGAGTTGGAACCCCTGCTTGCGGCGGCCGCCGAAAAGCACGCCCGCGGGATGTTGGTATTGGCCCGCGGCCACAATCCCACCCTGGCCCACGAGGAGCAGGTCCGCTTCGTGCACCAGGCCCGCGCCCACGGGTTGCGCGCCCTCGGCCCCGCCGCCCTGGGGCTCATAAATTCGGATCCCGAAATCCGCCTGAATGCCTCGCCCGCCCCGAATCCGGCGCATGGCCGCACCGGTATTTTCACCCAATCCGCGGGCGTGGCCACCTTGGTCCTCTCGCGCGCAATCGAACGTGGATGCGGCATTAGTTCCTTCGTGGCCACCGGTGCGTTTGCCGATGTCACCGCCAACGACGTAATCCAATACTGGATCGACGACGATGCCACCAGCGTCTGCCTCCTTTCCCTCGACGCCATCGGCAACCCCCGCAAATTCTTCCGGGTGCTGCGCCGCCTCGCCCTGGAAAAGCACATCGTGATTTTCACCCCCTCCCGGGCCTTGCACTCCGCCCGTCCCGGTACCCCCGCGGCGACGTCTCAAGAACAGGATCCGCGCCCCTCCGCACCCCCGTCCGCCTTGGATGAGGTGATTAGCCGCACCGGCGCCATCGTCGTTTCCAGACGCGACGCTATGTTCGATATTTCGCAAATCCTTGCGCGCCAGCCGCTGCCCCTGGGCCGCAATGTCACCGTTATTTCCAACTCCGCCGGCCTGAGCGAACAAATGTCTCAAGCCGCGGTTCGCTTCGGGCTAACCCCGCGCGCCGTCACAGTCACCGACGATCCCATCCCCGGGGTCCTCGCCGCCGCAAGCGAAGCGCTCGCCGACCCGGAATCCCACGCAGTGGTCACGGCCGTGGTGGAAATCGGCGATCCGATCCTGGAAGCCGCCCACGCCGGGCTTTCAGACCTCGCCGCCCACACGGAAACCAAACCCCTCGTAGGTGTGTTCGTAGGCTTCCGCCAGGTGACCAATCACCGAGAATCCGAACACCAGGGCCAATTGCCCACCTTCGATGCCTACGCGGATGCCTTGGAGGCCCTGTCCGCGATCATCAACAACCAATCGATCCGCGCCGCGACCCAAGCCGCCGATATCACCGCCGAGGAACCCATCACTGGCAACAAGCCACAAGTGCAAGAAACCCTCTCCGCAATCCTTTCGGATTCCCCCACCGGCCGCTGGGCCACCGACGAAGAAACCCAAAATATCCTCGCCGCCTACGGCATCGACCTTGTCCCCTGGCTCGAAGTCACCTCCGAACAAGAGGCCGAACAGGCCGCCGAACACTTCGGCTGGAACGTGGTCCTCAAGGCCACCGCCGACCCGGTCCGCGGCCGCCCGGAACTGTCCACGATATATAGGAATATCTCCACGCAGCAGGAATTGGCCAACGCATGGTTGCGGCTCGGCGAGACCGCCGTGGAACTCGGTCTCTCCGAAAATCCAAACGCCAAGTCCTTGCGCCCGGTGATACAGCCAACAGTGAGTGCCGGGGTGTCGCTAAGCATAAAAGCGCTGGAAGACGCAGTGCTGGGGCCGATGGTCTCCGTCGGCGTCTCGGGCGTCAGTTCGGACCTACTTTCGGATCGCGCCTGGCGCACCGCGCCCGTCCGCACCCAAGACACCGCCGACATGCTGGAACAATTGCATGCGGCGCCGCTGCTGCACGGCTATCGCGGCACGCGGCCCGCGCAATTGGATACGGTCCAAGATTTGCTCGTGCGGCTCGCCCAACTGAAAGATGATTTCGCAAGTATTGTCGAAGTCGAGCTTACGCCGGTGATCGCCGGGGCCTCGGCAACCCACGTGGTTGGCGCTCGGCTACGGGTGGCCGCCCTGCCCCGACATCGCGACCCGCTGGCCAGGTCCGTCTAATGCGCCCGCTGCTCATCCACAACGAGGAACTGGAGCGCTACAGCTTTGGCAAGCGACATCCGATGGGCCCCGATCGCGTGCGCTTCACCATGCAACTCGCCGCCCATCTCGGCCTCCTACAAATGTTCGAAATTGTCGAACCTCCGCCCGCTAGCGACGCCCTCCTACGCCTCGTACATACGCCCGAATACATCGCCGCCCTGCATAGCGGACACCCAGCCCCAGAGTTCGGCATCGGCACCGCCGACAATCCCCTGGTCCCCTCACTTCCAGCCGTCGCATCCCGCATCGTCGCAGGTACCGTCGCCGCCACCAGCGCAGTATGGACCGGCCGCGCCAAACGCGCCGTAAACATCTCCGGGGGCTTGCACCACGCTCAGGCCGCCGAACTCTCCGGATTTTGCATGCTTAACGACGCCGCGGTGGCCATTCAATGGCTACTCAATCACGGCGCGCACCGCGTGGCGTACCTCGATCTGGATGCCCACCACGGAGATGGTGTCGAACAATTATTCTGGGACGATCCGCGGGTGGTGACCATTTCAATCCACGAATCCGGCCTGTATTTATTCCCCGGCACCGGGCACGCAGGTGATATCGGAGGACCGAACGCATATGGCACAGCCGTGAACGTTGCCTTAGAGACCAACGTCAGCGATGTCGATTGGTTGCGCTGCGTGCACAGCATCGTGCCGGCGATCCTCCAGCGATTCCGACCGGAAATAATTATCAGCCAACATGGGGCGGATCCGCACCGCGAGGACCCCCTGACCCACCTGCGGCTTTCCTCCGATGCGCTGGCCGTTGCCTATCAATCCCTCGGCCGCTGGGCCGATCGCTTTGCCTTCGGCCGATGGGTCGCCCTCGGCGGTGGCGGGTACCAGCGCGATTCCGTTGCCCGAGTGTGGAACCAAGTGCTGGCCGCCGTCGCCGGGGTGGAGTTGGATCCGACCACGCCGATGCCCGCGAACTGGGAAAACACCGTCGGTTGCCGAGCATCCCGCACCCTCGGAGACCTCGATGCCCTTGCCGGCCTTGCGGAATTCGACCCCGGTCACGTGATGACCCACTCTGCGGACCCCTCCATGATCGCAACATCCCGCGCGGTGTTCCCCTATTGGGGCCTGGTCCCCTTCCAATAACCTCTCCATCACTCCCTCGGGCGTTTTGTGCACGTCCCATTTCAAGGCGGCGCCCCCATTTGGCCTCTAAGCCCTCGAAATCGGCTACCCATGTTAAACCATTGCCGAATCCCGTTCCGTGCGCCATTCTATGGTGGTAGGTTGCCCGCAATTCCCTTCTTTAATCGGTAGGTTGACCCCTACCCTTTTGCCCGCCTGGAGTTGAACGGTGTCTACCGATATTTTTTACATCAAAATCCCGAAATCTGTGCAAAACATATCGCGGCGGGGCCCTCTGGGCGGCCCTGGATGATGAAAATTACACAGAATCCGGGATTTGTGTGTAAAAAATTTCATGCGGAGTACACGACCTATCTCCGCAGCCCCTCACGCCGCCTAAAAACCTGCCAGCCCGCCCCCAGAGCCCGCAGATCGCCCGCCGATCAGTCCCCATGGCCCGCCCACCGCATAAATGGTAGCTATAATACCATATGTATCCGGCGTTTAAGGCTATTGCTCTTGAGTGGAGTCGGCGGGTCGCCAAAACCACCCGCCCCAGTCGACCCGCAACCAAATTCCAACACCTGAAATTGCCGCCATGCGTTAGGTTGTCTTCAATATTTCCCTTCGGCGCGCCATGACAGTCCGCTATTTGACCCCTCGGAATAGCGCACTGAGAGTTGAACGGTGTCTACCGATATTTTTTACATCAAAATCCCGGAATCTGTGTAAAACATATCGCGGCGGGGCCCTCTGGGCTGCCCTGGATGATGAAAATCGTACCTTGCCATTGAAGATGTGAACTTTCGGAAGCTTCCCCGTGATGGTCATGGGGATGAGGAAGGAAGGTTCAAGATGTCTGTACAGATCCCTCCGGTAGATCCGGACCGGACGTTTACTGCGGAGCAGCGCCGGGAGATCGTGTTGGCCCATGCGGAGACCAAGCATGGTCTGAAGGGAGAGTTCCTCCGGGCGGCCGGGGTGACGCCGCGGCAGTTGTATTTGTGGCGGCGGCAGCTTGCGGCGGGCACGCTCGACATCGGGTTAACACCGCGAGAAAATATTCCTACGAGTGATGAAAATATCGTGGAGTTTTCTCGGCTGACACAGCGCAATCAGGAGTTGGAGGCGCTTAACGCCGAGCTGGGGGCGGAGCGTGCGAAGCTGGAGACCGAGCGCGCGAAGTGGGAGACTGCGCGCGCGAAGTGGGAAACACGTCACGCCAAATTGGAGGCGCGGATCGCTGAATTGGAAAAGGTGGTTGCGGATAAGGATGCTGCCACCACTGCGCATGCCAAGGCGGTGGAGGCGATGGGAAAAGCTATCGCCGCCATGCAAAAATATACCGATCGTTGATGCGTGGTGGCCGGAAACTTTCCCCAGAGCAGCAAGCCGATTTCGATGAGTTCGTTAAGCTTGAAGACCATATTTTAGAGTTGCTTGCGGCGGCTGGCTATACCCAAAACGCGGCATTGAAGCTGCTTGGGCTTGCGAAAACAACCCTGTATTACCGGCGGCATCCGCGGCCGAAGAAACCACCACAACACCCAAAGGCCGCGCCGCCGAAAACGATTAGCGCCCCGGAGCGTCAACGTATCGCCGCATTGCTTCGCGACGGTCGTGAGCAGGGATTATCGGTCTATAAAATCTTTTTCAGCCATGTCGATTCCGAGGAGCCCTTGCTCGGCTCATTGCGGACGTTTTACCGCGTGAACAATGAAATCAAAACGGTGCCAGCACCGCTGCGCCACGGCGCGCCACGGGCGCCGCAACCACCACGAATAGTGACCGCGACACGGCCCGGCGAAGTCCTGTGCTGGGATATCACCTGGCTCCCCGGATCCTTTATGACCAAGGGATTTCACCTCTACACCGTGCTGGACTTGCACTCCCGTAAAATCGTCGGCCACACCGTACAACTGCGCCAAGACAAACACATCGCCACCGACCTCATCGCCCAAGTCATCGCCGCCGAGCAGCTCAACCACGCCAAGGTCCGAGTCCTGCACACCGACAACGGTGCTGTCATGACCTCCACCCAAATGCGCCAAATGCTCGACGCCAACGGCGTAGAACTCTCACTCATCCGCCCCGGAGTATCCAACGACAACCCTTTCGAAGAATCCTCCCACCGCACACTCAAACACCACCGCTACGCCTTAACCAGCTACCCCAATATCAAGGCCGCCGCCAACACCATGGCCTCCATCATCGACGCCTACAACAACCACGACCCACACAGCGGCCTCGCCGGATTCACCCCACAACAGGTCTACACCGGCGAATGGAAACCACTACTCAAACACCGCAAAGCAAAGGAAGAAATCTACTACAACACCTACCCCCAACGACGCCCACCACGATCCATGTTCCAACCACCACCAGCCACCGTCGGCATCAAAATCGGAACACCACCACCAACCCCACAAAACCAAGTACAATAAAACCAAGAACAATCAAAGAAGTTCACAACTCAATGGCACGCGGCGAATTACACAGAATCCGGGATTTGTGTGTAAAAAATTTCATGCGGAGTGCACGACCTATCGCCGCAGCCCTTCCGGCCGCCCAAAAACCTGCCAGCCCGCCCCCAAAGCCCGCAAATCGCCCGCCGAACGGCTGGAAATCGGGAACTTTGTGCACAACAGGAAACGCCCCTGAGGAGCGTTTGGGGGTATTAGGGTATGCGCGCGGCTATAAGGCCTGAAATGGCAACTTTGCGTAGCACGCAACCAAAGTGACTGAGCCTTGCGTTCGGTAACGGTGAGTTAGCGTGGCTGCATGCGGAGCGCGCCGTCGAGACGCACGGTTTCGCCATTGAGGTAATCGTTATCAACGATAGCGAACGCCAGTTTGCCGTATTCGGCAGGCTTAGCCATACGCTGCGGAAATGGCACGCGTTGCTCCAGTTCTTCGCGCACATTTGCGGGCATGGCGGCCATCATCGGAGTGTCCACAACCCCAGGCGCGATGGCGCACACGCGAATGCCCTGCGTCGCCAGATCACGCGCCGCCGTAAGCGTAAGCGCATGCACCCCGCCTTTCGACGCCGCGTACGCAGCCTGTCCGATCTGACCTTCGAACGCTGCCACCGACGCGGTCATGATTACTACGCCTCGCTGGCCGGTTTGATCGATCGGCTCTAGCTGGGACATCGCCTCCGCGGCGGCGGCCAATGTGTGGAAGGTGCCGCAGAGATTGATATTGATCACCTTGGTAAAAACGTCGGGGTCGTGGGTGCCCTTGCGTCCGACGATGCGCATGCTTGGCGCTACGCCCGCACATGTGATCGCAACGCGGAGTTCGCCAAGTTCGGTCGCTTGTGCGATTGCCGCGCGGACCTGGGCGGGGTCGGTGACATCTGTTTGCACATAGTGAACGCCGGGGATTGGCTGCTCCGGCAGATGCAAATCGGCGGCGACGACCTTTACGCCCGTGCTTGCGAATTGGCGGGCGGTCTCGGCACCCAGGCCGGAGGCGCCGCCGGTGATAAAGACTACGTGGTCGGTGGTGAGTTGCATGGCGAGTATTCCTTATAGTTATACGAACGCGGACACGCCGGTGACCGCGCGGCCGACAATGAGGGAGTTGACCTCGTAGGTGCCCTCGTAGGTGTAGAGGATTTCGGCATCGGCAAGTAACTTGGAGAGCTCGTGTTCGGTGAGGATCCCGTTCCCGCCGCCCATCGAACGCCCGAGCTGAGCGGATTCCCGCGCAAGGCGCGTACCGGTGGCTTTCACGAGGGCGGCGTGGGGCATATCGAACTGACCATCTTCTTGCAGCCGGGCGATATGCGTCATCATGCCGAGGCTAGCGGTGGCATTGCCAAGGATGCGGGCGAGCTGCTCTTGCACCAGCTGGAACTTCGCGATCGGCCGGCCGAATTGCTCCCGGCTAAGAGCGTACGCCCGGGCGCGGTCAAAGATCGCGAGTTGGATCCCTGCGGCCTGCCAGCCCACCCAGGCCCGCGAGTTCCGCAGCATCACATTGGTGGCGGCGAAGGAAGCCGCCCCGGGGATCAGGTTTTCGGCTGGGATTTCCACGCGATCGAAGGTGAGGTCCGCGTTCTGCATGATCCGCAGGCCCATTTTGCGGCTGATCTTGGCCTTGGTCACGCCCTCGCGGTCGAGCTCAACGATGAAACCTCTGATCTGATTGTCCGCAACATCACGCGCGAACACAATAGCGAAGTCGGCGAAGGTTCCGCCGCCGATCCAGCGCTTGCTTCCGGTAATCACCCACCCGTTCTCGGTGCGCTCGGCGGTGGTAGCCAAGCCGCCGGCGATATCCGAACCGTGGTCGGGTTCCGTGAGCGCAAAGCACCCCACTTTTTGGAATTGCCGCAGGCCCGGCAGCCAGGTTTGCTTTTGCTCCTCCGAGGCGAGCTGATCCAGCAGATCAACCACCAGTTCGTTGTGGATACCCACCAACGCCGAAAGCGATACGTCCGCGCGGGTTACCTCCGCGTACGCGAGGCCCTTGAACAGCCTGCTGGCCCCGGAAAATTCAAGCTCACCAAGCCCGTGCGCGGCCAGCTTCGGGAGCAGATCGAACGGAAATTCTTCGCGGTCCCAGTACTCTCCCACCACCGGGCGGATCTCGGCCTGCAGGAATTCGTGGAGCTCGCGGAGGCGCTGTTGCTCATGTTCGGGCAGCATGTTTGCCACGTGCAGGATGTCCGCATCGGGGAACTTCACATTTGCAAGCAATTGGGGGTCGGTGGGGTTAAGCATGGGTGTCATATCCTCTCAAAAGGTGACCTGGGCCACACAGTACGATTATGGCTCACATAGTACAGTTTCGGGTTGCCCTATGGAAGACTTAAAGCGAAACAAGCCCCAGGCTTACCCCTGAATCACCCCCTCAATACCCCCGAAGGGACGCAATGAGCACACCGCTTACAGCACGTCAGCAACAGCTTTTCAACGCTTTAAGGGCCAAGTTCCTCCACTCCGGGTTCTCGGATTTCACCATCGACTCCGCCTGCAAGGAGTTCCATTGCTCCAAATCCACCATGTACGCGCTGGGACAGTCCCGCGACGAAATCATCCAGAAAGTGGTCAAAGATTTCTTCCGCGAAATCACCCAGCACACCGAAGCCGCCCTCGCCGGCCACCCCAGCGCACAGGCCGCGCTGGAGGCCTACTTTGCCGCCATTTTCGACGCCCTCCAACCCGCATCCTCCCAGTTCATGCGCGATCTTGCCCACGAAAAGGTAGCCCAGGAAATCTATGCCACCAATACCCAGGCAGCTACCCAGCGGATGCTGCAATTGCTGCACCAAGGCGTCGCCGCCGGGGAATTCCGCCCCTTGCCCGCGGAGTTTTTGGCGCGATTGATTGAGACCTCTATGAGCCAAATCCAGCAGGGCCACTATGCGGATACGCTGCCCGTCGCGGATACTTACAAAGAGCTCGGAGAGCTGGTAATTTACGGGATTCACCGCCGCTCATAGCTCCCCACGTTTTGGGGTAGCGGATGTCCGAGTTTCGGAATTGGCTATACCTTCGTGCCCACCAGCCTTTAGACTGCGACCCACATCACATCTCGCAAAGGGATATGACGTGGCACAAGTCTTGTGGCTTCGGGCCGACAGGTGCGCAACCCTGCCGGAACCTCCACACACTCCAAACGCTGATGATGCGCGCCTACCAGCGCCAAGAAGGAGCACCATGACCCAGATCAGCCCCACCACCGCCGAGTTTCTCGCCGCCCGCGACCTGCTCCTCGACCTCCGCGAGGACTATGACGCGGCCCGCGAGCAATTCGTTTGGCCCCGGTTCGAACACTTTAACTTCGCCCTGGACTGGTTCGATTACCTCGGCCAGCACCCAGATTCGCGGGATCGGGAAGCGCTCGTGATTTCCGAAATGGACGGCACGGACACCCGCCGCACCTACCACCAACTCTCCCGCCGTTCGAACCAACTTGCGAATTGGCTTTTGGATCAGGGCGTGCAGCGCGGCGAACGCATTATGCTGATGCTGAACAATCAGGTGGAGCTGTGGGAAAGCATGCTTGCCTGCATCAAGGCGGGCTTTGTTATCAATCCCGCCACCGCCATGTTGGGCTCCGCCGACCTCGCGGACCGCACCCAACGCGCCTCGGTCACTTGGGTCATTGCCGGTGGTGAGGACGCTGCGAAGTTCCAAGACGTGCCCGGCGATTTCACCGTAATCCAGGTCGGGGACGAGCCCACAGCGCAGTCGGCGCACCCCACGTTGCGCTATTCGGATTCCTTCGAGGCGCCGGAGGAATTCGTTCCCACCGAGCCCACCCGCGCCGATGAAACGCTGCTGTTGTACTTCACTTCCGGCACCACTTCCAAGGCCAAGCTTGTCGAACATACGCACAGTTCGTACCCCGTCGGACACCTTTCCACCATGTATTGGATCGGCCTTACACCCAAGGATGTCCACCTCAATGTTGCCGCCCCGGGCTGGGCCAAGCACGCCTGGTCCAACTTCTTCGCACCGTGGATTGCGGGCGCAACTGTGTTCCTGTACAACTACGCGCGTTTCGACGCCGCGGCACTCATGGCAAAGATGTCCGACGAAGGCGTGACCAGTTTCTGCGCCCCACCGACCGTCTGGAGGATGCTCGCGCAAGCTGACCTGACACGCTTGCCCAACCCGCCGTCGAAAGTCGTTGCGGCCGGTGAGCCGTTGAACCCGGAGCTGATTTCCACCGTGGAAAAGGCGTGGAATACCACCATCCGCGACGGCTTCGGCCAAACGGAGTCTTCCGTGCAAACCGCCAATACCCCAGCTCAACCGGTGAAGCCCGGCTCCATGGGGCGTCCGCTCCCGGGTTTCGACGTCGTGCTCATCGACCCAGCCACGGACGAAATAGGTGACACCGGCGAAATCTGCCTCCGCTTGGACCCGCGCCCCGTTGGCCTCACCCCGGGCTACTACGGCGATCCCGACAAGAACGAGGAAATCTTCCGCGACGGCTTCTACCACACGGGCGATATCGCCGAACGGGACGAGGACGGCTACCTCACCTATATCGGCCGTTCCGACGATGTGTTTAAGGCTTCCGACTATCGCCTCTCCCCCTTCGAGCTCGAATCCGCAGTAATCGAACATGCTGCCGTAGCGGAGGTTGCGGTTGTTCCGTCCCCGGACCCGATTCGCCTGGCGGTGCCCAAGGCCTATGTGGCCCTCGCGCCCGGGTGGGAGCCGACGGCGGAGACTGCGGAGGCGATCTTGAAGCATTGCCGCGATACGCTCGCTCCGTACAAGCGCATCCGCCGCCTCGAGTTCTTCGAGCTGCCGAAGACCGTGTCCGGCAAGATCCGCCGCGTTGACCTGCGCCGCCGCGAGAACGAGATCCACAAGGCAGACCAGGGCTCGACCACCGTTGGCACCGAGTACGCCGATACGGATTTCGCCTCCTTAAAGGGATAGTTGGATTCCTACCGCAGCTTATCGACGCCCCGCTCCGGCCGGGGTGTTGGTTAGCTGCGGCGTTGGCGTTTGCGCGGTGTGTTGGTTCGGCGGTGGTGTTTGGCTTGGCGCGCTCGTTTCTGCAGTTTCGCCAGCTGGTAGGGTGGTTTCGCCCATCGTGGCCTGGGCGGTGTGTAGTCTGTGGGTGGTTCTTGGGGCCATTGGTCATCTGGTGGGGGTTCGGGGTGTGGGGCTTCGGGCAGGGGCGGCAGTTCGGTGGGAATATTGGCAACCAGCCGGTGGCGGGCGAGGTAGCGGGCGCGTTGCCGGTTGCGGTAGTTGATTAAGGTGGTGCCCCACCGGCCGAAATCCTCCCGGATCGGCGGCTGCTGGTAGTCCTCCTCGGTTTTCGTGGGCTGGCTGTGGCGGGTGGTGATCCCTGCGGGGCAGCCCACCACATGGCCGGCAAGCACCCCCTGCGGAATCGTGGTAATCGTCGCACCGGTGGCAAACCGCCAGGTGACATTACCGTAGGTATCGGTGCTGGCGGTGGCGTGCCGGTCGGTTTTGAAATTGTGGTGATGCCGACACAAACACTGCAGATTCGAGGCGGTGGTCCACCCACCGACCTCATGGTTGATCACATGATCAATGTCACAGAAAGTAGCGTCCATGGTGCAGTCCGGGAACCGGCAGGTGCCATCCCGGCCCATGATCAACAAGCGTTGCTCCTCGGTGGGATCATGCGCAGCCCGCAACACCTCCGCCACATCGCCAATATTGGTGTAGGCAAAATCCCGGCCACTAATCCGGTCGCGTTGCTCCCCGGTGAGTAAACCCACCCCATGCAGCCGCTCCGGGACCACCTTCGTGGCCTCGGTAAGGGTACCAAGGCCAAACAGGTGGACGGTACACCCGGCATCCCGCTGCTCCCCACTCCCGCAAATACGATTCGTGATGATCTCATCTTCCCGCAGGTTCAACTTTTTCGCCCCCGCGGCTAGGCGTTGTTTAATCTCATGGGCTTCATCACTGGGTAAGGTCACATTGAGCACACTGACCCCAGCATGCGGGCTTTCCCACAATTCCACCCCACACATCGCCGTAATCCGGGCGGCCATCGCCTCCTCGGTTAACTCCTCCTCCGGTGGGGTTTCCTCCACAATGTGCAACCGGATCAAGGTATCGCGCAGCACCTGCCGGATCCGCCGCGTACTCGGCAACGGTTGATTCGCCCTGGTCGGGGTAAACAACCCCACCAACACAGTATCGATATCACGCCACACATAGCCCGGGGCATCCAAAGACACCGTCACCAGGGCAAACCAAATCGTCCGCAACCGCTCATAATTAAGATAATTGTGCTCCAGCGCGTGCGCCTTCAACCCGGGAAGGCGCTCATGCAGCAGGAAACACCCACCCACAATGTTATACATCCGCGCTTCAGAATACGTGCCACTGTGCACCGCGAATTCCTTCACCAACGCACGGATATTCAACCGGTGCACATCCAACCCAAAGGTCGCCAACAACCAATTATGTAAAAACACCCGATTGGCCTCCAACTCGGCGGCACCAATGAAATTCTGCGGATCATCCACCACAAACCCCACCACCGAATCCACCGGATCCACCTGTTGCGTCGTCATCGCCGCGTCACCTCCCGAAACCCTTCCCGAACATGTACTGTATAGCCCTTATTCTACCCAGCGAACACACCAGCTACTAGGGCCGCAACCACGCACAACACCTTGGACACAACCGGAACACCACCCCCACCACACCCCTTTTGACCAGGCAAAACAACACCCGAACCCGTGGTGGGCAACACAACACTTGCCCACACCACGGCCATGGTGTAGCACACCCACCACACCCACCAGCGCCCGCCACACGCCCCCACACCCACGAACAACGCACCCGGGACCAAAAACCATCAAACAACACACTGAAGCCCGCAGCAGAAAACACTATGAGCTTGCCCACAAACCAGAATACACAGACAGGGGTGAATGAAACCACCCCCACCAGCGACAAAGCGGGCGCCGGGTTTTGCTCACATGGTTAGCGATGCTTAAATTCAGGATCCCGCTTTTCCACGAACGCGGCCATGCCTTCCTTTTGGTCCTCGGAGGCGAAGACGGAGTGGAACACGCGGCGTTCGAACATAATGCCCTGCTGCAGCGTGGTCTCAAAGGCGGCGTTCACGGTTTCCTTGACCATTTGCGCAGCCACCAAAGACTTGGCGGCGATGAGTTCGGCCACCTTGGCTACCTCGTCCAAGAATCCCTCCGCGGGCAGCACTCGGGACACCAGGCCGGATTGCAGGGCCTCCTGGGCGTCCATCATGCGCCCCGTCAAACACATGTCCATGGCCTTGGACTTTCCGACGGCGCGGGTAAGCCGCTGCGAGCCACCCATACCGGGCAGCACGCCCAGATTGATTTCGGGTTGGCCAAACTTGGCGGTCTCGGAGGCGAGGATAAAGTCGCACATCATGGCGAGTTCGCAGCCGCCGCCCAATGCGTATCCGGACACCGCCGCGATCACCGGCTTGCGTACCCGTCCCAGCGCGTCCCAGCCGGCAAACCAATCGGAGGAAAACATGCCGGTGGCTGATTGTTCCGCCATTTCTTTGATATCGGCACCGGCGGCGAACGCCTTTTCGCTTCCGGTGATCACGATGCAGCCGACTGCGGGGTCCGCGTCCAGCGCCTGGGTGGCGGCGGCGACCTCTCGCATCGTGGCGTCGTTTAGCGCATTGAGGGCCTTGGGGCGGTTGAGGGTGATGGTGGCGACGCGGCCATTCGTATCCACCAGGATATTTTCGTAGTTCACTATTGCTCCTTCGAGGCTAGGTTGATATCGGCGATGCGGGGGTCTTCGATCGGTCCGAACATGGCGGCGACTGCTTCGGGGGTTACTTCCTCCAACGTAGCCGGATTCCACTTCGGGGAGCGGTCCTTGTCCACCAATTGGGCGCGCACGCCCTCGATAAATTCGGTGCCGCGTTGCATATTGTTGGAAACGCGGAATTCGGTATCCAGTGCTTCCGCCAAGCTTTGGCCGCGGGCCAGCCGCACCGATTCCAGGGTGACCTTCAGCGCCAGCGGGCAATTGCGGCGGATACGGCGGGCGGCGTCGGCGGCCCAATCGGCTTCCTCCGCATCGAGCCGTTCGAGAATTTGTTCTACGCTGTCAGCGGCGTAGATGCGGGACATGTCGGCGCGCTCCGCGGCGAAGCCTTCCGGCACGGATTGGGCGTAGTTATCGATCACCCCGGGATCGCCAGTTTCGCACAAAGCTTCTACCAGTGGGTCGAGGCGGTCTTCGGGCACGTAGACGTCGCTAAGCCCGCACGCGATGGCTTCGGCGGCACCTACGTGCGCGCCGGTAAGCGCAAGATGCACGCCGAGATTGTCGGCGGCGCGGGCCAGCAGGTACGTCCCGCCCACATCAGGAACGAAGCCAATGCCGGTCTCAGGCATGCCAACACGCGTGCTATCGGTAACAATCCTGTGCGAACCGTGCGCGGAAATGCCGATGCCGCCGCCCAGCACGATGCCGGTCTGCAGCGCCACATACGGCTTGGGGTATTGCGCGATATCGAGGTTCAGTTGGTATTCCTCGGCCCAGAAGGTGGCGCCTTCGGTGCCGCGCGCCTGCGCATCGTGGTAGAGGCCCACAACGTCCCCACCTGCGCATAGTCCGCGTTCGCCGGCGCCGCGGACGATCACCAGCGCGACATTGTCGTCCGTGCGCCACGCCTGCAGGCATGCTGCCATCTCGCGCACCATCTCCAGCGTCAAGGCGTTCATTGCCTGCGGCCTATTCAGGGTAATAATCCCCGCCTTGCCTACGGTTTCTGCGATCACAGTGCTCATTATTCGATCATCCTTTTGCTAGTAGCAGGGCTTCGCCTTGGCCGCCACCGCCGCACAATGCGACGCCAGCGCGTTCCCCGGCACCTGCGGCCAATTGATGAGCGGCATGCACCACCAGCCGGGCCCCCGAAGCGCCAATCGGATGCCCCAAGGCAATCGCACCCCCGTTCGCATTGACGGCGGCGGGATCGATGCCAAGCACACGCGCCGAATGCACCACCACGGCGGCAAAAGCTTCGTTAATTTCCACGATGTCAAGATCCTCGGCCGACCAGCCCTGGCGTTCTAATGCGGCGCGCAGCGCGTCCGCGGGTTGCTGCTGCAACGAGGAATCGGGGCCCGCCGTCTGGCCGACCGCACACAACGTAGCCAGCACATCCCAACCCTCCCGCTTTGCGACGTCGCGGGTGGTCAGCACCACGGCGGCCGCACCGTCCGTGATCGGCGAGGAGTTCCCGGCGGTAATCGTGCCGGTCGGAATAAAGGCGGGCCGCAGCTTGGCCAACGTCTCCGCGGTAGTTTCAGGGCGAACGCCTTGATCGCTCGTGCATTCGCCAACCGGGACGACCTCGCGGGCCATGATCCCGTCAGCCCAGGCGGCCGCCGCGCGGCGATGCGACTCCGCGGCGTAGGCGTCCTGCTCCTCCCGGGTCACCGGATACACATCCGCGTATTTTTCGGTGAGCTCACCCATGGAAATACCGAGATCAGCGGCGGTCAGGCCGTCATACGCCATGTGATCGATGGCGGTGATATGACCGTATTTATGCTGGGTACGCACGTTTCGGAGGAGATGCGGGGCTTGGGTCATAGACTCCATGCCGCCAGCGACGACCACGCTGGCCTCACCGGAGCGGACGAGGCGCGCGGCGTCGATAATCGCGGCGAGGCCGGACAGGCACACCTTGTTTACCGTGGACGTGTGCGCGCTGGGGCTAATCCCCGCAGCCAACGCGGCCTGCTTCGCCGGATTCTGCCCGGCCCCCGCCTGAAGCACTTGGCCCATGAACACAGCTTCGATCTTCGCGGCGGGAATCGAGCCCAGGGCGCCCGCGATGGCGACGGCACCAAGGGCGGGGGCGGAATATGACGCGAGCTGGCCGAGTAATCGACCATGCGGGGTGCGGGCGGCGCCAACGATGACTACGTCTGCGCCCGAGGGGGAATGGGAAACCACAGGACCTCCTAGATGTACGATTTGTAAGGTTATCGTACTGCATAGGGTGAGACCTGCGCCACATCTTTTCGAAAATTTCGCAGTGGGGAGGGTTCCGGCCCAAAAACCAAGAAAGCACCGACCGAAACCGGCCGGTGCCCTGCGCGCGTTAACTACATGAGCTAACTCGCATCTTGGTTAGTCTTTCTTGCGGCGTACCAGCACCACACCTCCTGCGATCAGGATCAGTGCCAGCCCGGCGAGCGGCAAGACCATCCCACTCACACCGGTTTTAGCCAATTGGCCACCCTTTTCCACGATTTGGGTCAAGATATTTCCGCTCGCGGGCGGCGGGGCCGAACCGGGCACCACCGGGTTCAGCGGCGGCACGATCGGGATCAGCGGGATGAACGGGACCACCGGCGGCGTGTAAGTATTCACTGCCGTGAGCTCCACGTGCTGGCCCTTGGAATCGATAGTAAATGTCATGTCGCCGGCGGGCCGCAGCAACAGCCCTGGGCGTTGCGCCTTCTCCACGTCCTCCCAGACGCGGCAGCTAGCGCCGACCTCGATATTGGCGTTGGACGCCACCGCTTTACCGTCGCCGGGCACCACCAGATCGCCCTTGGTTCCGTCCGTACATTCGTAGCTGAAGGTGTAGCTCCCACCGCCGGTTTGCACGACGGACTTGACCACCTTTGCCAGCGAGAACGTGCCACGATGCCGGGTGTAGTTGTTCACGGCTTCGATCTTGTGCACGGAGTCTTTCTCGCCGAGCGTGAATTCGAATGGCTTGGGGGTTACCACGTCGAATCCGGAGTGCGCTGCGGAGCTGGCCACTTCTTCGACGGTGCACTTGCTGCCGGTGGGAAGCTCTGGCGAGGCGACGGGTTTGCCGTCGGCACGCACAAAGAGGCTGCCTTCGAAGGTGCCACGGTTTTCGCACTTATATGTGAACTCGTAGACGTTGTCGGCGATGATGCCCGCTGGGTCCACGTCCGCGTTGACCACCTTGCTGATCTCGAACTTCGCACGATGTGCGGTGTATTCGTTCTCCGCGTGCACGCTCACCGTTTGCTGCTTTTCGACGTCCACCTCAACGCTGTTTCCGTCAACGGCATTGCCGCCATTCACACTCAGCAGGGTAACGCGGTCGGTTTGGGCCACGTCCGCGGCCAGCTCGGTGATGGTGCACTTACCGGTGGGCAAATCGGTGATCTGGGTGACCTTACCGGGGGTTACCTTGGCCTGGCGCGTTTCGCCCGCCGGCAATCCGGTACAGGTGTATTCGAACGTGAATTCCTTTGGCGCGAGGGTTGCGGCGTCGCCGGTGACCTGCTTGGTCAACGCCAATCCGCCCTTATCGCGCTTGAATTCATTGGTCACCTGCACCGCGGTCACGGAATCCTTTTCGGAGACCACAAACTCGGCCGGCGTGACCAGCGGGGCTACCGCATAGTTGTCCGCGGTTGCCGAGGCGAGGTCTTCGGAGAGCACGCACTTGGTGCCGGTGGGCACGCGCGGACCGGGGACCGCTACGCCGTCGCCCTTGACCTCAACCACGCCGCTTTGCTCGCCGCAGGTGTAGTTCACCTTGAATACCTTGTCGCGGAAGGTATCGGCATCGTCGCCGGTGACCTTCTTGGTTACGGCGAAGCTGCCGTGGTCGCGGGAGTATTCATTGGTCACCGTGACCGATACCAGGTTGTTCGCATCGGGCGTATCGGGCTTGTCCGGAATAACGAGCCTGCTGGGCTCAACCACACGTTTGGTGGACGTGTAGTTCGGGCGTTCCGCAGACTTCTCATCCTCGCTTAAGCTACATTCCCAACCGGTGGGGATGCCGGTAACTCGTGCGGGGCCGCCAGCCACGGAGACCGGGATGGAACCCGACATGGAGCCGCCGCCGACTATCGGATCGAAGCACTCGTAGTCGATCAGGAACTTCTTGTCTTTCGCGGCGTCCGCATCGTCGCCACCGACAACCTTGGTCACCTCGAAGCCGCCGAGGTCACGCACATAGGTGTTCGTAGCCACAAGGGTCAGGCCGGGGGCCGCAACTTGGGCTTTGTCGCCGAGATCGATGGTTAGGGTGTAGCCCTTGCGATCCTGATGCGCTTCGGCCGTGAGTTCGCATTCCGTGCCCACGGGGAAGTCACCGACAAGAACGTCCGTGCCCGCGGTCACCTTCACGCTGCCGTCGGCGGGGACTTCCGCACCAGCAGCGTCACGCCCGGGTGCGGAGCATTGGTAATTAATGCCGAATTCGTCGCTACCGGTGGAACCGTTGGCCACGAGCACCTTGGATACCTTGAACGGCACGCGCGGGATTTCCACGGTATTGGTCGCCGTAATGGTGATTTCCGCGAGCTCCTCCGGATTAGCCGGGTCGATCAATGCGCCGGAGGCGAAGTCGTGGTGATCGATCGTAGTTGCGATCGCTCCCGCGGCGTCGGTTTCCGCCGCCCAGCACTTCGCGCCCTTGGGCAGCTTGGCCGGGTTGCCGTCTTCACCCTTGACTTCCACGGAGTTTTCACCGGTCACGGTGACGCCTTGGATATGCAGCACCGGCGGTTGGTCGTCCGCGAGCTTACAGGTCACATCGAACACAAAGTTGCGGGTTTTCGCGTCTTCGATGGCCTGCGGCTCACCGGTGAGCTTCTTGGCAATCCGAATCACGCCTGCCGAATAGTTGTTCGTCAGCGCGATCTGTTCCTCATTGCCGGTACCGGTTTCGCTATCGAACTCAATTTCTACACTGGTGCTGGGCGGAGTTCCGGGGTCGGAGTTGCCGCCCTTGGTCTCGGTGACGGTACAGACCGCACCCGCCGGAATGTCCTTGATCGGGTCGGCCGTAATTTCGGTCTTCCCCTTCGGCACGGTCATGGTGAGCGTCTTTTGCAGCACTTCCTGGCCGTCCAGCACGCAGCGCACGTCGAACTCGAGTTCGTCCCCAGGCGCGTACTTATCCACGCCCTGCCCCTTCAGCAGCTTCGTAAACACTAGGCTGCCGGTTGCCGTGAAGCCGGCGTCAACGGACAGGTTTTCGGTGTTCGGGGGCAGCACAACCGGATCGGACTCACCCGTGTCCGGATTTGCGTTCGAATCGTTGTCCACGTTCGAGCCGGGGGCCTTCTGCGTGGTCAGCTTGCCCTTGCCGGCAAAGGTGATCTTGTATCCCTTTGCATCGGAGGCGCGCAGCGTTGAGAAGAGATAGCGCCCGGCATCATTGGTGGTGGTTTCCAACGCGACCTTGTTGCCAAGGTCGTCGGTGCCCTCCAGCTTCACGGTCACCCCGGGTGCTGGCTTTTCGGGAGCGCCACCGAAATCATCTTGGATGCCGTTGCGGTTGATGTCCCACCAGGTGTAGTCACCGATCGAGGATTCGACGACGCGTTCGGGCCGGACGATGGGGCCGACCGGGAATTGCAGGCCCTGTGCCACGGCGAAGGCACGGTTGACGTACACATCGCCCTTGGCGTTGCCCTCACCCTTCATGGCCACTTCCACGGTGATCTTATCCGAGCTCACAAACTTGCCGGGCCGTTGGATGCGCAACCCGGTGACCTCGGCCAACTCCTTGGGGCAGCCCTCATCATTGCTTGTCGGCGCGTCGCACCACACGGTGCTGCCTTGGTCGCGCGGATCAAGCTTAACGTCCGGATCCTTGGTGTATTGGATGCGAACCTTATCGCCGCCATTGACCACCTTGGCGGAAACAAAGCTCAGCGAACCATTGAAGTTGGAGTCCGCCTCACCGTTCTTTGGCAGCACATCGATGATGTCGGGGTTTTCTACCGGCGCATCATCGCCCGGGGGCACGGTGTTCACCAGGGAAACCTGCCACTTGTTCAGCTCGTGGTGCTGCTGGCCAGTGCGGTTTACCTGCACCTCGGGGGTCAGCGCGACCTTGTCCAATTTGATGCCGCCCAGGTTATTGATCTGCACCTCGGCGGAATCGAGCCGCTGCTTGACGTCGCTTTGGTCGCCTTCGGCCCACACCAGCACCGTGTTCTTGTACACGCCGGCCTGCGCGAGCGGGGAAACCTTGGTGGTCAAGATGATCGGATCCATGGGCCTATTGACCTCTTGCTGCGGATACACCCAGCGGATATAGGTTTCATCCGCCTTGCAGCCCGTGATCTTTGCGCCATCCGGCAGCACCACCTCAGTGTCGGAGCCATCCTTCTTGGCCACCTTTTGCACAATGGCCGGCCGCGGCTCGGCGCTCTCATAGTCGAGCGAGGTAGGTACGCAATCCTCCACCCAGTATTCCTTGAGAATCCCGGTGGTCAGCGCACCAGAGGTCAGCGACGGCGTGAGACGGAATTGCACGGTATCCGGGGGCACAATCTGCCCCGTGGCGCTATCAACGGTGCCGCCACCATTGACCTGCGGCGGGGTATCCGTAAATTCGCCATCCGTACCACGGCGAACCTTCTTATCCACGCGGGCCTGGGCCAGCGCGACAATCAGACGATCGCCGGGAGAACCCTGATGCTTGTCTGGAACGTACCCGGAATTCGACCAAGCGGTCGGATCCTGCAGCGCGGCATTCACATCGGGGATCACGGCGTCGATAGCCTTCATCGCTGCCCAGTTCGGCACGATATCGCCAACATTATTATTGGTCTCAGACACCCGATGGTTAATGCTCAACACCATGGTTACGCCGCTACCTGCGGAAACCGTATTGGCTACCGGTCCCGGCAAGACGGCATGCACGCGCACGCGGCCCACGCCGGTGTAAATGCCTTTGGCGAGCAGCGCGGCGTCGTTACCCGGTACTGCGGCGGGGTCATCGAACCACGGACCGTTATCGTCGCCGCACTGGGAAGCCGCTTCGGCGCCGCCAGGCTTAGCAGAGTATTGCACCGTGAGCTGCGGTGCCTCTGCCGCCGAGGTGGCCCAGCGGGTACCGTCCCCGGACTTCACGTTGTTGTAGCCGGAAACCCACACCGGCGCGCCATTTGAAGGAATGGACTGGAAGGTGGTGCCAGGGTACGCGCTCGCCGGCACGTCTTTCGCATGCAAGTGCAAACGGCTATTGTCCCAGGAATCGCACAGCACCACGGTCTTATCTATCGGGTCCTCCGAGCGCGAACCCACGACCAGCAGCTGCGAAAGCACCTCCTGGCTGGGCGCCACGGTAATGCCGCCGCTGCGGATGGTTGCGCCGCCGGGAGGCCCCTCGCCGCGGGACGCATAACCGGGCGAAAACTCGACCGGAGCCATATTGCGCTCCGCCCCAGGCACACCGGTAAACGCCTTATTCAGGGAACCCTTCGTGGTGATGTTCGGCGTTGCGGTGCGGTAATCATTAAACGCGTCTTGCCCAGCAAGGTTCAGGTGATCATTGCTGGTAAACCCGTTCATATCAAGTTCGGTGTACCGATAGGTGGTATGTAGGGTTCTCACGCCGTCTTTTTCAACACCGAACTCCCTGATCGTATCCACCGGCGTATACACGCTGAAATAGTGCGATACGGCGTAGGCCCTATTGCCGGGGATAGGCGTATTATCCGGGCGCAACGCATGGGAGGGGTACGTGCGCAGTGACATATCCGCCCCGCTCACGCGGAATTCTACGGGCTCTGCGACCTTATCTTTATCAAAGGTAATAGCGCCGGAATCCCGCACCGCATTGGTTGGGGTATGCAGAAGTCCCTGGTCTGTGATGCCAATTTTCGGCCCTGGGGCGCTGTAATAGCCGCCCACATACACGATGCGCGAACCGTACTTGTCCTTGTCCCCGTTGGCCTTTTCCAGCTGCGCGGAGCTCAATTGCGGGTACATCGTTTCAAACGAGAGGTCTGCGGTGGCAGTGAAATCGCCGATCGCGGGCATCGCGCCTTTACCACTGGTCGGGGCGCTGATAAGCAGGTTCAAGCCCGAGCGCTTACACACCCGCGCCTTATCCCAAGGACAGGGCTCCGTGGCTGGGCCGTAGAAATAGCCTTTGTCTTCCTCAAGCGCGATGGAGTTCATGGAGATGTCCCACTTGAGGCGTGCCGACGCCGTGACTTCCGGAAGTTCATCCTCAGGCACAACGTATTCGGGGGACCCATCTACCTTGAGCGTCGCCTTTGTCGGTTTGAGCTCCGTGCCATTGTGCACGTAGCCCAAGACCCTGGCGGTGATATCAATGACCTTCGAGTCAGCGCTCAGCGTGCCGACGTTACAGGTCAGGGTTTGTTCCTTTAGCTCGTCGACACTGCTCGCGCTCAGCGGCAGGCTAGGCTCGCCCGCGCTGGAAGGGCTGATATTGCCGGACAGGCACACGCTGGGAAGCGAATCAAATTCCATGCCCTTAGGTAACGAAAGGGTGAATGTGGAGTTTGATCCCTGTCCCTCGTTGACCGCAAAGTTCAGGCGGTACGTCACCGTATCGTTGACGCGCACGATCCCGTTTTTCGGGCCGGAGTCATTGCCTGCGGAATCGTCACTGTCAAAGTCCACGGTGCCATCGGAAAGAACCTTCACGGAATAGCTCAGGTTCGTTCCAGCAATTGGGTTCGGTACTGGGGTTGGGTCCAAGTTACCGGGTTCCCCCGGCGGTTCAGGATCTCCCGCATCAGTCGTCGATGGCGTGCTCGATGCGCTTGGTTCGGGGGCCTCTGAAGTCTGTGATGGCGTGGGCGTCGCGGACGTCGCCTGACTCGTGGTGGTGTCATCGGCCGCCGCCGGTGGTGCACCGCCGATCACCAATCCAAGGGCAGCCACCACCGTAGCGGGTAGCTGCCAAAATCTTCGGTAGCGTTTCACTGTTCATTCCTCTTGTGCTCAATAAATTCTGGTTCAAGTTAGCCACATTAAGAGGACGCTTAGCAAGACGCTTATTTGATACTTACATAGTGTAACGTTTAAGTGATGGGGCTTTGGCAAAAATGCCTGCGTATTAATGATATATTCCAAACTAAAACACCCCCGTGTGTTAACCCCCGTACAATCATCCATCCTAAAAGCGGGATTTTTATGCACTGAGTAATAAAAATGGTTGCCGCTACCGGCTTGGTCGAATCTGCCTGACAAAGGTTTCGTGGATCTGCAATCGCACACAAGAAACCCCAGGTGGTTATCCACCTGGGGTCCTATTGGTTGAACGTGGCTTAGCCGCCGCGTTTAGCCGTTATTCTTGCGACCGCGAACCGCGAGGAATATACCAGCGGACGTGATCACGAGGGCCAGCAACCCAATCCCGATCACCGAAGCACCAGTGCTTGCAAGAACGCCCTTTTGGGGAGCGTTTTTGCCCTGGGGAGCTTGCGGCGAATTCGGTGCCGGCGTCGTGCTTTGCGAACCTGTGCTCGAGCCATTGTTACCACCACCGAAAATCAGCGGCAGGAACGGCAGCAGGTACCACGGGCTCGGGGGCTTCGGATTGTTGCCCTCAGGAGCCGACGGAATCTTCGGGTCCGGCACGTACTCGTTGGTGAAGGTTACCTCCACCTTTTGGTCCTTCGACTTCACTTGGACGATGTGGGCTTCCGGCAGACCCAGGGTGTAACCCTTGACCTCTGCGGATTCGACTTCCTCGGTAAGGATACATTCGACGCCCGTGCGAACCATCACACCAGAATCCACGGCGACACCGTCACCCTTAGCCTTCACTTGGCCCTTCTGATCGTCCGAGCACTCATAATTGAAGGTAAATTCCTTGCTCTTGGCCTCTTCCGTAGGCAGACCTTTCACCTTCTTGGCCACAGAGAACGTGCCCTTGTGGGCGGTGTACTCGTTGGTAAAGGTGCTGGCCACAACCTCATCTCGCTTGGAGACGGTCACGGTTTGCTTAGCCGGAGGCTTGAGGTCGAAGGCGGCAACCTTGGCCTCTTCCACATTTTCTTCGATATCGCATGTGGTGCCAACCGGAAGCTTAAGCTGAGACGTTACAGCCTTGCCGTCCCCAGGAACCGTCAGCGTATCGGTCATGCCATTGGCGCATTTGACGTTAAAGGTAAACGTCTTTTGCCGCATCGCATCGTCAACATCGCCGGTCACGGCCTTGGCAACGCTGAGGCCACCAAAGTGCTGCACATACTTGTTCGTGTATGCAACCGCAATGGGTTGACCCATCACCGTAAACTTAGCCTTCTTGCCATCAACCTCGCCTTGCGGAGCAACCTCCGGTGCCTCCACCTTCGGGGTTTCTACATTGGCCGGTGTCTCGTCGGCAGGAGCCGGTGCCTTCGGAGTTTCATCGGTAGCAGCAGCCTCGTCGGAGGGAGCCTCGTCGGAGGGAGCCGCATCCTTGTTGTCGGCCTCTGCCTCGTTGCCTTGAGTAAGGAGCTTTTCGGCGACCGGAGTGGCCGCAACCTCGGCGTTCGGCTTGGGCGCCTCACCTTGCTCAGCGGCCGGCTTCAGAATGTCGCCTTCGAAAAGTTCCACGTTAACGGTCCAATCGGTGTTATCCACCGCACCATTGGTTTCCTCAAGCTCACATACAGAACCTTGCTGGATGCCAACGATCTTCTTGGTCTCGCCGCCCTTCAGCTTCACCTCGTCCTTCTTCACCTCACCGTTTGGCTGGGTGCACTTGTACTGGAACGTGAATTCCTTATTCTTGATGGCTTCGCTGACATCACCCTCCACGCTCTTGGCGATCACAAAGTCGCCGTCAATGGGGGTGTAGTTGTTCTTTACGGTTACTTCAACGGGCTTGTCCTTCTGAACAACCTGGCCGTTTGCATACTCGTAGTTCACAGCAAGGGCATAGCCAAGACGCTCTGCAGCCTCACGGTCCTCCCGAACTTCGCACTTACTGCCAGTCTTGATGCCTTCGATCTCAACCCAAGTACCGTTGCCCGGAAGGTTCAGGAACTTCCAATCGCCCTCATCGCAACGATATTCAACCTTGAAGTGATCCGCCGCAAACCGATCCTCGCCGGTTACTGCCTTGCGCAGCTTAAAGGAAGCGGTATCGCGGGTGTACTTGTTTAAGAACTCAGCCTTGACCACGGGTTCATTCGGGCCACCAATAACAACGCTCACCTTGCTGTGCGGCGCTGCGGTGTAACCATCGATCTGAGCCTTATCCGCAATTTCGGTTACCTCGCAGGTGGTCCCCTTGGGGAAGGACTTGCCCGCAGGAGTAGGCGTACCGTTGTGCTTTACGCCCTCGATCTTGCCTGCCTCGGTCTCACCGCGCACGTTGCAGATGTACTCAAACTCGTAGGTCTTGGCCTCCAAGAGCGGGATCTCATCAACGCCTTCAACGTTCTTCACAACCTCGAAGGTGCCCAATGCGTTGTAGGTGTTCGTAAACACCGCGGTCGGAGCGTCTGCGGCAACCGTTACCGTTTGCGCAGGTGGCTGAATTGCAAGCACGTGATTTTCGATCGGCTCAACTGCGCCAACCTCAGTGATCGAGCATTTGGTACCGATCGGGAATTGCATCCCACTCGAAACCGCGTCACCATTGCCCGGCGCCTCAAGTTCGCCAGCTTGGCCGTCTTCGCAGGTGTACTGGAACTTAAACGGCTTCCCGTTGGCGGCATCGGCCTCTACACCGACGACCTTTTTCTGCACCTTAAAAGTACCAACGCGCGGCGTGTAATTGTTCGTCACACCGACGGTACGGTTCTGCTCATCGTCCTTGTCTGCGGTTGCAACGCCCGTAGCCGGATCATTGTCCGCAGTACGATCCCACTTGACTGCAGGATCGACGCCGTCAATAACCAAACCAGCTACATCTTCGGTCAAACGACACTCGGTGCCTGCCTTAAAGTAACCAATGGCTTGTTTACCGCCATCCTTTACCTTGTATTCGAAAGAGCCGTTAATGTCTTGTCCCCCGCGCAGGGAGCAAACATAATTGAAAACGATCTTTTCAGGCAGGTTCTGGCCATCCTTGACGCCGTCCCATTTCTTTTCAACGAACACGGGGACGCCGGGCTCAACGACGTTATCCACACGCAGCTTGGTCAAACCTTGCTTAACCTCAAATTCCGGAGCCTTCGCCGCATCGCCAACGAAGTAGGCTGGCCTACCCCAGAAATGGTTCTGCTCACCGGCGGCAACGTTCTTGATCGGGGTGGCATCATCAAGCAATTCGCTCACGACAATCTTCGTTCCAATGGGGAACGCGACGGGGACTTTGTTACCGCCTGCAAGAGTCATCTCTGGGACACCCTTTTTGAAGGGCAGCACGGTCATCGTAGCAACACCGCTGTTCTCGGTCACGTTCTTGGACTCAGCCTTTAACGGCTCAAGGGTCTTCCAATCGTTAAACGTGGTCCCTGCGGGTAATTCATACTTGTACTCGAATACGTTCGGGACGTTCGGATCCACACCGAAGATATCACCTTTGACGCCCTTCTCCAGTTCGAACGAACCGCTGTTTTGATCGAATTGCACAGTAACATTGACCTTATTGTCAACCTTTGCCGTGCGTGTGTACACGTTATTCACTTCCTGCAGCGTGCCATCAGGCTGCTTCAGGAATAGCTGGGCGGTGTTTTTGTAATCGGCCCCAGCGGCCACATTGCCAAACACAAGGGTCTTAAGGTTACCCAGGGAATACGCGGTGTTTTCATCGAACGGAGCCGTGATATGGACTTCGGCACGTTTCGGATCGTTTGGATCTTGTTTGAACTCGACTGTGGCGGGCTTGACTGTTTCGGTCACATTGCCGCACTTCGTGCCACGCTCATTCTTAAGAACCTGCTCCATGGTGCAGGTGCCCTTGGGGACGACTCGGCTAAGAAGGTTATTCAGGGGTTTCTGTAGAAGAATAGCTTGGTAAGGGTTTGTATTGTGCGCTTCGTGGTGGCTATGGGTAATCGGCAGTCGGTGTGAAGTATTCGCCAGTTTTTGATGTGGGCGATTGCTTGTTCGACGACCCAGCGGATGGATGCAAGAGCGTTGTTGAAGCGCTGCTGCCAGGGTTCGAGAACCTTTTGCCCGTTGTTGCGTTTCTGGGGGATGTCAAAACCAGTACCTACGTACCCAAGGTCGGCGGTGACATAGTCGCCTGGCAACACGGTGGTGATGCCCAGCTTATCTGCGATGCGCTTATCGTGAGATCTCCCAGGCATTGGCGGGCTGATGTACTCGATATTGCCGTTCTGGTCGGTCAAGACTGCGAGGTTGTGGCCGGTGGCTTTGCGTTTGCCGCTGATCAACTGTTGTTGCCCTTTCCATGACCAGCATGGGACCAATGTCCCATCGAGGACGCGATGGCGCGTTGGTACGAGGTCTTCCACGGTTGGTGCGGTTGGGAGAAAGCGTTCCAGAAGGTCAAGGACTGCGTTGATGGCGCGGGAAATCGTGGGTTGGGACACCCCATAGATCGTGGCGATCACACGTTGCGGGAGATTTTCGCTCCAGTAGTAGACCAAAGCGCATTCCAGGCTACTGACTAACCCCAAACTAAGGGGGCAATGATGTGTATAACCTGCGGTTTCGATGTCGTTGGCTAGCGCGATAATCTCATCAGTCGAACATTTGCTAGTATTGGCCCAGCGGTACAAGGCATTTGTGTTTTGTTTTGTCATAGATTCATTATGCGGAACCTTGTATCGCCTTTGCTATGTTCGGGGGTATTGAGGTCGGAAAGTCCACCCGGCAAAACCCCAGCGGTTGAATAACCCTCTAAGGCGCACTGATTGTTCTTTGGGGAAATGCAATGGATCACTGATCGCAATATCGCGCAGTACCAGGGTAAATGGAGTATTGCCATCCATGACCTGATTAATGCCTTTAGCCGCAAACTGTTCTTTGAGGTGCGGTCCAGTGAATTTAAAGTACCAGTTGATCGCATCGGAACCGTCCTGCAGCGAATTCGCCGACTTGTACCACGGAGTTCCTGTGAGCGGACCAGACTGATCTTTGATAATTCCGCCCGGCAATGTAATTTCTACATCTTTGCTGCCAACCTTAAAGGTCTCGGTGGTTTTAGCCCCATCGGTTGGAACTGCATTCGTAACCCATGCCGAAAAGTCACCTTTAAAGTTTCGCGTGCCCTGCTCCCATAGCCTTTCGGCCTCCTCGTTGAACTGGCAGGTGACCTTCCGAGGCTCGAACGTGCACTCGCCCACCACGGAACCATTGCTATGCTCCATTTTCTTCGGAGGCGTTGGCGTGCCGGTAGGTCCGCCGGGCGTTAGGGCAGGGGCGTAAAAGAACAACACCTCAGGCAATTCGAGGGTAAACTTCTTGCCGGCAACAGGCCGAGTCTCCTGCTTATCAGCAAAGGCATTGTTCCATTTCAACGTCACCACTCCCGCTGTATCGTTAACAATGAGTGGCAACTCACCCGTCTTGTCGCCCACACGACGTAGAGTCAGGTCGGTAACATACAGGTCGCTTTCGCTCTGATTCTCAGGCGTGACGGGAGAATTTATTACCCCCCCCCGCCGTTTTCTGCCACGGCTGGATGACCGACGATTACCTGAGTACCAAGGACGACCATGGCACTCACAAGGAAAAAGGTCATCACCGTGCGCAGAACGCGCCAGCCGCGTAATGCGGTGGCAGCGCGCAGTGCTTCGTTCAACATCTTTTCTCAATTCATGTTTATAAGAGTGAAATGAGGGCTTCGACTTGATGCTGCTCAGCGGCTCGCTGATGGCTCTCCGCAGTTCGGTCGAGTACAAACAAACACTGTGGTTGTGCAAGTTTTAGTCATGTCGAGGTCCTCAGGCCGAAACACTACAGCTATATAACGTTTTAAGCAACTTCTTACCTACTTCTAGGTTTGCACAATAATCATAATCGTTTTCTCCTATGTAAAATATGGCTTGACCAGCGGAAATCAAAAAAGGGTGTAACCCCACAGCAAGTGTGGGGTTACACCCTTAAGAAATCTGTAACAGGTCTGACCTGTTGGAGTTTCTTACTCGGCGAACTTCTTCACCACGGTGGCGTCCACCGGGATACCGGGGCCGTTGGTGGAAGTGATGGTCACCTTCTTCAGGTAGGTGCCCTTGGAGGAGGTGGGCTTCAGGCGAAGCAGCTCCTCAATAAGCGCACCGTAGTTTTCCGCAAGCTTCTTCGGCTCGAACGAAGCCTTGCCAAGCACGGCGTGGAGGTTACCGGCCTTATCAACGCGGAAGGAGATCTTACCGCCCTTGATATCGGCAACTGCCTTGGCCACATCCATGGTCACGGTGCCGGTCTTCGGGTTCGGCATAAGACCACGCGGGCCAAGGATACGGGCCACGCGGCCAACCTTAGCCATCTGGTCGGGGGTGGCGATCGCGGCGTCGAAATCCGTCCATCCGCCCTGGATCTTTTCAATCAGTTCATCGGAACCAACGAGGTCCGCACCGGCAGCCTCAGCCTCGGTAGCCTTTTCACCAGCGGCGAACACGATCACGCGGGCGGTCTTACCGGTGCCGTGCGGCAGGGAAACAGTGCCACGCACCAACTGGTCGGCCTTGCGCGGGTCAACACCGAGGCGAACGGCAACGTCAACGGTAGCGTCGTAGTTCTTGGAGGAGGTGTCTTTCACCAACGTTACAGCTTCGAGCGGCGAGTAAATGCGGCCGGCGTCGATAAGCTCAGCGGCGGCGCGGTATGCCTTCGACTTCTTGCTCATAATCAAAATCCTTTACATAGATTGTGTGGTCTGCGGGCCGGAGCTAGCCCTGCCACAAGAGAGAATTAACCCTCAACCTCAATGCCCATGGAACGGGCGGTACCAGCGATAATCTTCGCCGCGGCGTCGATATCGTTAGCGTTCAAGTCTTCCTTCTTGGTTTCCGCAATCTCGCGCACCTGGGCCATGGTTACCTTGCCCACTTTCTGGGTGTGCGGAACGCCGGAACCCTTCTGCAGGCCAGCGGCCTTGAGCAGCAGCTTCGCGGCAGGCGGGGTCTTCAACTTGAAGGTGAAGGAACGGTCCTCATAGACCGTGATCTCAACAGGGATCACATTGCCGCGCTGGGATTCCGTGGCAGCATTGTAAGCCTTGCAGAACTCCATGATGTTCACACCATGGGCACCCAACGCGGGGCCGACGGGCGGGGCCGGGTTAGCGGCACCAGCCTGGATCTGCAGCTTGATTAGGCCAGTGACCTTTTTCTTCTTCTTCGGGGGCATCGGTAAAACCTGCTTCCTTGGTATCGGCACCACCGCAACACCGATAGAGCTGCAATGACGCCTACCGGATGCCGGGCCCCACCCGCTGATTGCAAGCGCGAGCGATACCTGAAATACGGTAGTGCCTGCGCGCGGGGTGTATCCCGGCCACCGGGGGACAAAACGATTATGCGTGCGAAAAGCACACGCGGGTTGAGATTCTACCGCACGCTATACAGCTTTGCTAATTGGCGCGGGGCGTCGAAAAGCAGTTAACTACGTAACCTTCTCCACCTGATCGAATGTGAGTTCAACCGGGGTTTCGCGGCCGAAGATGGATACGAGCGCCTCCAGCTTGCCGTTTTCCGCATCGATAGAGGAAATAGTAGCTGAAACGGACGCCAGCGCACCCGTAAGGATCGTCACGGCCTCGCCCACTTGATAGTCTACCTCCACCGGCTTTGCGGCACTTGCGCGCGGCTGGGCCACAACCTTTTCGCCCTCGGCGGTGGTTGCGGTTTCCTCCGCGTCACCCGTCGCGGTTGCCTGCGGCATAAGGAACTTTGCGACGTCGCGAATCTTCACCGGCGTTGCATTACCCTCGTTTCCAACAAACGACGTCACACCCGGGGTATCGCGGACTACGGACCAGGAGCGGTCATTAATCTCCATGCGTACGAGCACGTAGCCAGGCAGGAGCTTTCGCTTGACCAGTTTGCGCTTGCCGTCACGGATTTCCACGACCTCTTCGATCGGGACCACGGTGTCATAGATATAGTCTTCCGCGCCGAGGGTTTGGGCGCGCATATCCAGGTTGGTTTTTACTTTGTTTTCGTAGCCGGAGTAGCACTGGATGATGTACCAGGAGCCGGGGAGCTTTTTCAGTTCACGAATGTAGGCGCGCAGGCGGGCCTTGTAATCCTCCAGTGCGGCGTCCTCAGCGCTGTCCCCGAGGGCGGCCGCAGCGTTGGCCACATCGGAGCCTTCCTCGGCTGCGTTATCCGTCACGGGCGAACCGGTATCAAAAATATTCGTGCTTTCATCGCTCATAGGGTGACTCCAATGTGTAACTATGGTCGTGCCAAAAAAATCGTAGGATTTGCTTGCTATGGTACCCCCAACGGGGCAAAATTTTATCCCGCCGGAACATATTTCCGACGGGATCTCAAGCGTTAAAGGGATTGTACCTAGGGGGTGAGGATCTTCTCAACTCCAAGCCCAGCAAGGAAATCAATGCCCGAAACCAGGGCCGTAAGCACAATCAAAAATGCGAACACAATGGCGGTATACACAACCATTTGCCGAGCGGTGGGCCAAATGACCTTCTTCATTTCCTGCACCACTTCGGGCAGGAAGGTGGCTACGCTGCCGCCGGGCCCTTCGTCTCCCCCGCTTTTTTCCTTGGCCACGCGGCGAGCTGCATATTCCGCCGTTGAGGTGGCCGCCTTGGAGACCTGGCGCTTGCCCGCCGGGCGGGACACCCCGACCAGGTTTTCTGGGTGCTTTTCGTCGGCCACGGTACTCCTCGAGTCACATCTAGAAATAACTTTGCAGGGGCGACAGGACTTGAACCTGCAACCTGCGGTTTTGGAGACCGCTGCTCTGCCAATTGAGCTACACCCCTTGGACCGCACCTGTGTGCAGTACGCGACCACCTTAGCAAAACTTTGGCGCTATGCCAAAACTCCGCAGTGGAGCGTGGACCAGGGAAAAATCCCAGTAGCGATGGCGAGAATTGAACTCGCGACACAACGATTATGAGTCGTTTGCTCTACCACTGAGCTACACCGCCAAACCATCCCAGATAAGGGACAGAGCCCCCTGACAGAATCGAACTGTCGACCTTTTCCTTACCATGGAAACGCTCTGCCGACTGAGCTAAGGGGGCTAAACTTCACTCGGTGAGGCTAGTATATACCGGCCCGCTCCGTTGAAGCCTCACAAAGATTAACCCGACATCACACAACAACACAAATCGGCAGTTCAAGGCTACAAATCGCGCAACGCAACGTAAGAGAAGCATTATTTCTTCGTATCGAGTCGAAGCCCGTTGCGATTGTCCGCCACCTTTTGCTCTACAGTGAAGCCATGATGTGGCTCTTTGATATCGCATTCGCCAAGGACCTTTGCCTGGACCCGGATGCTGTCCGCAACGCCGCGGGCATTGATCGTTTGAGCGACCTCCGCGACAAAGATGTCCGGGCCCTGCCGCCCCTGCCGGGGATGGACCACGACCAGTTTCGCGAGATTTTCATTTCGATGCTGCGGGATAGCATTTCCCGCCGTGAACGCCTGTGGCTGATCCCCATGACGGAGGAAACCCGCACCAATTGGGAGGAATGGCTCCCCGAGGGCCTCGTCCAACCCATGGGTGCCCGCCAGGATTATTTTGGCACCACGGTCACCCCGGTGGGTATCTCCCCGATGCAGCTCGTGGGGGCATTACTAGATCGTTTTACCGAAGAAGACCGCATCATCCTGTGGAGCGCGCTCACCCACCTTGACGGGCTGGACCTCAGCTCCGAGATTTACGAAAAGACCCTCGAGCGCGGCATCCCAATCATCCCCCGCACCCGCGCCTCGCGGCTACTGAACTCCCCGAAATTCCTGGCCTATGTGGCGGTGCTTACCTACTCGGCGCTGCGGGCCCTGCCGGTGACTTTTGTAAAGCAATTCCACGGCTCGCTGGTGGTGCTGTGGGCGATCGATCTCATCACCGCCGTGCCGTATACGTGGGGCATCCTCACCATGGTGACCGCCCGCAGGTTTTGGAAACGCATCGTGGGCATGGCCGTCACCATCGTGTCCTTTGTCGCCCCATATATTTATTTCGGATCCCACGGCAAGCATTATCCCCCCGAAGTCGTGGCCATTATTTTTGCCCTGATCTTTGGCACATTCGCGCTGGAAGGCTACAAGATGTGGGGCGACCGCCAGGTGGCCCGCCAATTGCTGGGCCGGTGGCGGGTCTAAGGGCTCACGCCTTATCGGGTTTATCCCGCCAAGTGCGGATCCCCGAAACGATAATCAACCAGGCCCCGCTGATCGCCCACGGAATCAGCAGCCACACGGGCATCACGGGATGCTGCCACACCATCAGGCTGGTGGCCAGCACCCACACCGCCGCCGCAGTGCCGTTATAAATGCGATACTGGCGCACTCGGAACGGATGCACCCACTTCCACGGCACCAAGGCCAACACCGCGAACACGATGATCACGATCCAGTTGCCGATCGCACCCAGCCCGAACATCCACAGGATCACGATCACAATGTTCCAGGCCGCCGGGAACCCCACGAAATACCAGTCCGAGGATTTCATGAGCGTGTTGGCGTAGCAGAACATGGAGGACATCAGCACCAACGTCGCCGCCACGATCGGCAGCGGGTCCGGCCCCAACGGCAGGGCGATGGATAAAAACACCGCCGGAAGGAAAGTCCACGTGAGATAATCCACAACGTTGTCCAACATGACCCCTGAGAACCACGGCACCACCTCCGTGACCTTGGCGGCCCGGGCCAGCGGCCCATCCGCGGCGTCTACAACCAGCGCAACCCCCAGCCACATCCACATTCGCTTGTGGTCGCCATCAATCAGGGCCTCAGCAGCTAAAAGTACCCATAGCAACCCCGTCATCGTGAACGCATGGACGGCCCACGCTGCGATGTGATTTCGCAGTGGCCAGGTGGCTTCAGTGGTCACAAGAACTCCGATTCATGTGTTGGCAACAGACCCATCTCAGCATACCGACCTTACAGGGCGCTAAAAGACGAAAACCCGTCGCTGTGACAGCGACGGGTCCATGGTGCCAGGTGAAGGATTCGAACCTACGAAGGTAAAAACCGGCGGATTTACAATCCGCTCCCTTTGGCCGCTCGGGCAACCTGGCGTGCAACTCGCTAGTGCGCGGTGCGGGATTGACTTTACTATAACCCCAACCGGATTACGCAAACCCGCTGGTAGACCGCAAAACCTAGCCCACGCGGGCGGCCGTAAGATTCGCCAAGGTGCGCAGCGCCTTGGTCACCTCATTGTCCGGAAGGAGCGCCAGCTCAACTTCGGCTTCGGCGAGGTAGCGGTGGACGTCGTCAAGCGCCTTCGCACGGCCGGTGGAACGCTCCAACAACGCCAACGCCCGGGCCACCTCCGCGTCGGACTCTAACGGGCCGGTAAGCAGGCCGCGGAGCTCCTCGCCCACCGGGGTATCTTCCGCAAGCGCGTACAACACCGGCAATGTGAACACACCTTCGCGTAGGTCGGTGCCCGGCGTCTTCCCAGACTGCGCGGCGTCGGAGAAAATATCAATGATGTCATCCACGATCTGGAACACCATCCCAATGGCATAACCCAGCCTGCGCAATGCCTCCGTATGCTCGGGATCCGCGCCCGAATGCAGGCCGCCCAAATAACCCGCGGAGGCGATCAGCACGCCCGTTTTCTCGCGGATCACGTCGGTGTAATGCTGCACCGGATCGCCCTCCCCGACGCCGATGGTTTCGCGCATTTGTCCGGTAACCAGCTCTCCGAACGTATCTGCGAAATGGCTGACGGTTTGCGCGCCTAACTCCGCCATCAAACGGGAAGCATGGGCCAATAAATAATCGCCAGCCAAAATCGCCACAGAATTGTTCCAACGGAAATTTGCGCTGGGCACGCCGCGGCGGCGATCTGCCTCATCCATCACATCATCGTGGTACAACGTGGCCAGGTGCGTCATCTCCACCACGACGGCGGCGCGCACCACGGCGCTGCACCCCGGGCGCGAACCATATTGCGAAGCCAATAACGCAAACATGGGGCGAAAGCGCTTCCCACCAGCGGAAACTAAATGCAGGACCTTTTCTGAAATGAACTCTTCCCCTTTGGAAAGCTCCTCCTGCAGCACACGTTCGACGTCGACCATGCCATCCGCAATCACATGATTCAATCTGGGGTTGCCCAAATCCACGGCGTATGCGGTGCCGCTGTCTGCCTGCGCTCCCATCCGGTAGGGGCGAGTGCCGTTACTCATCCGTCAAAGCCCTCGTGTTTCTTTCAAAAGCTGGCCCAGTACGGGCGAATTGTACATAGCTAACCACTAACCGTAGTCGAATAGGTGCCCTTCCCACATCCCAGAATAACGCCGTGGGACAATGATGCCCGTGACTAGTGTTGACGTACTCGTCGTTGGCGCGGGACCCGCCGGAGCCGCCGCCGCCTACTTCGCCGCTGGGCGCGGATTCGAAACTCTCCTCGTAGACGCCGCGACCTTTCCACGCGATAAAACCTGCGGCGATGGGCTCACCCCCCGAGCGATCCACCAACTCCGCACGCTGCGTATCGACGCCGCGTCCCACTACGCCTCACGCGGCCTTAAGCTCCACGGATTCGGCGGATCAGTCACCGCCCCATGGCCCGATACTATGTTCGGACAGATCGGGTCGGCGATGCCCCGCATGGAACTCGACGCCAAATTGGTGCAACACGCGCGGGAGGCGGGGGTGCAGGTCTGGGAGGGGGCTGCGGCCTCCGATCCCCAACTGTCTGCGGGGCGCGTCGCCTCCATCCAGGTGGGGTCCGAACGTGTACGTTGCAAACACCTTATTGTTGCCGACGGTGTCCGCTCGACTTTAGGCAAAGCGCTCGGCAGGCAATGGCATAAAAACGAGGTCTATGGCATAGCCGCCCGCTCCTATTGCCACACCCCCCGAGGCGCCGAACCCTGGATCCATTCCCACCTCGAATTGCGCGACGAACACGGCAAGGTGCAGCCCGGGTACGGTTGGATCTTCCCCCTCGGCGGGACCATGGCCAATGTCGGCTGCGGGGCGCTTTCTACCACCGCGCGACCGGCGAAGATCAATACCAAGAAATTGCTTGGCGTGTATGCCGCGCAGCAACCCGATTGGGAATTCGGGACCCCCGAGCGTGTGGCCAGCGCCTTATTGCCCATGGGTGGTGCCGTATCGGGCGTCGCGGGGCCCAATTGGATGCTGATCGGCGACGCCGCCGCCTGCGTCAATCCCCTCAACGGCGAAGGCATCGACTACGGCTTGGAAACCGCCCGCCTCGCCGCCGACCTCCTTGGGGCCGCCGACTATTCGGCCCTCTGGCCGGACCAATTGCGAACACACTACGGGGAGGCATTCTTGCTGGCCAGGACCCTCGCCCGGGCGCTGACATACCCCCAATTCTTGCCGGTCGCCGGACCCCTTGCGTTCCGAGGCCCCTTCGCCAACACCATCATGCAGCACGCCGCCCGCCTCATGGGCAACCTAGTCACGGACGAGGATCGCGACCTTGTCTCCCGCCTCTGGCGCGGCGCCGGCCACCTCATCCGCGGAACGATTTGGGGTCCCCTCCCCTGATCTAAGCGACCCCCAGCCCCCGCAGGTGGGTTGTGCGCAGATCCCCAAACCACCCCGCCCGCCGGTAGATCCCACGCAACCACCCCGCCCGCCGATACGTTGTGTGCAACCGCCTAGATCGCCGATGGGTTGTGCGCAACTGCCGACCTGGGGCTGGTCTTTCTATTCTTCATTCGGGGGTCTTACGAAGAAATTCCGGACGAATCTCGCCCAAAAACACTGTGTCATCTCTCAGGACCTTGGTAACAACCTGTTTCATCACCTTGGTGACAACCTGTCTCATGTCCTTGGTAACAGTCTGTCTCATGGCCTTGGATGCAACGAGTCTCATGACCGTGGAAACGATTTTGGTGGTGTTCGTTTTCAATTAGGTGCATGGTTCGTCCTCTTTCGCCGAATGTGCGGCGTTTAATTGTTGAATTTGATCCGTGTGCCGCGAACGGCATGAGTATTACGGAGTTTTGTGCGGTTCATGGCATTAGCCGGAAAACGTATTATGCGATCAAAAAGCGTTTTGAGCAGGAAGGATTTGGGGCGCTGCATCCGCGGTCGAGTGCGCCGCATAAGCCTGCGACTACCTATGATGAGGCTACGGTGTCGATGGTGCTTGCGATGCGGGAGCGGCTTGGCCAATTTGGTTGGGATAATGGGCCGCGATCCATTTGGTATGCGTTGATTGATCAGCCGAATGTGGTGCAGCCGATTCCTTCGGTGTCGACGATTGCTCGGATTCTGGCTGCTGCGGGTGTGGTCGCGAAGAATCCCCGGAAGCGGCCTCGCTCATCGATAGTGCGCTTCGAGCGATCCTGTGCCATGGAGTTGTGGCAGCTGGATGCGTTTTCCTATCGGCTCGCTACTCCGGCGGGCACTGTGATCACGATTTACCAGCTCATCGATGATGCAACCCGATTTGATGTGGGTACTACGTATGGCACCAAGCCGGAAAATGGGGCAGATGCGTTGAACTGTGTAGTTAACGCGATCCGTGTCTATGGGGTACCGCGCCAATTGCTGAGCGATAATGGTGGCGCGTTTAATCAGATTCGCCGGGGCCGGATCACTGCGCTGCATCGGTTTCTTGCCGTCAAGGGTTGTGAGGCCATTACTGGCCGGGCGGATCATCCCCAAACCCAAGGCAAAAACGAACGCTCCCATCAAACCTTGGTGAAGTTCCTTGATGCGCACAAGCCCAGTACTGAGGCCAAATTGAAGGAATTGCTCAGTGAATACCGGGAGTACTACAACAACAAGCGGAGGCATCAAGCACTCGGGGGTATGACCCCGAAACAGGCCTGGGACAGCATCGAACACCGCCCTAGTAGCGGCGAGCCCATCACCCAGGAGCAATTGACTGCAGAGATTGAAAAATACCGGCAGGCCCGTTCGAGCGAGTCCCCCAGCGCTGCAGATGGCCTCGACCAGGATCCAGCAATGCTGTACATCAAACCCTCGTCCAGACCACGTTTCGCGCTCGCGGGGTACTACATCAATATCCCCAAACGGCTTACCGATAAGCACTACTACGTCGTTCACACCGACGATGAATACGCGCTATTCGATTCCGTCGACGGCGTCATGGTCCTGCGAATCCCACTGCCACTAAACGTGCTCGGCGAACCGATCGGCGCCACCGTACCCCTTTGGAAAATCATCGGCGCGTACCTCCACGAGGCCCCGCCGTGGTTTCTCAAACGACAGCAGCAATGGCTACAACAACACCCCACCGCCGCTGCTGAACTAGAGGATTAACTACCCGCTCGCGCGTTACCAAGGTAATGCTACTGGTTGTCACCAAGGTGATGATACTGATTGTTACCAAGGTGATGGCACAGAGTGTTACCAAGGTCGCGAGATTCTACAGCCCAAAAACACTGCAAATCGTCTTTTTATTCTTCGTTAACCATCCCAATGAAGAAATTCAGGACGATCGCAGGTCAACGGCTGCACACAACCTATCAGGGCAAGCTGCTGGCAAGGCCGCAAAGCACCTACAACATTAAACCTTTGCCAACCATCGGCCCCGCCACATTTGCCTCAGGCACATCTAACAGGGCAAGTTCGGCGTCCTGCGGAAACACCACCGCGCAGCGGCTTGGATGTCAAATCTGCCTAAGCGGCGCGATCGGGCAGCCAAAACAACCTCCCCAAACCACATGACCACCGGTAGATACCACGCAACCACCCCGCCCGCCGGTGGGTTGCGCGCAACCGCCGACTTGGGGCTGGTCTTTCTATTCTTCATTCGGGGGTCTTACGAAGAAATTCCGGACGAATCTCGCCCAAAAACGCCGCAGCTCGTCCTTCCATTCTTCGTTGAGGTGCCCAATGAAGAAATTCCGGACGACCGCAGGTCAACGGCTGCACACAACCTATCAGGGCAAGCTGCTGGCAAGGCCGCAAAGCACCTACAACATTAAACCTTTGCCAACCATCGGCCCCGCCACATTTGCCTCAGGCAGATCTGACACGGCAAGTTCGGCGTCCTGCGGAAACACCGCCGCGCAGCGGCCTGCATGTCAAATCTGCCTGAGCGCGGCAAACCATTGGCCGATTCCGGCCCCAAGTCACCCCGCCCGCCGGTAGATCCCACGCAACCACCCCGCCCGCCGATACGTTGTGTGCCACCGCCTAGATCGCCGATGGGTTGTGCGCAACCGCCGACCTGGGGCTGGTCTTTCTATTCTTCATTCGGGGGTCTTACGAAGAAATTCCGGACGAATCTCGCCCAAAAACGCTGCAAATCGTCTTTTTATTCTTCGTTAACCATCCCAATGAAGAAATTCAGGACGATCGCAGGTCAACGGCTGCACACAACCTATCCAGAACCCCACACAACCAATCCGGAGCAGGCGCAACCTATCCGGAACCGCACACGACCTCTCGTCGGAACACCCGCGGCCCAGTCTCACAAGGCCGTTCCGTGCGGTCGCGTTCGAACGTTCTCGAACCAACCCCCTTAACCGGCCCTACCCGAACCCCAGCAACAACTACTCAGGCTTGATTGCGGAATGCAAGGCCGTGATACCTAAGGTAAGGTTTTGCCAGCCGCAATCGGCCCACCCGGATCGGTTGATCAACCGGGCCAGCTCTTCCTGGTCCGGCCACGCGCGGATGGAATCGGCCAAATATTCGTAAGCTTCGGGGTTGGAGGAGACCATGCGGGCCACGGCGGGCAGCCCGCGCATAAGGTATTCCTTGTAGAGTCGCCCAAAAACGGGGACCACCGGGGTGGAGAATTCGGCGACGGTAAGACGTCCGCCGGGACGGGTGACTCGGGCCAACTCACGGAGGCCAACTTGTGGGTCCTGCAGGTTGCGCAGCCCAAAGCTGATGGTCACGGCGTCGAAAAGCCCATCGCGGAAGGGCAGACGCATGCCGTCCCCAACTACCTTAGGCACGTGGCGGTCGTGCCCGGCGGCGAGCATGCCCTGGGAGAAATCGCAGGCGACCACCCACGCGCCGGATTTGCTGAGCTCTACGGTGGACACGGCGGTACCGGCGGCTAGATCGAGTACACGTTCGCCGGGGCGGAGGGCGAGGCGTTCGCGGGTGCGACGGCGCCACATGCGGTCCTGCCCGAGGGAGAGGATTGCGTTGGTGAGGTCGTATTTGGCCCCGACGTCGTCAAACATGCGGGCGACCTCGTCGGGGTGTTTCTCCAGGTTTGCCTTAGCCACGTCAATGAGGGTACCTGGCTTTATCCGCGACCTCCGAAATCACCGCCTCATAGTGCCGAATCAGCTGCGCACAAATGCTCGACCAGGTCTTATCGCACACACCCTCCCGCGCCGCTACCCGCATGGCCGGCGTCACCTGAGCCACCTTGGCGGGCAACTCTTGTTCGAAACGCTCCGGGGGGAGCAAAAAGCCGTTCACGCCGGAATGGATCAGGTCGATGGGCCCGCCCACCCGCGGCGCGATCGCCGGAACGCCGGAGGCCAACGCCTCCTGCACCGCCTGGCAAAAGGTCTCGTGTTCGCCCGGATGTACGAATATATCGAGGCTGGCGTAGGCCGTGGCGAGTTCCTCCCCGGCGAGGGCGCCCATAAAAATCGCCCCGGGGAGTTGTTCCTCAAGTACAGGGCGTTCCGGGCCATCGCCAATAATTACTAATTGCACATCGGACTCCGCGAGCACACCCAACCTGTGCACGCCCTTTTCGGCGGCGAGCCTGCCCACGAAGCCCACGATCGGAACCTGCCGCGGCGACCATTCGCGCCGCAACCGTTCGCTGCGCTTGTCGGGGTGGAAAAGCGCGGCGTCGACACCCCTCCCCCAGTGGTACACGCGTTCGATGCCGTGCTCGTGGAGGTCCGCAATCGCGGCGGAGGAAGGCGCCAACGTCCGAGTACACATATTGTGCAAAGTCTTTGTCCATTCCCAGCTGGCCGCCGCGAGCGGGGAAAGGTGGTAGCGGCTGGCGAACCCCGCAACGTCCGTCTGGTACACGGCCACCGTGGGAATCTGCAGCATGCGCGCGGCAAACGCCCCCGCACCGCCCAACACAAACGGCGAGGCTAGGTGCACCACATCCGGCGCGAACTCCCGGATCGCCTGCGTGACCACCGGCCGCGGCACGCCGATAGGCAGCGAATCAATCAACGGCACCATGATCGTAGGCACACGCGTGATAGGAAACCCCAGGTAATCCCCTATTTCTTCCTCGAAGTCTCGCGCCCCCGGGGCAATAACAATCGCCTCGTGCCCCTGCTCCCGCAGGTATTCCAGCACGCGCAGCACGGAATTGGTCACGCCGTTGATATTCGGTAGGAAGGATTCCGCAACGATGGCTACTTTCACTGCGGCCTCCGCAACGTGCCCAGCCCGGACACCAGCGCCCACAACACGATGGCGATAAAGCTGCCCACCGCCGCGATACTCAGCGCGGGCACGACGGCGAGGTGCCACGTTCGGTGCTCCACTTTTACCAGGTCAGGATTGCTTTTTGCGTAGGTGACCCACACGCGCTGCCCCACGCCTAAGCCTGTGGGATACAGCAGCCCCGCCTGTGGCGAGTGGAAAATGCCTTCTTCGTCTTGGTAGTCCACGGTGGTGGGGGTGCCCACGGCGGTGACGCGGGCGAGTGCGCGCCCGGGGTCGGCGGAGATGGTGCGGTCATTGAGCCAGGCCCCGGCAACCATGCTTACCGACCCCAGCAGACACGCAATCCACAGCAGCAGCACCAATTGGTGCAGACGTCGAATCATAGTTTCAATTCCAGGTGCATCTCGCGGCGGTTGTCTCGCCCGGTGCTCGCCTCGATGACGCGAACGCCGGGGGTTACCTCTACGGTATCTAAGAGTGCCGTAAGCAACTCCGCTACCGAAGATACCTTCACATGCGGCACACCGTAACCGGCACAAAGCTTCTCGACGTTCGCGTCATGCGGCGTTCCGAACAAACGCTCGAAGTCCCCGCGAAATTCGGGCGCACCGATTTCCAAGAGTTCGAAAATACCGCCGCCATTGTCATTGGCCACCACGATGGTCAGGTTTTCCGGCCGCGTCTCCAGCGGCCCGATCAGCAGCGAGCCCGCATCGTGCAGAAATGTCAGGTCCCCCATGAGCGAAACCACGCGCGGCGGCCGCAATTCGTCTGGGTGCTGTTGCTGCTTGGCCAGCGCGATGCCCACGGATTGCGCGATCATGCCGTCGATCCCGGCCACGCCCCGCTGGGCATAGCATTCCACGCCGTCAAAAGGCAGCCCCACCAGGCTCAGGTCGCGCACCGGGTTGGAGGCCCCCACCACTAGGACATCCCCCACGCCCAGGGTGTCCGCCACCGCCGCCGCGACGTGCAGCCCGGTCATCGAATACTTTTCCAATACTTCGCGGACCTGTGCGATCGCCACTTCCGAGGCGGCCGAACATAGCTTCAACCATGCCGGGGGTTGCTTGCCGGTCACACGCACCCGCGATCCCACCTGCACCGCTTTCCGTGCCGGATCTGTCGGCGTAGTGCGCGTCAGCACCATCAGATCCACCTCGGGATCGGACATCAGTTTCAATACCCCGCGGTGCAGCGTGGGGTGCCCCACCACCACGATTTGCTCCGGTTTCGTCTCCACCACATAGCCTTCCGCGCTCACCTGGGTGCGCGCGAGAATCCCGGCCGCGAGGGGGTGCACGGGCACGAACGGCGCGGGTGCGCTGGGCTCGGCGATGGTCGGGACGTCGGCAAGCTCTTCAATCGGCCACGCCCCGTCACCTGCAATAACAAGGGTGCGCCGGGTAAGGTCGAGCTGCACCTCGCCGTAGTCACTTCTCGAAGCCCGCGCCTCCCGACGCCGCGTTTCCAGCGGCTCCGCCACCACGGCGAGCGGGGTATCCAACGCCACATTGAGATGCGCTGGCGCCGCATCGATCGCCTGCCTGGTTTCCCCGTTCTCGGCGCCCTCAATATTGAACGTACGGGCGAACTTGCCGAAAATATCCAGCTGGTCGATGGTCTGGCTAGCACCCGTGCCCACGAGCCGCGACGGACGGTCCGCGCTCACCACCAACAAAGGGATGTTCGAATGGTGCGCCTCGATCATGGCGGGCAAACAATGCGCCACGGCCGTCCCGGAGGTCATGACGACGGCTACGGGCCGCCCCTGGGCGCGCGCGAAACCCAGGGCCAGAAATGCGGCGGATCGCTCGTCTATACGAACGTGGATACGGATGTCTCTTCGTCTGCGTAAGGCCAATAGCAGCGGCGCGTTCCGGGAGCCCGGGCACACAACAATATCCGTACACACGGCGGCGAGCTCGGCAGCTACCGCTGCGGCGATCGTGGCAGTCATGCCAAATATGATAAGCCGCAGCGCTTCCCCAGCGCGAAGCAAGTTATTCATAAACTCGCCTCCACCGCCAAGCTATTACACGAGAATTGTGCACACCCCATTTTTGCTTTGAAACTCCTGCCCACGGAATCACAGGCATTTAGTTTTACCCCCTCGGGCGGATTTGCAAATGATAAGCCTAGACAAGTAGCAAACCACGAAATTAGCGTTAGTTAGGTAAGCAATTTAACTAGCTGCCCAGGCCGAGGAATTATGGATAACGCAAGGCTCGACACATTTCTGGCAAAACCCGGCGGCTTGCTGGCGCTATGCGCGATAACTGTCGTAGGCGTAGTTATTTTCAAGCTGGCGGGAGTTGGCAACGATGCGCTATTTACGATCCTTATTCCCTGCTATGTCCTGATTCCCTTATCGCTGGTGCTGAACGGGATTCGGATTCGCCGGCAGCGGTCTCAGCGCTAATTGCGGGGTTCATTTATCGCGCCAAGAGATTTCAGGAGGTCATCATGTCCGTTGAAACGCTACGCCGAGCCGCGCGGATTTCCGCCCCACTTATTTTCATCGCTTGGGTATTGGGGATAGTCACCGGTTTAGTTATTTACGACGGCGCTTTCCTCAAGGCACTCCTGTTCCCGCCAGCGTTGTTCGCCCTCGCCGCGCTGCTGTTTCCCATCATTTGCTATCTCGCCGCACAGGGCAAAGAGCGGAGGGCCGCTTCGGATTGACCGGCGCGCTGCCCTTATTGAGCATCAGCAATAGCGTCGCGGAATTCCGTTAGCTGCTGCACGTACCAATCGGGCTTCTCAAAGTGGATATCGTGTCCGCTTTCGACGCGGACCACGCGATTATCCGCGAGCAATTCGTCCACTCGTGCAACGTCTTTATCGCTGAGGGCGGCGAGGAGCACGCCGTTCTCTCCGTATTTCGTGTTGGCTTTCAGGAATAGCGACGGCACCTGCACACGCCGCAATGTGGCCTCCTGATCGAATCCTTCGTGCCAGGTACGGCTAATGAAAAACGCGTGTGACCACCACTTATCATAGGGGTGCGCTAGGGATTCCCAGATGCGGTTTATCGTCACTCCCAGCCACGGAATGTTCGGCAGAGCATCGGGGTTTTCGCGGCGTTGCGCCACCACCCGATCCGAGAGCGGCTTCCAAGCGTCACCGAACATTTTGCCGATGTACGAGTCCGGCAGCACGTAAGCCACGTAGTCTTTCTCTTCGGATTGATTGAGGAACGCCTCCAGCAAATCAAGGTCTTGGCCCACGAACGTGCTGGGCACTCGGTCGGCCTCCGTAGCGAAGAAGGGGGCGTCTTCAATCACGAGTGCGCTGATGTCCTGCGGGGAGGTCGCGGCCATGTGCGCCGCCAGCAGCCCGCCCGACGAATGCCCCGCCACCACGAACTTACGTTTGAACACCTCGCGGCCAAGCTCAGTCAAATCCGCCGCAATCTGCCGCGCCGTGTAATCATCGCGATTCCACGTTGACTTTCCATGCCCGTGCACGTCGACCACAACCACGTGAAACTCATCCGCCAATAAGGGTAACGACGGCGCGTAATCCTCCCACGTAGAGCCCTGACCTGGGATTAGCAAGAGCGGCGTTTTGTCATTGGAATGTTCCGCGTAATTGAGGGTAAGCCCTTCGCGCACCTTGTATTTATGCTCGGTATAGCCCGCGGCTAGGGCACGGTCCACATAACGCTCAAAGTATCCATTTGTGGTCCCCACCACCCAACCGAAAAAGCATGCGATCGCCGCGACGATCACGGCGACTATTACACCTACAACCTTAAGCGCTCGACGCATTTGAAACCTCCTGGGAGCAGCTGCGTATTCCTCGGACCTTACACCCCTAGAAGCAGGCTGATCACCAACATCGCGGGCAGCGCCGCAAACGTAGTTACCAATACGGAATCGCGTGCGATCTCCTCGCCGACGCGGTGCGTAGCGGCGTAGTTATACACGTTCTGCGCGGTAGGCAACGCCGCCAAAATCACGGCAGCGTACGTGTGTTCGGCATCGAGGCCGAATAGGTGCGCGACCAACCACGCTGCCACCGGCATGCCCGCCACCTTTAACGCCGACGCCACCAACGCCTGCCCACGGACATGCACCCCGGAACTCGTGTGCAGCGAAGCGCCAAAGCTCATCAAAATCATGGGGAGCGACGCGCCGCCCAGGATGGTCAGCGGTTCCATAACCACCTCCGGCACCTGCCAGCCGAACACACTCACGCACAACCCGCTAATGGAGGCTAGAACAATCGGGCTAAACAGCGCCTTTGCCGTGGACTTCAGCACACTCCCGGAACTCAGCGCGGCCAGAATAATCGGGGTAAACACCACCATCTGCAGCACCAGAATCGGCGGCACATACGCCCCCGTCCCAAGCACATAGATGCCCACGGGTAGCCCGATATTATTCGAATTTACGTAACTTGCCGACGCCGCGCCCACCGCCGTATCCGCCACCGGCCGCCGAAACAGCAACGCACTGATCGCAATGTACACGCTGGCGGTAATGATCGCGGCGCACGCGGCAACGGCCAACACTGGGGTAAAAATCTCGGCGGGAGGCGCCTGCGCCAGCACTGTAAACAGCAAGGCTGGGGTCGCCGCGTAGAAGGACACACGGTTCAGCACCAAGCGTTCATTACCTGGGCCGATAACGGAAGTCCTGGCGAGAATATAGCCGACTCCGATCACTGAAAGGATGATCGTATAGCCGAGGAGAACGCCAAACATATCAGAGATACTTCCACGCCTGGCGGAGGCGCTCAAGCCACAAATCCTTATGAGGGGAGGCTAATTCGGCCAGCCTGGCGGGGTCCGGCACCTGCGGCGCCACGGAAAGCATGCCGCCCTCGATACGGCGGGGTTCGCACACGTCTTCAATGAAGAGTTGCTGCGTGGCCAGGCCAGCGGGGTTCACATGCTCCAGCGCGGCCACCGCGGCAAGGCCGGCATTCATGCCCACCGCGGTATCCAGCGCCGACGCCACCGTGATAGCCAACCCGTGCGAATCCATAAAAGATGCGATTTCTAACACATGTTTCACTCCACCCAGCGGCGCCACCTTGACCACGGCGACATCGGCGGCACCCGCGCGCGCGACGGCATATGGATCCGAGGCGCGGCGGATGGACTCGTCCGCGGCCACGCGAATCCCGTGTTTACGCACTTCCGCCAACTCCGCAACGGTTTGGCACGGTTGTTCCATATAGTCCAATTCGCCGAAGCGCCGCGCGGCCGCCACGGCCTGTTCCACAGTCCATCCTTGGTTGGCGTCCACGCGGATGCGCGCCTCGGGCAAACATTCGCGCACGGCGTCGACTCGCGCGGCGTCGTCACCCTCGGCGACCTTGACTTTTACGGTGGTGCAGCCAGGGAAACGGGCGAGCACTTCGGGCACCTGTTCGGGCGTGACGGCGGGGACGGTGGCGTTGACTGGGACGTGGGTCCGGCGCGGCGTCGGAAAGCCCACGTAGGCGGCCTCTAGGGCACCGCGCAGCCAGTTCGCACACTCTTGCGGGCCGTATTCGGGGAATGGCGCGAACTCGCCCCAGCCCGCCGGCCCCTCGATCAGCACAGCCTCCCGCGTATCGACGCCGCGGAAACGCACCCGCATCGGCAAGGCAACAACGTGGGCGCGGGCGAGGACATCTTCAAGCATGCCCCCTATCCTAGGAACATGAATTCTTTTCGGCCTGAACTCTGGACGCCCGTCTTCGACGACCTCACCGACATCACCTACCACCGGCACATCGAGGAAGGCATCGTGCGCATCGCCTTCGACCGGCCCGAGGTGCGCAATGCATTCCGCCCGCACACCGTGGACGAACTCTACCGCGCCTTGGACCACGCGCGCTGCACGCCGGACGTGGGGACGGTGCTGCTGACCGGCAATGGCCCCAGCAAAAAGGACGGGGGTTGGGCCTTCTGTTCGGGCGGTGACCAGCGGATTCGGGGGCGCGACGGGTACCAATACGCCTCCGGGGAGACCGCCGAAACCGTGGACAAGGCGCGCGCCGGAAGGCTGCATATTTTGGAGGTGCAGCGGCTGATCCGCACCATGCCCAAGGTGGTCATCGCGGTGGTAAACGGTTGGGCGGCCGGCGGCGGGCATTCGCTGCATGTGGTGTGCGACCTCACCATTGCCTCCGCGGAATTCGCACGCTTTAAGCAGACCGACGCCGACGTGGGGTCTTTCGACGCCGGGTACGGCTCCGCGTATTTAGCAAAGATGGTCGGCCAGAAATTCGCCCGGGAAATCTTCTTCCTGGGGCGCACGTATAGCGCCGAGGAAATGCATCGCATGGGTGCCGTAAACGTGGTGGCTCCGCACGCCAGTTTGGAGGACGAGGCGATTCAGATGGGCCGCGAGATCAATGCCAAATCCCCCACCGCGCAACGAATGCTGAAATTTGCCTTTAACCTCACCGATGATGGGCTTATGGGACAGCAAGTTTTTGCCGGGGAAGCGACTCGGTTAGCATATATGACCGATGAAGCCGTGGAGGGCAGGAATGCCTTCCTGGAAAAGCGCGATCCGAACTGGGATGCGTTCCCCTACTACTACTAGAAGCACCTTGTGAACACCCCGGAGTATAGGCACCTGCTTCGCCCTATCACAGTCCCCACCGCGGACCCCACGCGAATCCTCCCGCACCTGGTTGCGGCGATTTCCGGGGAGGAAACCTTGCTGCCGCTGCCGCCGGATCCGGAGCAGGCGCAGGCGTTGGCCACGGCGTTGCGCGTGGGGCAGCCGATCGCCCCGGAAATCGCACTGGTGGTCGCAACCTCGGGTTCCACGGGGACGCCGAAAGGCGCGCTGCTCACCCCGCACAATCTGGTGAGCTCGGCGGACGCCACACACCAGGCGCTCGGCGGGGAGGGCCAATGGTTGCTCGCCCTGCCGGGGCACCATATCGCCGGCATCCAGGTATTGGTGCGGGCGCTGGTGGCGGGCGTGGAGCCGTTGGCGCTGGACGTTGCCAAGGGGTTTGACGTACATAGGTTCGCATCGCTGGCGCATCAATTGGCGGACCTTGGCGACCGCACCTACACCTCCCTCGTCCCGCTGCAGCTGCTCAAGGCGATGGAGACGCTGGCGGGGATCGAGGCGCTACGCCGCTTTGACGCCATCCTTGTCGGCGGCGCCCCCACCACCGCCAAAACCAAACGTCAGTGCGAGGAGCTGGGCATTCGCATCGTGACCACCTACGGCTCCTCCGAAACCGCCGGCGGCTGCGTGTACGACGGCCGCCCCATCCCCGGCGCCAAAGTGCGCGTGTCCAACGGGCGGGTGTTCCTCTCGGGGCCGATGGTCGCGGCAGGCTATCGCAACCACGTTCCAAACGTTTTTGTCGACGGCTGGTACGCCACCCAAGACTCCGGCGTGATCGCCGATGGCAAATTGCAGGTTACCGGGCGTATCGACGCCGTGATCGACTCCGGCGGCCTGAAACTCCACCCCGAGGTGCTCGAACAGGCTATCTTGTCTCTGGACGGCGTGGACATGGCCTGCGTGGTAGGCATCCCGCACCCCCGCCTGGGCCAGGCCATTGCCGCCGTGTATAGCGGCAGCCGCACCCCGGACCAGGTAGTAGAGGGCCTTGAGGATCTCCCCCGCTGGCAATTGCCCAAGCATATCCTGCAGGTGACCGCCCTGCCGCTCGCCGGCCCCGGCAAGATCGACCGCCGCGCGGTAGCGAAGATGTTCTAATCCTCGAGTTCGCTGGCGCGCCGCAATGTATCGATATCCTCCTGCGTGTATACCTGTGCGATCTGCTCGTCATTGCCGCCGAGCAGGGCGTTGCGCATCACCAGCGCCCCGCCGAAGGTAAAGGGCACGATGGCGAAGTGGCGCGGCTGCGCATACACCTGCCGAATGGGAAAGCCTAGGCGAAGGGCGCAGGCGTGGAGCCACACGTCGTCGGCGTGCGGGCAGACGCCCATAAACACCGCGCCTTGTTCGACCACGTAATCGATAAACGCCTTGGGGTAGAGCACCCCGGACACCCCCGTGGCGAAGTGCAGCAGGGACGCCTGGCAGGTATCCGCGGGCGACCATTTCGCGTACGGCTGCAGCTTGCCGTCGCGGAGCTCGATCCGGTGCGCGCGATAGGCCACGATCGTATCGTCCCGAAGATCCCCAATGGCGAGCAAACGTTCGAGAAACCACTTGGGGTAGATAATGTCATCGTCGATGGTCACCACCCGTCCGCGGGCGCGCCGGAATTGCCCCCAGTACTTGGTGTGCGGCCCATAGTCGCCGTCTGAGCAGCGCACTTGCAGGCCCCGCGCCACGAGCCGCCGCAGGGTATCCGGCCATGGCCCCTCGTATTCGGCGCGGTCCAGCCAGAGCACGATGGGCACGCCGGAGTGCACCACGGATTCGATACTATAGTGCACTTTTGCTAATCGACGCCCGTGCGTGGTCAGCGAGATTGTCACCTCGCCGTCGCTCGGGATTGCGGACGTGCGCCAGCGATTCTGTAATGCGAGGGGCACCATGCGGGCGAGGGTAAACACCGCATTGAATGCTTGCGTTATCGCAGTGCGAATCAACATTCCTTCCACTGTAGCGGCACCTGGTGCATTCGGACATTGGTGTGATGGTGAACAATAAGGGCTATGTCTGCTTCCCTAGGTCAGTGGTTTCAAGGCGCGCGCCCGCACACATGGGCAAACGCTTTTGCCCCCGTCGTGGTGGGCACTGGTGCCGCAGCCCATGCTGGCAACGCAAACCTGTGGCGGGCCATCCTCGCCGCAACGGTGGCGTGGGCGCTTATCGTCGGGGTCAATTACGCCAACGATTACTCCGACGGCATCCGCGGAACTGACGACGCCCGCTCCGGCCCCGCTCGGCTCACCGGCTCGGGCATTGCACGGCCCTATCAGGTTCGCATGGCGGCCTTTACCGCCTTTGCATTCGCCTGCGTGGCGGGCACGATCCTCTCGCTGCTGAGCTCGTGGTGGCTGATCTTGGTGGGCGCACTGTGCGTGGTGGCGGCGTGGTTTTACACCGGCGGAAAGCACCCTTATGGCTACCGTGGCCTGGGCGAGGTTTCGGTATTTATCTTCTTTGGATTCGTAGCTGTGTGCGGAACCGAATTCACCCAAGCTGGATCGATTTCGTGGGTGGGTGCGGCGTGCGCGCTGGCCATCGGGTGTTTCTCCTCGGCGGTGAACCTTGCCAACAATCTGCGGGATATTCCCACCGATGCGGCCACCGGGAAGATCACCCTGGCGGTGCGGCTGGGGGATCGCGGCACCCGAATCCTCTGGCTGATCCTGGTGTGCATCCCCTTTGTTATTTCCATTGCGTTAGGCTTGCGGACCATGCTCGCGCTCGGCGCCATTCCCCTGATGGTGCTGGCGGCGCGCCCCATCCTGCGGGGCGCCCAGGGGCGTGACCTGATCCCCGTGCTGGGGTTGACCGGCCGGGCGATGCTGCTGTGGTCGGTGATTACGGCGCTAGCGCTCAGCTAGTTCCTGTTTCACCCATTCTTTGTGGGCTTTACGCTGCGCGTCCCATTCTGCAATGCCGGCGGTGACGCGGCGTCGTAACCCTTGAAAGACGAACATGGACAGCGGCAGGGCAACGATCAGGGCGAGCAGCGCGGACATCAGCAGCGGCACTGGCACGGAAATCAGGGCCGCCACGCCTTGGATTACTGCGGTAAGCACAAGGAAAAGCGCTATCCTGGCAAGCCCGTAAAGCACAATGTCGCGGCGGGTTCGGCTGCGTAGTTTGGGATCAATTGAGGGTGCTTGTTCGTTCACAATATTCGAGACTACTCGGCAGCACGTAAAGTCGAAGAAAACGCATCTTTAGGAGGTTGACAGTGTCGCGGCTATTCCTGGTGGCTCTCATCGTCATCGCGGTGATTTTAGTGTGGAAGGCTTTCGGGCCGGGCACTTGGAGCAAGCCTGAACAACCTGCGATTAAAGGTCCTGATGATGATGAAGAGTTCCTGTGGACACTAGAAAAAAATCGGTTCAAGCAGCGTCGCGCGGAGGAACTCGCGCGGGAGGAAGAAGAACGAATCAGAAAAGCGAAGAAGAAATACAAAGAGGATGCCGAAGAATAGTTAGACTAGGCTATGTTAGGGTGCCCATAGTCGGCTATATTGATTGCTATGACACTCAACGCCTCGATCAGTCATGATCTAAATAACCGGGCTAGCCTGCTGTTCAAGGCGCTGAGCGATCCCACCCGACTCCGCCTGCTCTATCTCGTGGCGGACGGCGGGGATATCTGCTCGTGCGACCTATCCGAAGCCCTCCAAGTATCCGCGCCGACGGTAACCCACCACATGAAAAAACTCTCCGCCGCGGGCTTAGTGCAGCGCCAGCAACGCGGCAAATGGGCGCATTATAAAATAATACCTGAAACGTTTTACCGGGTGGATTCACTTATTCGTGAGATGTGATCCCCAGTAAATAATCCCCATAGCCGGAGGCCCGCAGCGCTTGTGCGCGCTGGATCAGCGCGGCGTCGTCAATATACCCCATGCGCCAGGCCACCTCTTCCGGGCAGCCGATCTTTAAGCCCTGACGCTGTTCGATCGCGCGTACGAAATCCCCGGCGGCCAACAGCAGATCCACGGTGCCGGTATCCAACCACGCCGTGCCGCGCGGCAACACCTCCACATGCAACCTGCCCTGCCGCAAGTATGTGTTATTGATATCGGTGATCTCCAGCTCGCCACGCGGCGATGGCTGCAGGTTGCGGGCGATCTCCACCACCTCGTTATCGTAGAAATACAAACCCGGGACCGCGTATGGGGACTTCGGGTGTTGCGGCTTTTCCTCCAAGGAAATCGCCCGCCCCTCCGGGGAAAACTCCACCACGCCGTATGCGCTGGGGTCCGCGACTCGGTAGGCGAAAATCACGCCGCCGTCCGGGTCGGAAAACCTGCGCAGCCGCGTGCCCAAGCCCGCGCCGTAGAACACGTTATCGCCAAGGATCAGGGCCACCGAATCGTCCCCGATATGCTCCGCGCCCACCAAAAACGCGTCCGCGAGCCCCCGCGGCCGGTCCTGCGTGGCAAAGCTTATCCGCAACCCAAATTGCGAACCGTCCCCAAGCAAACGTTCGAACTGCGGGAGGTCCTGCGGGGTGGTAATCACCAGGATGTCCTGGATCCCCGCCAGCATCAGCGTGGATAGCGGGTAATAGATCATGGGTTTGTCATACACCGGCACCAGCTGCTTGCTTACCCCCAAGGTAATGGGAAACAGCCGCGACCCAGTGCCGCCGGCGAGGATAATGCCTTTCATCGCCGCGCCTCCCATCGGGGCAGCGGGGAGTCGCCCAAGCCGGGGGCCGCGGCATCACGCGCCGATAAGATATGCTCCTGCCCCGGCCACGGGATGGCCAGCTCCGCATCGTAGGGATTGATAGTGTGTTCTATCCCCGGCGCGTACTCCGAGGTGGTTAGGTACACCACCACGGAATCCTCCAACGCCACGAACCCATGCGCGAATCCGTCCGGGATATACACGCCGTGCCGATTCTCCGCGGACAGCTCCACCGCCACGTGCTGGCCGTAGTGCGGGGAGCCCACGCGGATATCCACCGCGACGTCGAAAATCTTTCCTACCGGGCACACCACATACTTTGCCTGGCCGGGCGGGACCTCGGCGTAATGCAGGCCGCGCAACACGCCGGCGCGGGAGGTACTCATATTGCTCTGCCGCAACGCAAAGGCGTGCCCTACGGCGCGCTCAAAATCGCTGGCCTTAAACCATTCGTGGAACGCGCCGCGATCATCGGCGTGGATCGTTGGTTCGTTGAGGAACACTCCGGGCAGTTCAAGTTCGCGCAGCATGACCCACAGTTTAATGCCGACTCACCTTATGGTGACGTAATTGCTCCAACTCTTGGCCCTCTCAGCTAACGGTTCCCCGCAGGATGCGTTCGTGCTCCGCGTAGGTTTCCTCGGCGGCGGCGTGGCTGTGGCGCCACCAGTCGGCATTGTCGCGGTACCATTGCACGGTTTCCGCCAGCCCTTCTGCAAAGCTGCGCTGCGGCCGCCAGCCTAATTCCAGCGTGCTCGCGGGGTCGATTGCGTATCGACGGTCGTGCCCCGGACGGTCCGTCACATGCACCACGTCCCCACCGATCAGCGCGCACAATTGCTCCACCACCTGCGCATTGGTGCGTTCGCCGTCCGCGCCAATCAGGTAGGTTTTGCCGATCTCCCCGCGTTCAATAATGGTCCAGACGGCGTCGTTATGGTCGTCCACGTGGATCCAGTCGCGCACATTGCGGCCGCTGCCGTAGAGGCGGGCGGGCTTGCCTTCCAGCAGATTAATGATCTGCCGGGGGATAAATTTCTCGGGGTGCTGGCGCGGCCCATAGTTATTGGAGCAATTGCTGATGGTCGCCTGCAGGCCGTAGGTGCGCACCCAGGCGCGCACCATGTGGTCGCTTGCCGCCTTGGATGCGGAGTAGGGGCTGGAAGGCCGATAGGGGGTAGCGGGGGTGAAGCGCGAGGGGTCATCGAAATCTAAATCACCATATACCTCATCTGTGGAAATATGATGAAAGCGCACGCCGTGTCGTGCACAAGCTTTTATCAAGTTTACAGTACCCTCTACGTTGGTTCTCACGAATGCTAAGGGGTCTCGTAGGGAGTTATCATTATGGCTCTCCGCGGCAAAGTGAACCACAAGATCATTTTGCGCTACCAGTTCCTCGACTAGTTCTGAGCTGCAGATATCACCTTCGACTAGGGTTACTCCGGTTCCGTTAAGGTTTTTTGGGTTCGCGGCATAGGTCATCTTGTCTAGGACCGTGATTGTTATATCGCGTCCCAGCGATCGGTGGACAAAATTGGAACCAATGAATCCGGCACCTCCGGTAACAAGCACTCGCATAGCGCCCATCGTACCGAGCTTTATTTCGCAGATTCGAAATATATCAGTTTTGCACAAATAGAATTGGGACTGTAGATCGGCCCTGTGGATAAGTAGAATTACTGCCACCGACAGAGAGAGGATCAGCACATGTCCAACACTGCACAAACTCGCGTCACCGTGAATATGCCCGTTGAGTTAGTAGACATGATTGGTACCATCGCAAAACGCGATGGTACGCACCGTACCGGTGCGTTGCTGCGGCTGCTGCGGATCGCATCGTACGTGGATAATGCAGTGGCAGCAGGCTCAAATGTCATCATTAAAGATCAAGATGGCAAGGCCCGTATTGTGGATTTTGTTTAATCGCTTCGTTGTCTCAGCTCGGCTACCTCTTCACGTAAAGCTGCGGTTTCTCGCCGCAGCTTTTGCAATTCCGTAAGGATTGTCACATCCATCGAATTTTCGTTTACTTCGATTTGTTGTATTTGATGCGCCAGCCAAGAAACAGCTGAAGCCGTCACAACACCCACTAAGGCAATGCCGCCGACCATAAGCAGCCCGGCCGCCACCCGGCCCTCCATGGTCACAGGTGCGATATCGCCGTAGCCGACCGTGGTCACCGTGACCACCGACCACCACAGCGCATCCCAATACGAATTCACAGCCGAGCTGGGCACATGGCGTTCCGCCCCATAGAGGGTTAAGGATCCGATGAGCAGGATCAGGCTGGTGGTCACCACGGTGTACAGGGCCACGGTCACATGGATATTCGCCGCCGCGAAGCGTTGGAATACCAGCAGGATGCTCACTAACCGCAGGATGCGCAGCGGCCTAAACATTGGGAGCGCCACCAGCACGAGCTCATGCGGGTGGCGGATAAACCATTGAAACTTACGTTCGGCCAGCGAGAAGCGCACCAGGTAGTCTATGGCGAACATCCCCCAAATGATCCAAATGCCCGCATCGGCGATGCGCGTGTCCCCCATGCTGAGCGAAGACCACAGGTAGAACCCCAAAAAGACGATGGATAGCACAAGCATCGGGCCTTCGGCGCGCCGTTCCCACCGTTCCTGCGCCGATGCTTGCGTTGAGATTTCGGGCACGAAAATCTCGCGGCAAACCTCCTGAAACTGAGACATACGTCCTAGTTTAGTCCGGCATAGGAGTGCAAACCCGATACAACCTGATTGATAAAGAAGAGGTTAAACACCATTGTCACAAAAGCGGCAATATTAATCCAAGCCGATTTTTCCGCCCGCCACCCGGTGGTGGATCGCGCGTGCAGATAGCCCGCATACAGGATCCAAGTAACAAAGGAGACGGTTTCCTTCGGGTCCCAGCCCCAGAAACGACCCCACGCGGCCTCCGCCCACAGCGCGCCGAGCATAATGCCCAAACCGAACACCGGTACGGCCCAAATGGCGGCGCGGTAGGCGATGGTGTCCAGCACGGTGGCGCTGGGCAGCGGTTTCGCCACCTTGCCAAGCAGGCCGCGCTCCTCGCCCTCCGGCTGGTACTTCCGCACGATATAGGCGAGCGAGGACATGCCGGACAGCAAACCAATGCCCGCGCCAATCGAAACGATGGACACGTGGAACGGCAGCCAGAAGGAGCGCAGCGCCGGCACCACGGGCGCGGAGGCAGAATACAACGCCGTACCGTTATAGAACAACAATGCTAGTACCGGGGTAAGGATCCACGGCCACAGGCTGCGCAGATCCTTCCGCTGGATCACAAAGGCCGCCACCGCGATGGCCACCAGCGTGGTCGCGGAAACGTATTCGTAAAGGTTGCCCCAGGGGAAACGGTTCGCGGAAAGGCCGCGCAGCACCACGGATACCGCGTGGATCGCCAGCCCCAACCAGACGAGGGTTTGCGCCATGCCGGCGAATTTTTCGTTCGAACGGGTGTAGTACACCAGCGACATGACTAGGGAAAACGTGTACACCATGACCGCCGTTTTATACGACAGGTCCGAAAAGTTGGCGTACGTCTGGTTGATCAGCATATGGGAAAACCTACTCTTCTTCTTCCGGAAGTCCTAGCAGCGTACGGTGGAATTCGCGGTATTCATCGCCCCACCCTGCGCGATCAGTGCGGGCAAGGCCTGCGGTCACCACGCGAGTACCCCCGTTATCGGGGTACATGCGAACCCAAATGCGACGTCGCTTCACGGTCAATGACCCGACAACGCCGAGCAACGTGATCACCGAGGCCACCAGTACCCAACTCTGGGTGGGGTCGTGACTCACCTGCAGGTTGGCAAACTCATTCGCGCCATCGAACCTGATCTCGGTGCCATCGTCGAGGGTCACCGACTCCCCCACCCCCAGATTGACACGCTCCAATTTTTGCAATTGCCCGGAATGCACCAATGCGGGGTCGAGGCTAAACAGGGATTGCCCCCGCCCGGTGTCCAGCCCGGCGTCGCCACGATAGACGTCGATAGCCACGGCGGGGTCCCGCATGGCGGGGAAGGAGGAGGCCAGCAGCTCGCCCTTCTCCCCCGACCACGCTGCGGTGGGTGCGAACAGCCCCTGGATAGCCAATTGTTGCTCGCGGCGTTTCACCAGGTCGGGGTACATCCCGGCGGGCGGGTCGAAGCGCATCACGCCGGAGGACAGGAAGAACGTTGGATCATCGGGGCGGAATTGCACCATATGCGTGCGGGTTTCCCCGTTCGGCCAGGTGACGGTAAAGCGCGGCGCGAAGCCGTGCCCCTGCAGGTAGACGCGGTCCCCGGCGATGCGCAGCGGGTGATTCACCTGCAGCTGGTACGGCTCCCACGTGGCCGGATCCGAAAATACGTCCTGCGTCCAGGTGACATTGGAGGTGAATTGCGCGGCCTGCCCCTGCGGCAGGTATTCGGCGGAGAAGTCCTTGACCTCCACGCAGAAGGGGTTGAGTTTGGTGCCGTCCACCAGCGCACCGGCGCGGAAGGAGTCAAAATTAGCCACTGCGGTATTGCAGAATTGCGAGTTTTCCGCCCCCGCGATCACAATAACTTGGCCCTCGTAATAGACCATGCGCCCCAGCCCAACGGTGACCAAAATTCCCACCAAACCGAGGTGGAACACTAAGTTGAAAAACTCCCGCGCGTAGCCCTTTTCCGCGCTTATCGACGCCGCGCCATCACGGTCTACTTCCGGCGTATACGTGGCCACTTTCCACCCCTTGAGCAACGCCGTGGCTTGCGCGGCGACGTCGGCGGGCGGGGCGTCGACACGCCCCTCGCCATGCAGCGGCATCTTATCGAGGCGACGCGGGGCACGCACGGGTGGGGTCTTCATGGCGCGGTAATGCTCCCACGAGCGCGGCAGGATGCAACCGATCAGGGATACGAATAGCAGGACGTAGATGGCGGTGAACCAGGAGGAACTGAATACGTCAAAAAGCTGCAGCTTATCGTAGATCTCCGCGGTTTTGCCGTTATTGGCCAGGTATTCGAGCACCTTGGTTTCATTGAGGGAACGCTGCGGCAGCAAGGCGCCGGGGATGGCGCCCAGGGCCAGCAGGAATAGCAGGATCAGCGCGGTGCGCATGCTGGTCAACCACCGCCAGGCGCGAAGAATATACTGCACGGTCTCCTCCTAAATCGGTGTGGCGCCGTAACTGATGGTCCATTGGCGGATCCACGAGATAAACACGGCCCATTGTCCCGTGACCAACGCAACCCCAACGATCATAAGTGCGACACCCCCGATTTGTTGTAATAGGCGGGAGTGGCGGCTTAACCAACCCACCGTAGACATCGCACCCGCCGAACCCACGGCGGCCACCACAAATGGAATCCCCAGGCCCAAACAATAGGCCACGATCAATGCCACGCCACGCGCGGCGGTGGTGCCTTCCGTGCCCGCCGAAATGGAAATGATCGCCGCGAGCGTCGGGCCCAGGCACGGCGTCCAGCCGAGGGCGAACACGCCGCCGAGCAGCGGCGCGCCGAGCCACGTGGTCACCAGCTTGGGGTGGAATCTGCGTTCGGTTTGCAGCCAGGGTATCGCCCCGAGGAACACCACGCCCATGATGATGGTGATCACGCCGCCCACCCGCTGCAGCGTTTCCGCATTCAGGGTGAGCGCGCTAATTGCCCCGAACACGGTCGCGGTGGCCAGCACGAACACGACGGTAAACCCGGCGACAAAAAGCAGCGCGGCACCCACCACGCGGCGTTTCTTGGTCACGCGCATGTGTTCGCCTTCGAATTCCACGCTGGCGCCGACCACGCTGGCCAGGTAGGAAAGATACCCGGGCACCAGGGGGATCACGCAGGGGCTGGCAAAGGACACCACGCCGGCGAGCAGGGCCGCGAGCATCCCCAGGAGCACTGGGCCACTGCTTGCCAGGTTGGCGAGGTACTCCGCCACTAGGTTTCCTCCACCAATGGTTTGGTCACTTCGAGCAGGTCCTTGGCGGTAACCTCCCGCAAGAACACGGCGGCGGGCCGGTGCTGCTTATCCAGCACGATGGTGGTGGGGATCACCGAGGCGGGCACGCCGCCCATGGCCGCGGCGGTTTTAAACGGGGGATCGTAAATGCTCGGATAGGTCAAGCCATTGTCGGCCAAGAAGTCCCGCGCGGCGTCGGCATTAAAATCTCGAACATTAATTCCCAGGACGGTGCCGTCTTCGCCGAGGGCCTCGTGCACCTCCTGCAGGTCATCGGATTCGCTGCGGCAGGGCGCACACCACTGGCCCCAGGCATTGATCACCACGACCTTGCCCGCGAAATCCTCCAGCTTGATGGTTTTCTCCGGCTCGGCCAGGCTTTCGCCGGAGAATTGGGCGATGGGTTTGCGCTCTTCCACCGGATACATGATCTCGGTCTTGCCGCCGGGCGAAACGAACGTCCAGGTGCCACCGATTGCCACCGCGTCCTGGCCTGCGGTTTGGTCGGCGCTGCACCCCGCCAGGGTGATGGCCAGCGCCGCGATCATTGCTGCGACTCTCATATCAACCTCCGCGCGGGTTCAGAATAGATCAGCTGATCTATTTCCGTGCCGCGAAACACCACGGATGTCACGCTCGCCAGGTCACATTGCCGCGCCGCCGGATTGTGCGCCAGCGGTTGCCCGCGCACGAAACGTTGCACGCACACGATGGGCAATTGATGGGTGACCAGGATCGCCTCGTGCCCTTCCGCGTACAGCCGCGCGCGCTTGACCGCCACCATGACGCGGCGTTGGATATCCAGGTAGGATTCGCCCCAGCTCGGCGCGGCGGGATTGCGCATAAGCGGCCAGTATTTGGGGTTCCACAATTGGGAGCGCAGCCCCCGCACCCGCAGCCCCTCGAACTGGTTTCCGGCTTCGAGGAGGTCTTCGTCCAGCTGCACGTCCAACCCGGTCACCTCGCTGAAAGGTTCGGCGGTTTCCTGGGTGCGTTGCAGGGGCGAGCACGCCAGGTACGTCACATCGTGGCCCGCGAAGCTG